>JBGAJY010000035.1:0-36221 GCA_044224705.1 Saprospiraceae bacterium
GCCGCTCAGGGCGTCGGCTCCGAACCGCGTGTATTCGGACTTGCGTTTTCGCTGAACAAAGACGCCGTTGGCGGTCCGGTAGGCGGCAATACCGGCGTCTACATGGTACAGCCCATTTCCGACCGCACTTCCGTGGCTCCTCCGGCCGACCTCACGATGTTCCGTCGTCAAGTGTCTTCCACGGCCGCATCTTCGGTTCGTATGAACCTGATGTCTGAAATCAAAAAACGCGCGGATATTAAGGACAACCGAAGCCGTTTCTTCTAATACCGGACCCCTTCCGGCCGATATTCGCTGGCCCTTGGAGTATACTCCAAGGGCCTGTTTTGTTTTCAAGGCAAAAAATTCTGACCAAAAAATCCCATTTTTACCCGAAAATCCGGGCTCTGAACCCGGGTGCCCTCAGCCATGGAACTTCAAGCCACCCTCGATGCCGTACAAGCGCTGCTGCGCCAGGGAGACACCGGCGCCGCGCTGGAAACACTGCGCCTTTTTCTGGAGGAAAACAAACGCCAGTACCCCGACGTCCTTCGTTTAATGCACAATCTGGAAGCCAATTATGGTGCCATCCGGCAGCGGGAGCTGAAAGGTATCCTTTCCATTCAGGATGCCCAGCGCGAATACAACCGGGTCAACGACGGACTGTTGAGCATCCTGGCCGACCTGTCAGCCGGCCGAAGGCCGATCACCGTGGCTACTTCCCGCCGTCGACTGGCCTGGCTGATCGGCGGAACCGCAGTACTTTTCCTCGTGGCACTGGTGGTGTATGTGTTTCGTGACAACCAATCCTGTCCGGAATTCAAATCTCCCGAAACCTTGCACGTGATGCTGCTGCCTTTTCTGAAAGTGGAAGGCAATGCCAAAAGGCCCGAAATCACACTTCAGGAGCGCATTCGCAACCTGACCGACCAAAACAAATTGCCGGCAGAGGTGGAAATACTGGTCGATTATGATTCGGACAGGAAAAATCCCGGCACCCGAGATGCTGCTGACCTGGGCAGACATTGCAGCGCCGATTTTGTGGTGTGGGGCAGCTATTCCGACAGCGACTCGACCCGCGTGAATGTCAAGTACGTTTTTCCCAACAACGAACAGAAAAGCGGCAGCACTGGTTTCCTGGCTTTCAAAAACCTTACAGAACTCCAGTCGGGCGCCATGCTCAACCGCACGTTCGACGACGCGATCTTTTCCCTTTGTGCCATGATGGCCCTTCGGGCCGACAACCTTCCATTGGCTAAAAAATGGCTCGACAAGGTCAAGGAACCTGGCGCGCAGGATTCGGCCATGATCAAAATCGTCAATCAAACGAATTGAATCGCCCGCCGTCGGATGCACAGATCCTGTTCGGCAAAGATGAAGATGACAGCCGCGGCTGCCACGGCCGCTGCGCTACTTGCTGTTCAGCTGTTTGAGTTGCAGATTGTCCAGAAACTGGAGGGTGTCGGGCAGGCCGTTAAGCACCGTGGCGTTGGCTGGAAGTTTTACCGGACCGATAAACAACTGGGCGCCGGTGATGAGCAGCCGGCCCGAAGGCAGCAATTGAGCGGCCTGTTCGACGTAGGCCTGTATGGACTGGCGGGGCAAAGGCTCTTGTAAAATTGTAAAAATATAATCGGCGTGAATAGCCTGGCAGGCATCGCGAACGTCGCTCAGAGAACAGCCCAGTCCGAGATATACAATTTTTTGTCCCCGGCTCCGCAGCAGGTAATGCATGAAAAGCAGCGTGAGTTCCTGGGTTTCTTCCTCCGGCAGATAAAGGATAAAAGTGGCTGCTTCATGAGCGTCGGGGTGGGGTTCCCGGTCGATGGCACACATGATTTTACGCCGGATCAGGTTGCCGATAAACTTTTCGTGCGCAGGGCTGATGCTGTTGGTCAGCCAAAGAATATTCAGCTTGTTCAGGAAAGGATAAATCAGTTCGAGCATGGCCTGCTCTAAACCGTGGTCGGTCACGAATCTGGAAAAGATCCGATGGAAATTGGCTTCGTCCAGATCGATCATGGCCAGTGTAAGGGCGTCGATCTGGGTATTGGCGGCGCCGTTGTTTTCGGCGATTTCAGCGACCCGGTTGGCGATTTCATCGGGTTGCATACGGGCCAGTTTGCTGATTTTCAGCCCGTGGCGGTTCAAAAGGGCAACATTGAACAGGTGCCGAAGATTTTCGTCAGTATAATAACGGATGTTGGTATCGGTCCGAGCCGGGGCAATTAAATGATAGCGCTGCTCCCAAATGCGGATGGTATGCGCTTTGATGCCGGTAAGCTTCTCCAAATCGCGGATGGAGTAAATTGCCATTGTGCCTGATACCTGTGATGTGAGCAAAGTTTAATCAGTTGATTAACAATGCCGTGCCAAGAATTCTCTCACGGAAAAAAAACCGCTGTCCGGAGCGGCCAAAAATACTCAAACAGGCAAAGACTGCGAATGTTCATCTGAAATTTAGGCGCATGGAGCTGGTCGTCAAATCCTGCAAGCGGCTTGAGAACACTCGATTAATCACCACTTGCCGGCTCGCCCACCAGCCATTTTTTGAACTCGGCGGAACGTTCAGTGCTTACAATCGTCTCCAGGTCGGTCGACGGATCCAGATCCACCTTGACGCGGCTTTTGGAATAGGGATGCATTTCGCGGATGGCCGCGACGTTGACAATAAATTGCCGGTTGATGCGGAAAAAAGTGCGCGGGTCGAGCATGACCGCGAGTTTGTCCAATGGGTAATCCACCGGAAATCGTTTTCCGGTGCTGCGCACAACGAGAAACGTGATTTTGTCCTTGGTATAAAAATACGCCGCATCGCTCATGTCGACCAGTTTGATGCTGTTGCCGAAACGGATCAGCATGCGGCGCAGGTGATTGGAGCCGCCCTGCTGCCGTAAATTGTCGAGCAATGCCGTGTAATCGGCCGATTTGGGCTGGTCGTACACCTGCTTGTACTTCGTCAGCGCCGCGGCGAGCTCGGTGCTTTTGATGGGTTTCAGCAGATAATCGACGGCATTGACTTTGAATGCCTGCAGGGCGTATTCGTCGTAGGCCGTCGTAAAGATGACGGGGCAGGTGACGCTCACGTGCTCAAAAATATCGAAGCTCGAACCGTCGGCCAGGTGAATGTCGAGAAAGATCAGGTCGGGCAGCGGGTTGCTTTGCAGCCAGGTGACGGCCATTTCGACGGTATCGATCTTCTGGAGCACGAGGATACTGGGATCCAGTTCGGTGAGCAGTTTCTCCAGGCGTCGCGCCGCCGCGTTTTCGTCTTCGATAATGAGCACTTTCATAATTCTTATTACTTGATAATGAGTCAATTTTCCGGTTTAATGATCGGCACTTTCACTGTGAAATAATCGGTGGTTTCGACGACTACGATAGGCAGTTCACCGAGCAGTTTGTATCGGTTGATAAGGCTTTGCAGCCCGAAATGAGTGCTGGGTTCGGGTTTTATTTTACGTTGAATATTGTTGCGCACCCGGAGGTAATGCGGGTCGTCGGGGTCTACTGAAATTTCCACCGTCAGGGGATGCGATTGTGTGATGACGTTGTGTTTCACGGCGTTTTCCACGAGCATCTGGAGGGTGAGCGGCATGATTTGGCCGGGTCGGCCGTTGACGTGCATCACGAGGCGGTACCCGTCTTCAAATCGTTTTTTCAGCAAAAAATCGAAGTTGCGCACCAGTTCCATTTCCTCCTGCAGGCTGATCAGGTCTTTTTCCCGGTACACCATCATTTTCCGGTAAAAATCAGCCAGGTGCTCTACATACTCGACGGCGATCTTCGGATTTTCTTCGATGATCGTGATCAGCGTATTGAAGCTGTTGAACAAAAAATGGGGGTTGATATGGCTTTTTAAGGCAGCAAACTGCGACTCCACCGATTCGCGTTTCAGACGGGACTCGCGCCGCAGCCTGGCCTCCCGGTTGGTTACGAACGCATAAAGCAGTCCGCCAAAACCTATGCAGCACAATCCGATAAACCACCAGCGCGCCCAGATCGGGGGTTGGATCACAAAGGTATAAAGGGCTTCGGGGGTGCCTTCGAAGGCGCCGTGTTCGGTGGCCTGCACCCGGAACGTGTAGCGGCCCGGCGGCAGGTTTGGATATGAGGCCAGGTGGTCTTTGGTCACTTTCCAGTCGATATCGACATTGTCGAGCCGGTACCGGTAGCGGACGGCTTCCGGGTTGGCGTACCAGAGGCCGGTGAAGTTGAAAATGAAGTAATTCTGGTTGTAGTCGAAGGATTTTTTATTGACAAAATCGACCGGTTTCAGGAAAACGGTCACTTCAATCAGGCTGGTTTGCGGGTCGTAAAGGAACGATTCCTGGTAGTTGGCCAGCCGAATGATGCCGTGTTGAGCGCCCATCCAGACGTTGCCGAAGCCATCGCGGCACAAGGCGTTCAGGTTGATTTCGGCCGTGGACATTTCTCCCGTTTCGAAAAAATTCACATGGCCGGTAGCAGGGTTGACCAGGTCGAATCCGTCTTCGTAAGCGACGAGCAATTCGCCATCACCGGCCAGTTCCAGGCCGGTGATGGCCAGGCTGTGCAGCCGGTTGGCGGGTGTGTAACGCTGGAAATCCTGGCCATTGTAGCGAAACAGTCCGTCGCCCTCAGTGCTGAACCAGATGTCGCCCGAGAGGTCCTGCGTAATGGCGTAGATCGTTTTCAGGGGCGTCCCGGCCGCTTCGTTGAAATGGTGGAAGGACCCGTCCATGAGTACGCTCAGCCCTTTGCCATCGGTCCCGAACCAGACCCTTTTTTGCCGGTCTACAAACACTTTGTAGATATAGTTTGTACCCAGTTCGTCCTGATGGGCAAAATGCTCGAAATGGCCTTCGCGCAGGTCGAGCGCCGTCACTCCGCCGAGGGTTGCCAGCCAGGCAAACTGACCGTCGCCGGCGATGGACAACACGCTGCCATTGATCAGGCCGTCGCGCTCGGTCAGGTGCCGCTGCACTTTGCCGTCGGGACTCAGGATAAAAACGCCGTTGCCGAAAGTGCCGGCCCAGAGCGTGCCGTCGGGCATTTCGGCTAGGGCAATCACGTTTTGCCTGCCCGACAACATTTGACGGTTTTGTCCATCGACCTGTAAAAACAACCCTTCGGAAGTGCCCGTCCACAGTCGGCTTTTACTGTCGACGCAAAGGGCTTGCACGTTGGTAGAGGCCAGTTCGAGCATGCCCAGTCGCACGTTCGCCGACCAGGGAATGCCCTGATCGGCCAGGGTCCAGAGCAATCCTTCCCGGTCTTTCAGCAGAGTCAGGGTATTGGCGTGCCGAAGGGGGTCGTTGTCCGGCAAAAGGGAAATAGCGCCGGTGGGCACGATGAGGCGTACCAGGCCGTTTTCGGTCGTTCCTACCCAGAGCTCGGCATCAGCATACCAGGCCAGGCTGCTGACCGATCCGAGCGACCAGCCGGGTGTAGAAAAATCAAAACGGCTGCTGTGCACATTGAAGCGGCTCACGCCGCCGTCGTAGGCGCCGAGCCAGATGTTGCCTTGCTGGTCGGGCAGGAGCGTGGAAATGATCTCATCCTGCAAACCCTGGGCCACGCCGAGGTTTTGAACCGTTTTGCGACCGGGTTCGTTCATGGTGCAAATGCTCACACCGCCGTCGGTGGCCACCCAGATACGTCCGAGTCCGTCGCAGGCCAGGGCATAAATGTCGTCGCTGGCGAGCCCGTCGTCCGCTTTGTTGAATTGATATAGCCGCTGGTTTTTCCAGCAGTAGAGGCCTTCTCCGTAGGTGCCGAACCAGAATCCGCCGGAGGGGTCTTCCGCAAAAGACCTGATGGGCACCTTGGGGGTTCCTTCTTCGGGCAGCCAGCGTTCGAGTTGCGTCGGACGGGTTTGTTCGCCTTCGATTTGTTCTGTTTGGGCGGGAAAAAACGCCGTTCCGGGGTACAAAAAGCCGATCGAGCCGTTTTCAAAACCCACCCACAGCCGGTCGGCCGATTCAAAAATAGCGCTGACTTCCACTGAGCCGAGGGTGTCGGGCAGTCCGACGGGCTGGTAAGCCATGCCATCGTAGCGAAAGAGGCCATTTTTTGCCCCAAACCACAGCCATCCGCGGCGTTCCTGCAAAATGGTGGTGAACCGCACTCCACTGATGTCCTTCACCGAATGCCTGCTGAACAACGGCATCTGGGCCATGGCAGGCCGGACGGTACAAACGAGGAAGAGCAGATTCAGGGTAAAAAATTTCATAGATCAAACCGGCTGAGCAGGTGGTTGTCGGGGCTTATTCACTGCTTTCCCAGAGGAGAACGGCATCCACATTGACGGAGATTTCCTCTGCGATTTTTTGGTGTACAACTCGCGGGATGGTGATATCGTGATCGGCCAGACGTACTGAAAAATCCGACTTGATCACCAAGCGCTGGCCCCTGACCTCCAGTTGGCTGCGGATGATGCGCTCCTGCTCCACGCCGTGAATGTTCAGCTTGCCTTTTGCCCGAACCGTGTAAACGCCATCTTTTTGAAAATCAATTTTTTCAATGATTTTTCCCTGAAAAGTCGCTTTAGGGTACTTGCGGCTTTCCATGTAATTTTCATTGAAGTGCTCCCTTTGGAGGGGGCTGTTGAACCCTTCCAGGGTTTTGATTTCCACCGACCAGGCGAAGGTTTGCAGGGCAGGATTAATCACTCCACGCAACTTATTGCTGCGGGCTTCGATCAGTTCGAGCGGGGCATCGGACGTGAAATGAATTTTGCCGTCTTCACAGCGGAAAATCTCGGCTTCACCCAGGGGCATCCGCAGGGAAAAAAAAGCAGTTCCCAGCCACCAAAGGGGCAGGGTGGAGAGCAGAGTGAAAGCGGTTTTGGCAGTCATGCGTGGAAACATGTTGTAAAATTACGGGTAACGAAAGGGCCCGTAAAAAATAGCGGTGCCAGTCGGTAAAAACAACCGCTGAACCCGAATTTTTCCGGTTCAACCGGCTTCAACACGGCACGGAATTTGAGCCCCTTCACCCAAATATAAAGTTAAATGTGGCGCCCGGTTCCAAAAATCCAGCGGCACCGTTGCCAGTTTGGGAAAACGCGCTACCTTTGACTCGGGTAAATCAAAACGTGCTATGCGAAACTTTTTCCGAAACAACAAAAAAGAGGAAACGTCCAATCAACCGCAATCCGAAGGGGGAAAGCGGTCGCTGGACGCCCTCCAGGACGAACTCGACGTCCTCGACGACAACAAGCTCGAAAGGCTTGGCGGCGGCAAATCGGCCTCGCGGTCGGCGCTCGATTTTTTTGATCTGAGCTCCAGTTGCGGCGATACGATCCCGCAGTGACCATCTGATTGTTCGCTCCGTTGAGTCAAAGCCTTTTGCGGGTTGATCCCGCAAAAGGCTTTTTACTTTTACCACATGAACTGGCTCGAAATCATCGCCTCCGTGCTCGGCGTCATCTGCGTCTGGCTTGTCGTGCGCCGCAATATCTGGACCTTCCCCATCGGTATCGTTCAGGTGGTCCTTACCGGTATCGTTTGCTACCAGGCGCAGCTGTATTCCGATATGCTCCTGCAGGGCGTGTTCGGCGTCATGCAAATCCAGGGTTGGATATTATGGAGCCGCAGCGACCGCGCCGAAGACGACCGCATCGCCGTGCGTTCCCTCGTTCCGCGCCAGTGGCTCTTTACCGGACTCACGCTGCTGGCCGGCACCTTCGGACTGGGCTACGCGATGCACACCTGGACGGCCGCCAGTTTCCCCTTTCGCGACGCATTTTGTACCACGCAGTCCATCCTCGCGCAATGGTGGATGAACAAACGCTACCTCGACAACTGGATACTCTGGATCGCCGTGGACGAGGTGTACATCTTCATGTACGCCGACAAATCGCTGTACTTTTTTGCGGCTTTGTACGCCATTTTTCTGGTGCAGGCGACGCTGGGATACGTGGAGTGGAAACGGAAGATGGCGGCTTGATTTACCACGGAGGCACGGAGTTTATTTCTCCGTGTCTCCGTGCCTCCATGGTAAATCAAGCCAAAAGCATCACCACCAGCCACGCAAACGGCAGCACGAACAAAAATGCGTCGAACCGGTCCAGCAGACCGCCGTGTCCCGGCAGGAGTTTGCCGGAATCCTTCACGCCCGCACTGCGTTTCAGCATACTTTCCACCAGATCTCCCAGGGTGCCGAACACGCCCACGACCACGCCGAGCGCCAGCCATTGCGTGGTGGAATAATCGTCGAAATACGCGGACAGGAGCCAGGCCATGCCCACGGTGCACAAGGCGCCGCCGATGGTGCCTTCCCAGGTTTTGTTGGGTGAAATGCGGGGAAACAGTTTTCGTTTGCCGATTCGGGAACCGATGAGGTAGGCGAAGGTGTCGTTGGTCCAGACGAGCCAGAGGAGACCGAAGACGCGGTGGGGATGGTATTCGGCATTTGAGGTTCTTGCCAAAGAAAAGAGCAAAACAATGGGTAAACTGATATAAAAAACTCCTGTCAGGTAACTGCCGATAATGGCGAATGGAGATTTCCCGGATAAAAACAACTCGATCGTCAACAGCAAACCAGTCAATACCGCCAGGCTGACTAAAACCATTGCCAGTGTTTCTATTTGATATTGAACCTGGCTGCTCGCAATTTCCTCCGCTGTCGTATTTCCACAAAAAGTATAATCAGTTGAAGAGGGCAGGGCGGTTTCAAAAAAAACGACAGGAAGAACTCCCAATAGGACAGCGGCAACCTTGCGAAATGTAGTATGAGGCTCGTCTTTGGGCAATAGCAATTCCATCAACTCCCAGATACTGCCAATTGTGATAATAGTAAATAGAAGGGCCATGATATGCTGCCCCCCGTAAATCCCCCCGATCATCGCCGCGGCGAAAAAAACCGCCGTGATAGCCCGTTGCTTCATAAGTCGAAAAGTTGAGTCAATTGTTTTTAAATCAATGGATTACCGTCCTTTGATGCGCTCCCACAACTTCCCGAAGGAAGCTTCGGAGCCTTTGACGCTGCTGCGGTTGCGGTTGTTTTGCCGGGCATGCCATTCGCCGTTTTCATCCTGAAATACCAGGAAAGGGAACACGTAATTGTTCTCCGTCAGCGAATCGCCCAGCAGGCCGAAACGAAGGTCGTTTACCTGCATGGTATCGCCGTTGTAGGGCACCACATTGTAAAACCCGTTGCTGAACCAGCGGAGGAAATACCCGGCCCGCGAATCGCGGGGCACCCGGTCGAGCATTTCGTGGTTTTTGCGCAGCACGGAGATTGGGGCGAAGCGCTCTTCCCGGTCGTTGAAGCTGTACATGCCGAAATAATACGCCGTATCGCCCTCCGCCACGCCGTACCAAGCAATGTTGTTGAAAATAGACGGATTGGTCATGTAGCGGTGATAGCGAATGTTTTGGGCCTGCATCGTTTGCTCGAAAATGCGGTCGGCCACGCTTTTATGCCAAAGCGTATAAACCATCAGGTAGCCGCAGAACCAGGCCAATCCGACCCAGTTCCACACCAGGCGGTGCATCGATTCGCGCGAGAACCGCGAAGCGACGATCAGGCAGATGCCGAAAGGCACGGTGGCCATCGGGTCCACCACCGAAACGGTGTTCCAGGCGACCCTGAAATCGGTGAACGGTTGACCGATCTGCGTACCGAAATTGGTAAAACAGTCGAGGATCGGGTGGGTAAAAATGCTCCAGAAAAACAACGCCACCCAGGTCCGGTACGGCACTCCCACCTGGGAGAGGTCGCGCTGCCAGTAATCGAGCCACAGTTTTCGTGCAAACCAGGCGCCCAGCAGCAGGGTAGGGGCGAGGGCGTACCAACTCAGGCCTTCGCCCAGCATCACCGGGATGAAATTGATCCCTACGGCCGCCAGCACATAAATCAGCAGCCAAACCGTCATGGCGATCAGTTTATAGCCCCGTCGCCGGTAATGACCCTTTTCGTAGAACCACCCCGTCATTTTTGCCAGCGCCCAGGGCGCCAGGGCTGCAAACAGAAACAGCACGTATAAACCCCCGGTGAAAGGAAGTCGCCGTGATCTCGTCGGTAAAAAACGTGGCGAACACATCCAGATCGGGATCGTGCCACTGATGGCGCCCTTCAGCATGGCGCGGTTGCCGAAAACGGAAAAATTTTATTTTCCGGTGAGGCAAATTTCGCAGTCGGATGCGGGCTATCCGGCGAGAAATTTAACGAAGCCGGAAATAAAATTTTTCGTTTGCAGCCCGGCAAGGAAAAGCTCAACATGCTCTAAGGGCAGCCTCTCTCCTTTTATCAACCTCATCAACTTTTTAAAAAAAGATGAGAGCATCCGCCCTCCTTTTTATAAACCTTATAAACTTTATCAACCCTCATCAACCTTTTTTCCTAAGCACCGCCCGCTGGAAAACGCTGAACGGAAAGGTTTTCACTTCCGGAATATCCTCTTCGCCTTGTTTGGTGTTGCCGGTGGTGCTCACTGCGGCTTCTGTGCCCGAAAGCACTTCGAAAATCAGGGTGTCGGGGCCGGTTTTTTCGTACGTGCACAGTACGCGACTGCCCTGCACGGTGAACCAGCAGAGCAATTTGGGGCCCATGAGGTAGCTTTCCATCTGGATGGAGTTTTTCTCATCCACGCGCCAGATACCGCGCTCGGGGCTCACCGGCACGAGTTCGTAAGGCCGCCAGTCCTGTTCCTTGGAGCCGTACACGAGCCCAAAGGTGTACCTGCCAGTGGTGGAGCTGTCGATCTTTTGGATTTCAAGGGTCATTTCGACAGTCTGGACGCGGCCTTTGCCGTTGAAAATTTCGAGGGTGCCCGTCCAGTCGCCCGTCCACGAGGCCGGAAAAGAAAGGGTGTCCACCACCTGGGAAAAGAGATGGAAGCTGCTGAACAACAGGGTGATAAGTAAAGAATGGCGCATGGAAGGGAGATTAGTTTCGGCAAAAATAGCCAACAAACCGGGCGGCTTGGAAAAATGCCTATTTTTCCGCCGAACAAGCACGAATTGCCATGAAAATACCCTCATTGATCTTTCTTCTCCGCTCCACCGGGGGCGTACTCCGGCGTTTCCCGGTGGTGGCAGTTGCAGCTGTGATCGGCGTCGTGGCCCTGATGGCCATCCTGGAGAACGACAAGAGCCCCGACACGGTGCGGCTGTGGATGATGGCGCTGCTGGGGGTGCCCTTGTTCACGGGGCTCACGGCTTTTGCGGAGTCGCGCGACTGGACGCTCCGCGACTGGCGGTACTGGGCGCTGAACGGGGCGGGAGTGGCCTTGCTGATACTGTACGGTTTTGCGCTGCCCGATCCCCACGAACCGCATTTTGATGAGGTGGATGTGCCGCGGTATTTGGCAGTATTAGGCGTCGTGCACCTGTTCGTGGCCGTAGCGCCCTACCTGAACCGGCTTCCGGTGGCCGATTTTTGGGAGTACAACAAGCAGTTGTTCGCCAGTTTTATCGTGGGCGCCACTTTTACGCTCATTCTTTGGGGCGGGCTGGCTCTTGCGGTGCTCGCTGCCCAGCGTCTGTTCGATTTTAATATTGACGAAAAGGTATATGTCCATCTGTTTGTATTGCTGGCCGGATTGTTCAACACCACGTTTTTCCTGCACCATTTCCCCAGACATTTCAGGTTTGAGACCCCCGAACAGGCTTACAATTCCATTTTCAAAAACCTTTGCAAATACATTTTGATCCCCATCGTAGGGTTGTATTTTCTGATTTTATACGCCTATTCCGCCAAAATTTTGGTGAATTGGTGGTTGCCGCGCGGATGGGTGGCCTCGCTGGTGATCGGATTTTCGGTGGCAGGCATCTTCACCTACCTGCTGAATTACCAGCTGCCGCAGTACGACCAGAGCCCTATCGTGCGCAATTACCGCCGCTGGTTCTGGTGGGTCATGCTGCCGCTGGTGGCCTTGTTGTTTGTTGCGATTTACCGGCGCATCGGCGACTACGGGGTCACGCCGCCGCGCTTTATCATTTGCGCCATTGGGCTGTGGCTGCTGGTGACCGGGCTGTATTTCGCCATCTCGCGAACGGACAACATCAAATTTATCCCGATCTCGCTGGGCATTTTCGCCCTGCTGTCGGTGTTCGGGCCTTTTAATGCCTTCAACGTCTCCGAACGCAACCAGCTCGAACACCTTGAATCTTTATTGATCAAAAACGGCCGCATGGCCGCCGGGCAAGTCCTGAAAGCCAAAACCGATTTCACCGGCGCCGACGCCCAACGCGTCACCGACGTGCTCTACTGGCTCGACCAGCGCGGCAGCCTCGACCGTATCCAGTCCTGGATTGGCCAACCCATCGACAGCCTGCCGCCGGCGCCAAAGGGCAATTTCGGCCGGGTGGGCCGGGTGACCAACCTGCTGGGCATCCGCAGTGCCCGGAATGATTACTCGAACCTGGTTCGCGTGTCGCCCAACGGCCTCGTAAACACCGGGAATATCCGCGGCTACACTACCTGGTACCGGGTTGAACTGAACGAATACTCCAACCCGCCCGGCATGGGCCGTTATTTCGACATCACCAACGACGGTAGCGGGATCGTCTGGCGCGAACGCCACGGCAGCCGCTACGAAGACCTCGAAGAGATCGATTTTCGGCCTAAAATGAAGGAATGGCTCGCCAGCGACCTGGTCGAAGACGGCATTTACCTGCCGGCGGGCGCCGAAACCTTTGATTTCAACGGCCGCCGCGCCGAAGCGCGCATCGTGGTGGAAGAACTCGAAATGCGCCAGGGCGAGGGCGGAACGCCGGCTCTGATGCGGTTCAAAGGGCTGGTATTTATGAAAGAAAAAATCAAATAGACGGCCCGCCGGGCGGCGCCAGTGTTGTTTAAAAAAGCCTTTCTATGAAGCGTTTGTTTTTTCTGTTGCTCCTGTTCCCCTGCCTGGTTTTTTCGCAAAAAAGCTATTTCCAGCAGGAAGTCAATTACCGGATCAGCGTCGTGCTCGACGACCGGAACCACACGCTCACCGGCGCCATCGCCATCGACTACCTGAACAATTCGCCCGACGCGCTGCCTGAAATCTGGATGCACTGCTGGCCCAATGCCTACGCCAGCCGCCATTCGGCGTTTTGCCAGCAAAAATTGCGGCAGCAGGACACGGAGTTTTACTTCGCCGCCGACAGCAGTCTCGGCGGTTTGGAAAAACTGGATTTTCAGGTCAATGGACAAAAAGTAACCTGGGCATTCGACCCGAAAAATTCCGACATCGCCCGGCTCCAACTGGCAAAACCCCTGGCGCCCGGCGCCCGGCTGACGATCACCACGCCATTTGTCCTGAAAATTCCCGCCTCGTTCTCCCGTCTGGGCCACGTGGGGCAGTCGTACCAGATCACGCAGTGGTTTCCGAAGCCGGCTGTATACGACCCTCGCGGCTGGCACCCGATCCCGTACCTCGACCAGGGTGAATTTTACTCCGAATTCGGCTCGTTCGACGTGTCCATTACCCTGCCGGCCAACTACGTGGTCGGCGCCACGGGCACCTTGCAAACAACCGGTGAACTCGATTTTCTGAACCAAAAAGAAGCCGAGACCCGCGCCAAAATGAGCCAGGCCGATCTGCCGGGCAAGAAAAAAAGACCCACCGGGCATCCTTTCCCGCCGTCTTTGGCCGTGACGAAAACCCTGCGTTTCACAACCGAGAAAGTGCATGATTTCGCGTGGTTTGCCGACAAACGCTTCAACGTGTTGCACGATACGGCCCGGCTGGCTTCCGGCCGAACGGTCGATTGCTGGGCTATGTTCACCGACGAGAACTTCCGGCTCTGGCAAAAGGGCGCTTTTTACGTGCGGCGCGCCGTGGAGTTTTACTCCGAAAACGTCGGGGAATACCCCTGGCCGCAGGCTACTGCCGTGCACTCGGCACTCAGCGCGGGCGGCGGCATGGAGTACCCGATGATCACCGTGATCGGCAACAGCTCCGACGCGGCTTCACTCGACGAGGTTATCACCCACGAAGTGGGCCACAACTGGTTTTACGGCATCCTGGCCAGCAACGAGCGCGACCACCCCTGGATGGACGAGGGCATGAACTCGTACTACGAGATGCGGTACATGAAAAAATACTACGGCGGCAGCACCGTGGACAATGCCATTCCCAAACAGCTCTACAATCCCAAATCGAACGGCCCGCTGCTGCTCACCGGATATACGCTCCTGGCCCGCAACCACGACGACACGCCGCCCGACAGCCCTTCCGACCGCTTCTTGCCAGCCGCTTATGGCCTCGAAGTGTATATGAAAACCGCACTGGCCATGGCCTGGCTGGAAAAGGCCGTTGGCACGGCGAGTTTCGACAAAGCCATGCAGGCGTATTTCCGCGACTGGCAGTTTCGGCACCCGTATCCGGAAGACGCGCGGGAGAGCTGGCGCGCTGCGGGTATGGATGCCGACTGGTTTTTCCAGGCCATGCAAACCGGTAAACAGACCGATTATGCCCTGAAAAAAGTGGAAAAAGTGGCCGGCGGCTACCGGCTCACCATCCGCAACAAGGGCGAACTCAATGCGCCGTTCCCCGTCACGGCCCTGAACGACGGCCAACCCATGGGCACCCAATGGTACCCCGCGCCGGCCGGCAAGACCGAAACCGTGGTCTTCGCCGCGCAAAACGCCGACGATTTTGTCATCGACCGGGATTTCAACACCCTGGATGTGCGGCGGCAAAATAATGGGCGCCGCAAGACCTTTGGCATCGAAGGCTTTGCGCCGCTGGAAAAACCCTTGCAGCGTACCCTGGGCGTGCTGCCCTGGCTGGGCTGGAACAATTACGACAAAACGATGGTGGGGCTGGTGTTCTACAATCCGCCATTCCCCGGTCAGCGATTGCAGTATTATCTGGCGCCAGGGTTCGGCATCGGCTCGAAGCAGGTGGTCGGATTGGCGGATGTTCGCTACAACATGTATCCGGGTGGTATTTTTCCAAAAATGACGCTCGGTGTGAGCGCCAAAAGTTTTCAATACGACTATCTCTGGGGCGAGGCGGATTACTGGCGGTTTTACCGGGTTGTACCCCAGCTCCGGGCCGAACTGCGGAGCGGTTCCCTGTCGTTCCGGCACTGGCTGAACCTGCGCGTGTTGTTTATCGGCCGGGACGGAGCGGGCATCAGCCCGACGGACGGGTACGTAAAAGCCAACTACAAATCGACGATTTACGAGGCCCGTTACGAGGCGGCTCAGAAAAAATCGCCGAACCCGTTCCAATTCGCGGCGGCTTTGGAATGGCAGAACAACGAAGGGACACCCTTTCAAATAGACAGGAAATACCTGCGCGGCACGGTAGAATACCAGCAGCGGTTCTATTATTCCGAAAAAAGGAAAATTACGGCACGGGTATTCGTCGGCGCGTTTTTGCAAAATACCGCCCGGCGTACCGGCCGGTATCTGCCTGAGACCCTGACCCTGCTGCCTCATGGCTACAACGACTATCGTTTCGACCAGGTGTTTCTGGGCCGGAGCGAAAATGAGGGGATTTTTTCCCAGCAATTGAGCCAATCCGACGGCGGTTTCAAAAACGCCATCGGGGCCAGTTACCCTTATGTGGCTCAGTCCAACAACTTCGTCGCTGCCCTCAATCTGCGCGCCGACCTACCTTTCCGCCTCCCGCTGGGCTTGCCGGTGAAGCCGTATTTCGATCTGGGTTATTACGACGACGCCACGCCCGTAGGGCCGGAGCGATCGGGCGACCAGTTCCTGTGGAGCGGCGGCTTGTTGCTCCAGTTCTTCGGCGGCGGCTTCGAAGTGTATTTCCCCCTCGTGAATGCCAAACCTTTGGACGACCTGTATAAAGACCGCGGCGGCTACGGCGCTCGTATCACCTGGAGCCTGCGGCTGAACCGCGTGACGCCGAACGACATCGCCAACAATCTCCTGCACTGACGAAGCGCTACCTTTACGGCAAAAAACAGATCCTGAATGAATTGGCAGCACAACATCCCCCGTCTCAAAAACACCGGTTCCGGCAATTTTTTCCTCATCGCCGGCCCCTGCGCCATCGAAGGCGAACAAATGGCCTTCGATATCGCGGGCCAGGTGAGCGAAATCTGCAACCGGCTGGCTATACCTTATATATTTAAAGGCTCGTACCGGAAAGCCAACCGCAGCAAACGCGACTCGTTCACCGGCATCGGCGACGAAAAAGCCCTCGACATCCTGCAACGTATCGGTAAAGAATACGATCTGCCGGTCACGACCGACATCCACACCGACCCCGAGGCGGCCCTGGCTGCGCGGTATGTCGACGTGTTGCAAATTCCCGCTTTCCTGTGCCGGCAAACCAGTCTGCTCGTAGCCGCCGCCCAAACCGGCAAGGTGGTGAATATCAAAAAGGGCCAGTTCGTGAGCCCTGAATCCATGCGTTTTGCACAGGAAAAAGTGGAGGAAGAAGGCAACCCGAACGTCATCCTGACCGACCGGGGCACCACTTTCGGCTACCAGGACCTGATCGTGGATTTTCGCGGGCTGCCCGCCATGCAGGCGTTCGGCGCCACGGTCGTGCTGGATTGCACGCACTCGCTGCAACAGCCCAACCAAAGCAGCGGGGTCACCGGCGGCCGGCCGGCCCTGATCGAAACCATCGCGCGCGCGGGCATCGCGGTGGGCGCCGACGGTCTGTTTATCGAGACCCACCCGCGTCCGTCCGAGGCCAAATCCGATGGCGCCAATATGCTGCCGCTCGACCGGCTGGAAGGCTTGCTGGAGCGTTTGGTCCGGATCAGACAGGCCATTCACTAAATTTATGGAGGCAACGGAAGTACTCAACGCCCGTTATAGTGTGAATACGCCACGAAGTAAAGTTTGGCCAATTGCCCTTTACCGGTGCGGCTGTTTGGTAGAAGGGGGCGAAATGACTGAAGCGATTTTGAAAAAGCCGCCAAAAGGCCAGGTTTACCCTAATTTAACAAATAATATTGGTTGTTTGCCTGCTAAATAAAAATGCATTTACACAGCCGCTTGTTGGAAATTGTAGGCCTTACACTATTTTTACCGCCGCATAAGCGCACTAAACAACACCCCAAGCCGGCGTTTTTTCGCCAGGACAAAAATTTTTCAGAGGCCGCACGCCACAATCCGCCAGGACTGCATCTATCCAGCCAAACGGATCAAGTTTCTTCCGGCGTTTTGTCTGCCCTTGCAAAAATGTGTTGTTCAGTGCTGAACTGATTTTTACAAAAAACATTCACTCACTTAAATTAAAACGCAGCATGACAGCAGCAAAACCCACCGCCAACAATCAACAGAAAAAGTCCGGCTCGACGGCGCTTATGACTTTTCTCATCATTCTGGGCTTGTATGCCATAGCCTGGTGCATTTTTAAGTTCGTATTCGGCTCCCCGGCCAACTTCATTGACAATGATCCGACGAAAGACCCGCTGCCGGGCAACTACGCCGGTACGGTGTACAAAGGCGGTCCGATCGTGCCGATCCTGATGACGGCGTTCTTTACTGTGATCGTTTTCATCTTTGAACGCGCCATTACCCTGGCCAAAGCTGGCGGTGCGGCCAGTGCTGACGCTTTCGTTCGCGGCATCAAAGTATTTCTTGATCGCAATGACATCGCCGGCGCTACGGCTGCCTGCGACAAACAAAAAGGTGCAGTTGCCAACGTCGTGCGCGCGGGTTTGAGCAAATACGCCGAAATGGAAAAGGTGACGGACATGGACAAAGACCAGAAAGTGCTGGCCATCCAGAAGGAAGTGGAAGAAGCCACCACCCTGGAACTGCCGATGCTCGAGCGCAACCTCAGCATCCTCGCCACCATCGCTTCCATCGCCACGCTGTTGGGTCTGTTGGGAACGGTACTCGGGATGATCCGTTCGTTCGCCGCTCTGGCCAATGCCGGCGCTCCGGACTCTACGGCTCTTGCAACGGGTATCTCCGAAGCCCTTATCAATACGGCCCTCGGGATCTTCACCTCCGCAATCGCCATTATTTCTTACAACTTCTTCACCGGCCGTATCGACGCCATGACGTATCGCATCGACGAAGCCGGCTACAGCCTGACGCAAACCTTCGCTTCGAAACACCACTGAGCGGTATCCAGGTGAAAAGAGGCCGAATAAACCGCCTCCTCACCGTTTAACTCATCACTCTAACTTTCAACGCTATGCCCAAGCATAAGCCGAAACGAAGTGCTCCAACGGTCGATATGACTGCCATGTGTGACGTGGCCTTCTTGCTGCTGACTTTCTTCATGCTCACAGCGAAAATGAAGAACCAGGAATCCGTTGTGATCGATACGCCTTCGTCTATCTCCGAGACCAAACTCCCGGATGCCAATACGCTGACCATCCTGATCAGCAAAGAGGGCAAACCTTTCGTTGATATGGCCGGCTCCCATACGCGCGAAAACCTGATCGCCAGCATGAACTCCCAGTACCAACTGGGCCTCGATGCCGAAGACCAGAAGCGCTTTGCCAACGCCGGCAGTTTCGGAGTGCCGAGGAAAAACCTCAAACAGTGGCTCGAACTCGCCGGCCCCGAACGGGCCGAATTCGAAAAACGGTTCGAAGGTATTCCGATCGACACCGCCGACATCAATCAAAGTGAATTGGCCAATTGGATTCACAATGCCCGCATCGAACAGTTCAAACTCAAACAAGCCGGCAAAGTAGAATCAGAATACGTGATGGTGGTAAAAGCCGATAAAGACACGCCTTACCCGGCCGTCCAGAAAGTGATCAATACGCTTAGAGACATTAATGTCAATAAGTTCAACCTGATCACCAATATGGAAGCCGACCCGAACAAATTGCAGGGCGTGAAAAAACCAGGCTGATCCGCATCAACAAATCAACAGTTTTTCAAAACTAAAAAAAACGCCACGCTATGGCTGAAATGCAAACCGCGGAAAGCGGTGGTCATAAGAAAGGTGGGAAAGTAAGATCGAAAAAGATGTCCACCCGCATCGACTTTACGCCGATGGTGGACCTTGGGTTCTTGCTTATTACCTTCTTCATGCTGACCACTACGCTTGCCAAGCCACAGATCATGGCCTTGGTCATGCCCGATACGGACGTAGACAAAGAAAAACTGGAGCCCGTAAAAGAGTCAAAAGTGTTGACCCTGATGCTCGGCCCCAACGACAAAGTCTACTGGTATGCAGGCATTACCAACCCTACACTCGATTCGACCGACTATTCCGCCGAGGGGCTGCGCAAGGTCATTTTGGACAAAATGGACAAAGTGAACCAACAATTCGGGTTTGACGAATACGAAGACGCCAAGACGAAAGAGAAGAAAAAAGGCTCTTTCATCACCGTCCTCATCAAGCCCACCAAAGAAGCGCGCTATAAAAACCTCGTGGATGCGCTCGACGAGATGGCCATTACCAAGGTGCGTTACTACGTCATCCTCGATATTCAAAAAGCAATGAGGAAGATTTTATCAAAAATCCGGCTGCCGGCCTCAGTTTCAATCCTGATGCACAGGCCGACGCCGCCACGGACGGACAGTAACCACTACCTGAATTTGTTAAAAACTTAAAAACATCCAACAATGGCAGAAGACAAAGGCGCTACTTTTCAGGGCGACATGCTGGACATCATCTTCGCCGACCGCAACAAGGCCTACGGGGCCTACCAGCTGCGGCGATCGTACCGGCAGTACCTCGTTCGCGCTGTGCTGTACGGAGTGGTATTGATCGTGCTTTTCCTGTTGCTCCCCTTCATTATGAATGTTGTGTCGGGGGTGTTCGCCAAAAAAGAAAAGCCGATCGATGTGGTTGCCGAACTCGGCCCGCCACCGGATATCGACCCCAACCAGCCGCCGCCCCCTCCACCGCCCCCGGTGGAAACTCCTCCTCCGCCGACCCGTTCGACGGTTAAATTCGTGCCGCCCATCGTCAAAAAAGACGAAGAAGTAGTGGAAGAAAAACCGCAGGACATCGCCAAAATCCTCGATGAGGACAAAGACATCGGTGACGAGGATAAAAAAGGCAATGACGAGGCGCCACCCGCGATCGATGAGAACCCCACGGAACTCCAGGTCGTCGAAGCCCCGAAAGTTGTCGAGGAAAAAACGTACGAGATGTTCGACATTCAGAAAGCCCCCAGCTTCCCGGGCGGCGAGCAGGAACTGCTCAAATTCCTGAACCAGAACATCAAATACCCGCCGCTGGCCCGCGAAAACAACATCCAGGGCGTCGTCGCCCTCACCTTCGTGGTGAACAAGGACGGCAGCGTCAGCGATGTGAATATCGTGAAGGATATCGGCGGCGGTTGCGGCAAGGAAGCCGTTCGTGTGGTGAACAGCATGCCCAAATGGGTCCCCGGCGAGGCCAACGGCCACCCCGTGAAAGTGCGGTTCACACTGCCGGTTCGCTTCCGTCTGGAGTAGTACCGACAGATTTGCAAACTTGATTACCCAAAAGGGGTGTTGACCTGGAACAGTCAACACCCCTTTTATTTTTTTGAAAAAAAATCGGTTGGCTCCCGCCAAAATATTCATTGCCAGCATCTTATACAGTAAGAGCCTGTCGGGATTCCTTTCTCGCCAAGGTGCTGCCCGGGTTTATCACTACTCCTTTCACACCCAAACTTTACAGTTATGGCAACCTCACCGAACGTGTCCCCCAAGGACATGCTGGATATCATTTTCGAAAACCGGAACCGCACCTACGGCGCCTATCAGCTCCGCCGCGAATACCCCTCCACCCTGGGCCGCGCCGTTGTGCTGGGCCTCCTGCTGATTGGTATTTTCCTCGTATTACCGCTTGTATTGCGAGCGGTCGCCAATGTGATGCCGCGACCCGAAATCACGTCGGTGGTGATCGAAACCAGCCGGCCGCCCGTGATCGAAACGCCGCCGCCGCCGGCTGTCGAAACGCCTCCGCCGCCTGCCCGAAGCACTACGCGTTTTGTTCCGCCCGACCCGCGGCCCGACGATGAGATACCGGAGGAGACATCTCCGCCCGCGCAGGCCGATCTGGCCAAACAACCCGGTGAGATTGGCACTTCAACCCAGATTGGTGACCCCGGCGCCCCGCCCTCCGACCTGCCCGACGGCCTGGGAACCGGGGTGGTTGAACCGCAGGTGGCCGCCCCGCCCGACGTGACGCTCACCGTGTCCGATGTTCAAAAAATGCCCTCCTTCCCCGGTGGTGACCCGGAGTTGTTCAAATTCCTGTCCAGGCAGATCAAATACCCCGAGGTGGCCCGCGAAGCCGGCATTCAAGGCGTCGTGGCGATCAGCTTCGTCGTGGGGAAAAACGGCGACATCAGTGAAGTTGCGCTTGTGAAAGACATCGGTGGCGGATGCGGAAAGGAGGCCTTGCGTGTGGTCAATTCAATGCCCCGCTGGATTCCGGGTGAAGCCAATGGCTATCCTGTGAAGGTGCGATTTACTCTTCCCGTCCGCTTCAAACTCAATTGATTGCCAAGAAGTTCGACCCCGTCTGACGCGCAGCGTCTGTACGGGGCCGAATGATGAACGGAACACGGCCGGACCCCGTACAGACGCTGCGCGTCAGGCGGGGTTCGGCTTTTTTTATTGCTCAACTCAGAAGGATTCACCAACTTTGAACGCCCCGTTCGCCATCAATCTTCCACCGTTTAGCGCTTTCAATTATGCCACTTTCTCGCCGCAAAGTCCTGAAAACCCTCGGCGCCGCCACCGGCGCCGCGCTGCTGGGTCATTTTCCCACCGGGCTGGACAGCCGCACGCCGCTGTCGTTTTTCGAAGAAAATCCCTTGTACAAAAGACCCGACCGGCCCATTACGGCCATCACGCTCGGCGCCGGTTCGCGGGGCAATGTGTATGGCGGTTATGCGCTCGAATTTCCGGAGGAGCTGGACATCATCGGTGTAGCTGAGCCTATTCCGATCCGCAACGAACGCTACACCAAAAAGCACAATATCCCGGAGGAAAACCGCTTCCCGACCTGGGAGCGCGTGTTCGACCGGCCGAAATTCGCAGATGCAGTCATCATTACTACGCCGGATAATTTGCACTACGGTCCCTGTATGGCCGCTTTGAAAGCCGGTTACGACGTTTTGTTGGAAAAACCGATTTCGCCCAGCGAACAGGAATGCCGCGACATCCTGGCTTTGGCCAAAAAAACGGGCCGTGTAGTGGCGGTTTGCCATGTGCTGCGCTACGCGCCTTATTTTGTCAAACTGCGCGAACTGCTCCAATCCGGCGCTATCGGCGAACTGATCAGCATCCAGCACATGGAGCCGATCGAGCATATCCACATGTCGCATTCCTACGTTCGCGGCAACTGGCACGACCGCAACGCCACCACGCCCATCATTCTCGCCAAAAGCTGCCACGACCTCGATATCCTGCGCTGGTTGATCGGCAAACCCTGCAAACAAATCGTGGCCATGGGCAATCTCAAATGGTTCCGCCCTGAAAATGCTCCGGCCGGAAGTACGCCGCGCTGTATGGATGGCTGTGCCGTGGAAGCCACCTGCCCTTATTCGGCCATGAAAATTTACTACCGGGACCGTTCCTGGCTATACGTGTTCGACCTCCCGGAAGAAAAAGAAAAACAGGGCGACGCGATTCTCGACTATCTGCGCAAGACCAATTACGGCCGTTGCGTGTATAAAATGGACAACAACCAGGAGGACCATTACATCTGCTCCATGCAGTTTGAAGGCGGCATTACCGCCAGTTTTTCGATGGAAGCTTTCACTTCCTACGCCGGCCGGCGCACCCGCGTAATGGGCAGCATGGGGGATATCGTGGGGGATATGGAGACCTTCACGCTGACCGATTTTCGAACGGGTAAAGCGACCGTTTTTGACCACACCAAAATTGATGACGTGGCCAATTACAAAAATGCCGGACACGGCGGTGGCGACTGGCGGCTCGTGCGCGATTGGATACAAGCCGTCAGCCAGCATAATCCGGCGCTGCTCACTTCAACCATCGATGCATCGATTGAGAGTCACGTAATGGGATTTATGGCGGAACAAAGCCGAAAATCCGGCAAAATCGAATCCGTTTTGCTGTAAAAAAAAACGCCGGCGGTCCGATCATTCGGGCCGCCGGCGCTGATGTTTTACCGGACTAATATTTCAAACGATCAGTTGCGTTTGTTGCCATCGCTGTTGCCGGAGGAGCCTCCGCTCGTTTTCGGTGCGGAATGTGAAGGCTCTTTCCCGAAAGCATCCTGCATTTCCTTGATAGTGGCATTCGCAGGGTCTAATTCCGTCCATTTGGCCGTGACGCTGTTGAACTTCTCTGCATCGTTGTTCACGAAATAGACATAGGCCAGGTACTGATATGCGGTGAGCAGGTCCTTTTTGTTTTTTTCCTTGTCGCCACCTGCCAGTTCGACATATTTCTCCCAGGACTCGCGTGCTTTGCCGTATTGGTGCGCCAATTCCGGATCGGCTTCGATCGCTTCGGGCGAAGGGTCCGATTTGGCAGCGGCTTTGGCGCGCCAGAGCCAGCCGATGGGAGCGGCCGGGTTCATCTCGGTCACTTTCGTAAAAGCGGCTTCGGCTTTCTTGAAGGCCAGGGTATCGTCTTTGCAGTAGTAATAACGGATACCGAGGTTGTAGTAATTGGTCGCCGACGGAGCAGGTACCGAGTCGAGGTACATCTGCAGGGCGGTAGCAGAGCCACAGTAATTTTTGCGGGCGTATTCGAGGTTGCTGATGTCCTCGTACAAAGGCCAGCGGGAGTGGGCGGTATCCACATCGATAGATTTGCGCAGGTTAGCGATGGCTACCGAAGTGTCGCCTTTTGTTTTGATCAGCAGTTTGCCGAGATATTCGTAGTCGGACGGAAGAATTTTATCCGGCGTGACGATGTTGAAGTAGGAATTCAGCAGTTCCAGACCGCGCACGTAGTCGCCGTTTTCATAGTCGCAATAAGCCTGGAGGCGGCGCAGGTAGGTCTTCGTACCGTCTTTTTTGAGGATTTTTTCCACCAACTCGCTGCAGCCTTTGCAGTCTTTGGTGATATACAGGCAGTTGGCCAATTGCATTTCGTCTTCAATAGTGACGGCATCACCGTTGTTCACCAGGTCTTTGTAAGCCTGAGTGGCTTTTTCCCACTTGCGCGAGAGGTAAAGGAACTCGGCCTTGTTGCGCAGGGCAGGAGAGTAGCGCGGGCTCACGGCAATAGCTTTATCAAAATATTCGAGGGCCTTATCGGCGAGTTTGGCCGTACGGTACACTTTGCCCAGCATGAGCAGGGGCAGCGGGTTTTTGGGCTCTACGAGCGTAGCATATTCGTAGTACTGCGCAGCGGGGCCGCCGTTGCCCAGTTCCTTGTAGGTAAAGGCGAGCGACATCAGGGTCTGGAAGTCCTTGGAATTGACGTCGAGTGCGCTTTTGAGGTATTGTTCGGCGCGCGTGAAGTTGGGGCGCTTGTCGCCCGGGGCGATGTAAAAGATGTATGATTCCCCGATCTGGCGCCAGGCGTTCATGTCTTTGCGGGCTGCACGCGAGGCTTTGTCGAACTGTTTGTCCGCTTCGGCAAATTTGTTTTCCATCAAAAGCACCCGGCCGTTGGCTACAAAGGCGAGCGCACCTTCAGGTTTGGCATCGAATGCCGATTTGAAAGCAGCCAGGGCTTTGTCTTTTTCATCTTTGGCCAAATAAGTATTGCCCAGGGAGAGCCAGGCGTTCTGATCGGTCGCATCAGCCTTGGTCAGCGCGTTAAAAATGCCAATCGCTTTATCCCACTCTTTCAACTGTATGGCGGCCAGGCCGTCCGAATAGGTTTGAGCCGTTGCGGCTGCAGCGTGGATGAATACTACGATAACGAAGAGCAGGGCCTTCTTGAAGAACGTTGTCATTGTTCGGAAAAAAGTTTTTTGTTTAAAAACTGTAAAAGACACGAGATTCGGTTTTCACGGCGAAGGTCTGGCATTAAGACGCTTTTTTTCAAAAAAATCCACATCAGCTTTGGCCAAAATCCGGTCCGGCCGATAATGTTTAATGATACTTTAACAGCAAAGGTCACTTTTGGATTGCCGCAGGTGCCACAAATTGAGTCAATGTGTCCCAGTCAGGGTTCAATGCTGTATTTCGATGAGCCGGGTCACGGCGTTGGCGGGCAACATGCCTTCTTTCAGGATCAGGCGCTGTCCGTCGCCGGCCAAATAGGAGGCCAGGCCCAATCCCAGTCCCGGCCGGGCCTGGGCGTTGATCACATAAAGCGTGCGTTTATAGGGATATTGCCCTGTGGCCAGGTAGGCCTGGAATGGTCCGAAACCCCGCTCGCCGGTTGCCTGGGAAACGCGCAGCAGGCGTATTTCGGTCAAAAATTTCTGAACACCCCCGTCGTCGGTGTCTGAAATGATGTTGGCGGAAATAATGCCTACAGCGCCCGGTGTCTTGGCGACATAGGCGATCACTTCGGCGTTGGTATTCAGGGCCGAAGCATTGGGCGGCAAAGGAGCGCCGCCGCCGATGCTGTCTTTGACGTAGCGGACCGTTCCCGACAGCGGATTGTCGTACACCAGGCGAATGGCGCCGAGTTTGGAGTTCGGATTAAGGTCCGACCATTTGGCCAGCTTGCCGGTGAGCAGGTCGCGCAGCTGATCGCGCGTGAAAACCGTGTCCTGGTTGGACGGGTGCAGGATAAAGGCCACGGCATCGTAGGCGATGGGGGTCATTTTAGGCGTAAAACCGCGTTGTGTGAAATATTTCAGCTCATCGTCGGCGAGTTTGCGGGGAATAACCACCACCTGGATCGAGTCGCGGATAATAGCTGCCACGGCTTCTCCTTCGGACACGTATTTCGGATGCACCCTGGCTTGCCGGTAAATACTGTCGAACACATCGATGGCCGACTCGATCACCGGCCGGTAGCCTTCATCAACCAGGATGTTGAGGTCGCCGGTAGTGGGCGTATCGAGGGCCTTGCCGGTTTTCTGGTCCCGCGGTTGTTCGCAGGCTATAAAAGCCGACATCGACAGAAGTATGCTGGAAAACAGGAGGTACTGCTTCATGTTTGGGACGGTTTATGAAAAAAGGATGCATTTATTCACTCATTCACTCATTCACTCATTAAAAATAGTCCGAGTACACCCGCCACCCTCGGTAAAGGCCATATACGATGACCATGACGGCAAAGATGTTCTTGTACTGGACTTCCAGGTTGGGCAGGGCATTGGGGGCCAGCAATATCCAGGCGCCAAAACCGATGAAAAACAGGGTCATGCTGAGGCCCAGGATGAGCATGGCGTTGCGAAAAGGGCCGTTTTTTTTGCGGATGCGGTCGTCGGAAGACATGGCGGTGGACAGTGTTTTTCTTTAAAGATGCCAATTTCGGGAGAAATGGCGGTTGCCTCAGAGAAACGGGATAAAAAAACTCCCGTGCGGGAATGCCGCACGGGAGTTGGGAAAGTGATAAAGATGATTGCTTAAAGCGCCCACCACATTTTATCACCGAAAAGACCGGAAGCGTCGATGTGTTGCGCCTGAATGGCAGCTTCCAGGTTGGCTTTGTTGTTGCCCGATTCGCTGATGGTAGCGTAGGGGAAACGACGCGGCACGCCTTCGCCGGGATAGTCCGACAACGGAACTTCCATGATTTCGTTCGGGAAGCCGGTACGTCGAGATAAGCCTGCTTGTTGCCATTGGCCTCGGCGATGATAAACAGCACTTCAGCATAGGTCATCAGCACGGAGGGTGCGGACGGATCGTCGCGGAAAGCCGCACCGATGGCCGATATGGAGGTAAATGGAACCGGCTCGGTAGTGCCGTTGGGCTGTCCTTTATAAATTCCAGCGTCGTTCAATTCGGCGTACACGGGCAGTCGAGGGTCGCCGGTCAGGATAGTGACCATCGTTGCACTGGTGGCGTGGTCATTACGGGCGTCATTGTATTTGTTGCTGTACAGCGGGTTGGCGCCGTCTGTGGTAGCGTCGAGGTACGACATTTGAGCGTTCTCGTCGTTCGAAGCGATCAGGTCGGCCGGATTGCTCAGCAATGTTTGCAGTTCAGTAGCAAAAGCCGCGTTTTTGTGTTTGGCACGGTTCAGGAGGCGAGCGCGGAGCGAGTTGGCAAATTTCTTCCACTTGTTCACGTCGCCTGCATAGATCACGTCGCCGGCGCCCAGGGCATCGCCATTGGCGTCGAACATACTGGCAGCCGTGCGCAGTTCGCTAATGAGCGCGGCGTAGATATCGGCTTGCGAGTCATATTTCGGCGTAATAACCCGGTCGATGCTCAATGCTTCGCTGTAGGGCACGTCGCCCCACATATCCGTGATGACGCCAAAATAATAGGCGCGCATGACCATGGCCGCGGCGCGCATGTTGCTCGGGTTCGGAGCGCGGTTGAGGATGTCCTGCAGATCGCTCAGCGGGCCGGCATAAAGACCTTGCCAGTGGATATCCATAGCATCGGGACGGTATGCGTACCAGTCTTCGTCGATGTACTGGATTTTGGCGTACTGCTGCGCCCAAAGGCCTGCATAGGTCATGTCGAAGCTGGCGCCATGAATGCGGCGAACGCCTTGCGTGATTCCCGAAATCAGGATATTGGTGAGGGGTACCTCTTCCGGCTTGTTCGGGTTGGTATTGATTTCATCGAAATCTTTGTCACAACCGGCGCTGGAGAAGCCCACGCAGAGCAGCAACAACCAGATTTTTATATTTTTCATATTGTCAATTTTTTATGGAAGTGAATGTTTAGAACTGGGCGCTCACCGTGAGGCCGTAGGTGCGGGCGGAGGGCAATTGGCCGAACTCGACGCCTTGCATGGCGTTGGTGTTATCAAATGCCGTTTCCGGGTCGACGTGCGGCACGTTGGAGTGCAGCAAAGCCAGGTTGCGACCGTAAGCTGCGAGGCGCAGTCCACCGATCGGCGTGTTGGCGAACCATTTTTTCGGGAAATCGTAGCCCAGGGTGACTTCGCGCAGTTTGATGAAAGAGGCATCAAACACGCCGCGGTCGTGCCGGCGGCCGTAGAAGTCGGCATTCCAGGTGTTGGCGTCCTGCTTAACGGTATTGGGCGAGAAGGTGCCGTCGCCGTTGTCGACCACGCCGCCGAAATTGTAGCCGTTCACTACTTCGTCGAGGGTATTGCGGCCTTCCAGCGATTCTTCCAGCACGCCGGAATAGCGGCCGAAGATGTAGGTCATCGAGAACAGATCACTGCCCTGGCGCACATCGATCAAGGCACTGAGCGAAAGGCCTTTCCAGGTGAAAGTGTTGCGAACGCCGCCGACCCAGTCGGGCGTGATCGTGCCCAGATTGAAGTTGCTGTTGTTGCCGTTGGCATCCACATCCTGAACCGGGCGGCCGGTAGTACCGCTGACAATGATCTGGCCATCGGGTGCGCGCTTGACGCGGCGGCCGACGAGGATACCGTAAGGTTCGCCTTCGCGGGCGACAAGGCGCAGGCCCCAATAGGTATTGATCGTGATTTCAGTGACGCCTTCCGGAAGATCTTTTACCAGTGAGGTGTTTTTGGCCCAGTTGACATCGATGTCCCAGCTGAAATTGCGCGAACGGATCGGCGTGAGGCCGAGTTGTACTTCCACGCCACTGTTGTTGATCGTGCCGGCGTTGGTGATACGGCTGAGGAAGCCGGTGGTGGAAGAAACGTTGAGCGGAATGATCTGGTCGATGTTGTCGGTGTTGTAGTACGTCACGTCGAGGCGGACGCGATCCTTGATGGCGCGCAGTTCAAGGCCTGCCTCGATGGATTTGGAGCGCTCGGGCTTGAGTGCGTTGTTGGGGCGGTCGCCAGGCACGAAGAAGGAAGGTGTGCCTCCCCAGGGTACGTTGGCGCCGTAGGTGAAGTTCAGGCGGTAGGGATCGGTGTCTTTACCAGCCTGTGCATAACCGCCGCGCACTTTCAGGAAGGTAATACCCGGAATGTTCACTTTTTCGGAAACCACCACGCCAAGGTTGAAGGCAGGGTAGAAGTAGCTGCGGTTCTCCGCCGGAAGGGTGGAGGACCAGTCGTTACGAGCCGTAGCGTCGAGATAGATGAAGTTGTAGAAACCGAGCGAAAGGCTTCCCAGCACCGAGTTGACGCGAAGTTTATTGGTGAATTCGTTCACCTGCACCGGTCCGTCGGCGTTGGAGAAGTTGAAGAGGCCCGGGACGACAAGTGCCGTGGCGACTTGCTCGATACCTGCGAAGCGGTAGTCGCGGCGAACGGCACCCACAGTAGCCAGGATGGAGAAGTTGTCGGAGATGTATTTGTTGGCTGAAAGGAGAATGTCGCTGTTGGTTTCATTCATCGCATAGTTCAGCTTTTCGTAACGGCCGTTCGGCCAGTCCACCGTTTCTTTTTCGAAATGAATTTCACGCGCGTCGCGGTAGAAGTCGGTACCGATACGGCCCGTTGCTTTCAGCCAGGGCAGGATTTGGTACGAGAGTGCGTAGAAGCCGTTGATGCGGTCGCGGTGCTGCGGCTTCTCGTTGTTGTAGAGCGTGAAGAACGGGTTGTTCTCGTAGTTGTGGTTCCAGTTGACGATGTTGCCGTACTGGTCGCGTTGGTTGCGGTTGGCCCGCAGGTATTCCCAGTCGACCTGCCGACCCGTCCAGATCGTTTGCAGGAGGATATTGTCGCCGGCGTAGCCTACGCCCGGGCGGTTTTTGGAATCGAGGATCGTGTAGGAGACATTTCCGTCAGAAGTCCATTTTTCGCTCATTTTCATCCCGAAAGCGAGGTTGAACGTGTTGCGGTTCAGGTCGGTATTCGGGACCATACCCGTTTGGTTCAGGTTCGTGTAGGAGAAACGGGCGTGCGCTTTTTCGCCGGCAGCCGTGATGGCGATGCTGTTGTTGTAGGTGACGCCGGTTTCAAAAATGCTTTTGATGTTGTCCGGGAAAGCCTGCCAGGGCTGTTGGTTGCCGGTGAACTGGTCGATGAGCACGCCTTCGCCCTGTTCGTCGGTTTGGCCGTCGCCGTCGTTGTCGATACCGTCGGCTGCGCTGATGGAGGAGTCGAAAGCGGGTCCCCAGCTTTCGTCGATGCCGTCGTTGGTGCCGCCGCCGGCGCCGTCTACGTACGAGAACTGGAATCCGGAACCCTGTCCGTATTTGTTCTGGTATTTCGGCAGGCGGAAGGGTGTGGAGAAGCCCACGTCGCCGGTATAGGAGACGCCGAGGCCTTTTTGCGCGTTTTTACCCGATTTGGTCGTGATCAGCACAACGCCGTTGGCGCCGCGCGAGCCGTACAGGGCGGCTGCGTTCGGGCCTTTCAGCACTGAAATGGATTCAATATCGTCCGGGTTGACGTCGGCAATGGCGTTGCCAAAGTCGACACCGCCGTACTGGCTGCCGCGGGGGTCGCCCGCCCATGGGCGTGAATTGTTGTCCATCGGGATACCGTTTACCACGAACAAGGGTTGGTTTTCACCGGTGATGGAGGTGTTGCCGCGGATAACGATGCGGGAGGATGCGCCGACGTTGCCACCCGAGCTGACGACGTTCACGCCGGCAATTTTCCCGGAAAGAGAATTGACAATGTTGGCATCGCGGGCCTGAGTGAGCTGATCGCCATCGATCTGCTGCACGGAATAGCCCAGTGATTTTTGCTCCCGGGTAATCCCGAGGGCCGTCACGACGGTTTCGCCCAGCTGAATGCCGGCAGAAAGCACCACGTCGACGACGTTGGACGCTCCCAGGGCAACTTCCTGGGTAGAATAGCCGGTGTACGAGACAACCAGTGTGGTGGCATTGGCCGGAGCCTGAATGCGGTACTGGCCATTTACGTCCGTCGTGGCGCCGACATTGGCATCTTTGACGCGAACGGAGGCGCCGACGAGGGCTTCGCCGTCATCGCCGGAAACGGTGCCCGTTATCGTGCGCTGGGCCAGAGCCATTCCGGCTGCTGCCAGCAACAGACAAAGGGTGGTAAGGAAACGCTTCATACGAAAGTTGATTTGGTTAATAAATATGAGAATGATTTGAGCACTCGGCAGTGGAATTTCGAGGCACTGAAAGATTAAAATGAAAAATAAAAAAAGCCGCCCACAGGAGCTGTCACGTTTTCAACTGGCACTCCTGTTAGCGGCTTCGAAAGTTTGAAATGGTTATAACCGTATTGACTATATTATTTGGCAAATTCATACCTGCGACCAAAGGTAGAATGCAGTGTGAACAAAAAGTAAAGTCCCTGATGGTTTTTTTGCAATCCTGCCAAATCTTATCATTTGTTCAAAACAAATTGAACTTTGGCAAGATGCTCAATGTCAGTAATTTATGAAGAGAAGCGAAATCGTTTCTGGAGGCGATTTTTCGCTCCCGCAGCGCCGTTGCCGGCCGCCTGTCTCTTAGCGCAACAGCCGCAGATACATCCGGATCGTGTTGGCCAATCCGAAGTACAAGGCATCCGAAATGAGGGCGTGTCCAATGCTGACTTCGAGCAGCCCTGGGCAATTTTCCCTGAAAAAACGCAGGTTGTCCAGGTTCAGGTCGTGACCCGCATTCACGCCAATACCCACCGCCGCGGCCACCTCGGCGGCTTTCGAGTAATCCGCCACGGCACTGGCCGGGTCCGCCGGAAAATATTTGGCGTACGGACCGGTGTAAAACTCCACCCGGTCGACTCCGGCAGCCTTGGCGCCTTCCACCATGGCCGGCACGGGATCGACAAAAACGGACACCCGGATGCCTGCTTCTTTCAGTTCGAGGGCCACTTCCCGTAGCCTCGACTGATCCCGCACGGTATTCCAGCCGCTGTCGGAAGTGAGTTGGTCGGGAGTATCCGGCACCAGTGTGCACTGATGAGGCGCATTGGCCAGCACAAGATGGAGGAAATCACGGGTGGGATTGCCTTCGATGTTAAATTCCGTGGTGACGACTTTTTTAAGCGCGGGCACGTCGTCGAAGCGGACATGGCGCTGATCGGGCCGGGGATGCACCGTAATGCCCTCTGCGCCAAAGGCTTCGCAGTCGCGGGCGACCTGAATGAGATCGGGCAGGTTGCCGCCCCGCGAATTGCGCAGCAGGGCTACTTTGTTGATGTTGACGCTGAGACGGGTCATTTTTGTGTTTTGAGTTTTGTGTGTCGGATACGTGCTCCGAAACACGAAACACGGTCAAGTTCTTCTACTTTCGCGCAAAAGTACACGCCCATGGAAAATAACGAAACGCCCGAAGATCCGACGCCGCATTTCAACTGGCAGCCAGCCGAACCCAGGGTTCGCGTCGTCCTGCTGGCGCAATTCGGCTTTTGTGTTTTGGGGTCATTACTCGGCGCGCTCCTGTTTCAGGCGGTGGCCTTGCTGGCTGGCTGGGATGTGGATCTGTTGCGGAACTCCTTGTCTGCCGATGCCACGCCCTCGGAGCTATGGCAAATGCGTCTGTTGCTGGGGCTCAGCCATCTGACCACTTTTGTACTGGCGGGAGCGGCAGTGGTGCGGGTGTTTTACCCTTCCACGACCTTCGCACGGGAACACCGGATCGACTGGCGTTCGTACCTCGGGGTCGGAAAATCTCCTACCCCGGGTATTCTCGGCTTGGCCGTTTTGCTGATGCTGGTATCGCTGCCGTTGGTGCTTTTTTCCTACAATATCAACAAGTTACTGCCCCTGCCCGATGCCTTGAAACTCATGGAGGACCAAACCGAGCAGGCGCTGAAAGCTCTGCTGCGGATGAATACTCCCCTGGAATTTCTGGCCAATCTGACCTTGCTGGCCCTGTTGCCGGCCCTTGGCGAAGAACTGGTTTTTCGCGGGGTGCTGCAGCGCCAGATCATGCGGCGAATCGCCAATCCATGGACCGCCATTGTGCTCTCGGCCGCCATTTTTAGCTTTGTACATTTTCAATTTGAAGGATTTTTGCCCCGCTGGCTGCTTGGCATTTTACTGGGCTGGTTGTACTGGCGCACGGGCAATTTTTGGGTGCCCGTCGCCGCGCATTTTACCAACAATGCCCTGCAGGTAGTCGGTCAATATTTATACGGACAAAAAATTACGAGCGTCGATCTGGAACAGGACGTGGATATTCACTGGCTGGCCGCCGCCGTTTCGGCTGCCCTGGTGCTGTTGCTGATCCGTTTTTGGAACCGCAACCTGGCGCCCGCGCCCGCCAACGGTCCTATCCCGCCTGATCGACCAACTTTCACTGATCATCCATAAAATCTCAACTCGTTCATGGAACTCCTTGGCATCGGCTCCCGCGTGAAACACCCGGCTTTCGGCGACGGCGTCGTCGTGCGGCTGCACGTGGCGGCTTATGAAGTCTGTTTTATGCAATTCGGCCTCAAAATGGTCGGAAAAGACTATTCCGGCTGGCAAATCGTGGAGCGTATCACGCCCGAAGAAACGGTCTCCTTTACCGAAGCCGAACAATCGCTCGTGCGCATCCTCCGCGCCTGGGCCGGCGTCAGCCTCGAAACGGTGCCCCTGGGCGACCGCTGGAACAAGGGCGTCCTGATCATGAAGCCCTCCGACTCCAGTCTCCAGCCCAAAGAAGTGCCCATCGAGACCTTTTTCCACAAAATCGTCATGATGCGCGACCGGCTTCGTGTGCTCGAACAAGCCATCAATGCACACAAAAAGCTGGACGACGAGGACAAAGTGAACCTCCAGCAGTACATCACCCGCTGCTACGGGAGCATGACGACTTTCAATACGCTATTCAGGAACCGGGAGGATTATTTCGTGGGGGAGAGTTCGAAAGACTGAGCGGCCGCAATATTTCCCAAAGCAAAAAAGCCCATAAAGCGCTGTATTCCACGGCGATCAGTCCGAAATTCTCCTGAAATCTGCCCTCAGCATAGTGGCTGTACGACAGTGCCGCCAGGCCCGACCACAACAACGGCCAACGCCAGCCCGTGCCCAGCGAAAGTGCGAAAGGAACGGCTGCATACCAGGGGTGCACCGTCGTGGCATCGAAGAGGTAAATGCCCGAAGCCAGGGTCATGGCCTCGGCCAACCGAGGCATTGGGGCATTCCAGCGCAGCCTGAACAAGGCAAGGCCCAACACTGCCACACCCGTAAGCAGCCCGAGCACCGGCCCCACCATACGACCGATTTCTCTTTCGGTAAAAAAACGCCCTGCGGATTTGACGAGGTAGTACAAGCTGGCATTGAATTCAAATTGCCGGAAATACAGCCCGAGGCTGCTGCTCATGTTGGCCAATACCTCCGGCTGCAACATGGGGGCAAATAGGGCCGCCGTTATTCCACTGAAAATCAACACAAAAACAAAGCCGCGCCGCCAGCCCAGCCAGCGCCATACCAGGGGCAAAAACAAGGGTGGCAGTAGTTTGGCCGCCGTGGCCAGCGCCCAGCCCAGCGCGCCGGTAACCAGATGACCGCGCTGCAGTGCCGCCATCCCCACGAGCAAAAAGCAAATCATGGCGCCTTCGAAGTGGCAGTTGCCCATGATTTCGAGAAGGATGAGGGGGTTGAGGGCGTAGAGGAGGGTGGGGCCTGCGTCGGAGTGAATTCCAAGAGACTTTCCAATCGCTCCCAACACCCCAATCGTCCCCACTTCACACCCCAACAAAAACAACTTCATCACCACCACGCCCGCCCGGTCATTGGCCGGGAAAAGCCAGCCGGCCAGTGCAAAAACCGCCTGACACACCGGCGGATACACGGTAAAATAATGCGGCGAATTGAGCCGGGAAAACAATTCGGGTGTGAGGCCGGTGGCGAGGCCCGGGTGCTCCATGAAATAATCGGGCGGGTGGGAAAAGGGGTTGATCCCCTGGGCAAGCAAGCGCCCGTCCCACAAAAAGCGGTGGTAATCGTCGGAAAAATTCGGCAGGCTGAACACAAGCGCCACCCGCAATGCGATACCCAGCCCGACATACCAGCGCAATTCCGCACCTGTTGGTTTTATCCACAAAACAAGCAGGGCGTACAGCCCGAAAAACAGACCGTACGCCCCGATAAACGGCACAAAATCAGACCTTTCAGCGAAATAGCCGAGCCAGATGGTGAGCGCGAGCATTGCCCCGGAAAGAAAAATACGTTGTCGCATGCCGGGGCAAAAGTCGTGTCTGCTCAGGGTTCCAGCACCACTTTGGCCAGCCATTTTCCTGCCCGGAGAAAATACAGTCCGGGCGGCAAACCGGTAGTGGTTACGGTCGCAGCGTTTAGTCCTGGGGCGATTTTGCCCTGGGACACCAGCCGCCCTGTCGCGTCAAATATTTGATAATCAATTGCATCCGGGTTGCTTTCGGGAAGTGTGAAGGAAAAACCATGGCTGCCGGCCGGGTTGGGGAATACCCGCAAGCCAGCCTTCGTTCCGCCGGGCGCGGGTGCGTCCAGCACTATCGTGTGGCAATATGCATCCTCATAATGGTCGATGTCCGGCATCTCGTTGGGCGCCGCCGTCCAGAAGCAATATTCCGTGGGTATGGAAAACTGGCCCTCGGCCTCGATGTCGCCAAAGTCGAGCCAGACAGACTGCCCGGGTGCCAGACCGAGGTTGTTGTAGTGGCGACGAATGGCGGGTTTCATGAAGCAGATGTCGTAAAACTGGTTGAACCCGAAGGAAATGAGCACATCCACTTCATTCAGCATATTGGTACCGGAATTGGTCACTTCAACCCGGAAGTCGCCGTCGCTCAGGTTGTATACTGTGGTGAATGGTGGAAATTGAAACGTGACGGACGAGGCCTGCACAGGGCTGAATTGCTGAACAGATTTCACCGAAGCGTTGGACTGGTTCTGGGATTCCGCCGGGTTAGCAGGATCAAATGTGCGCAACCAAAGGTGGTTTGCCTGGTAACGCGGCCACTCGGATCCACTCTGGAAAATGCTCTCCGGGCCGGACCCACTGATCCCGGCTATGCTCCCGGAAGCATCGTTAAACGCCAGTTTGAAGCCGGTCAGCCAGGAATCATTCACGGTGAAAGAATCCACTCCCTGCCCTTGCAGGTTGGTTTTCAGCAATTTGGTGAAGTCGCTTTTCCAGCCGATAAACCAGAAACCGTCGTCGACCTGCTCAAAATCGCTCACATAAAACGGGATGCTGCCCAGCACCGTGTAACCGGTCTCGTCAAAGCGGACAAGGCGTTTCTGGGAGTTGTCGTACATAAAATTACCCTCCGGCCGGGCGAACACTTTGTTCACATAAGCAAAAGGCGACAGGCTTTCCGAAAACTCCAGCGCGTAGTCGTGGCTGCCCGGAGGCCCGGTTTGCCGCCAGATCTGCATGTGCGGGTATCCCACGGCCGCAAAATCCTCCGTTCCCGGAATAAAAGCCAGATCGTAAATGGGCTGATTCGGATCGTATGCGACCGACCAGAGCACGTCGCCGTTCAGGTAATCATAAGCGACAATTTGGTCGCCACCTATGCAGGTCACGGCGCTGTCGGGCGCCAGAGCCATTTTTCCCGACGAAAACCCGAATGAGCCGGAAGACTGCCAGCGCAGGAGACCGTCGGGGCCGTAGGAG
>JBGAJY010000036.1:0-35874 GCA_044224705.1 Saprospiraceae bacterium
CAGGCAGTAAAAGTGAGAGCGCCCCGACCCTTTTACATTCACTCATTCACTCATTCACTCATTCACTCATTGATTCTACCGCACGATCTTAAACCCAAAGTACCCGTTCCCCGTTGCCATATACGTCCGCACCCAGATCGGCAGCAATTGCTCGGTGCCTCGGGCTGTCGTGATATCGCCCAGGTCGATGATGTCCGACCAGCCGAAAGCATTCAGAAATTCGACGGTTTGGGCCTTGGCGCCCGCGTCGTTGCCGCTGACGAACATCGTCGGATCGCCGCCGGATTTGCCGGCATTGACCATCACTTCGCAGTTGACGATGTTGAGCGTTTTGACCACGTGGGTGTCGGGAAAAGCGCGTTGAATCTGTTCGCCGAGCGAATCGGTGTTGCAAACGAACAGACTGGGCGGCATGCCGTTCGAAAAATCCAGCGGATTGGAAATGTCGATCAGCGTTTTGCCTTTCAGGTTGGCGGCGCCTGCGAGTTGCAGCGCCGCCAGGGCATGCTCGCCCTTGGTGCAGTTGAAAATGACTTCGCCGAAGGCGGCTGCGTCGGCAAAAGTGCCCTGGGAGGCGTGTGTACCGTTTTGAGCGACGAAAGCGGCGGCTTTTTCATTGCCGGCCGTGCGGCTGCCCATGCGCACGTCGTGACCGAGTTGAACCAGTCTGGAACCGATGGTGGCGCCGACCATGCCGGTGCCGAGAATAGCAATTTTCATGAAGAAGGAGGGTTTGTTTACAGGTTGATAAGGTTGATGAAGGTTGATAAAAGGGATGGGATGCGCTCAAAATTATCCAAAATGGCAGAGTTAAAGAGCGCACCCCGTCCCTTTTTATCAACCTTATCAACCCTCATCAACTTTTTAGAATTTATTTTTACTGCAAAAATGAAAGGTTACTGAATATTTGACAATAACTGTCACAAATGACAGTATCCTTTCATTTTTGACGGAATTACTGACAATCAGGAACTTACCTGGAAAAGATTTTTTAAAAAATAACCCGCTATGGTCATCGACGGAAAAGATATGGCTGTTGAAATGGACGGCCGCACCTACCACTGCGCACTCGACGTGAGTATGTCGTTCATCGGCGGCAAGTGGAAATCGGTCATTTTGTGGTACCTGCGCAAGGAACCGAAACGCTTCGGCGAACTCAACCGCCTGGTGCCGGCCATCACCGAAAAAATGCTCTCGCTGCAACTGAAAGAACTCGAAGCCGACGGAATCATCCAGCGAAAGGTGTTCGCCGAGGTGCCGCCCCGGGTGGAATACTCGTTCACCGACTTCGGCAAAACAATGATCCCCATGCTCGAAGCCATCGCGGACTGGGGGCGCAACCTGGCCCGTGAACGGGGGCGGCTGGTGGTGCGGCAGTAGCAGTCACAGTATACACGGGCCGTGGGTAGGCGCAATAACTGTTGACTGCCGCTGCTCGCGTATACTGCGACTGCTACTGCAACCACCGCCGCCTTCCCCGCGCCGAAAATCTTTTTACCATTTCCCGCGTTTTGCTATCCGTGGCGGTATTTCATCGAATTCCCCTTCGGGAACGCGTGGAAGGCTCGCATTTCACCGCTACTTTTGACCAAAACATAGGCGCTCATGCTCACACCGCTTCGACCTTTCCTTCGCCCGGCTCTTCTCCTGTTGCCTTTTGTCCTTTGCTTTTTGCCTTTTGGAACAAGCGGCCAGAGCACGCAAACCTCTTTTGGCAAAAACCGCGTGCAGTACGGCCGGCAGTTCGACGAGTGGATGTATTACGAAACCGCCAATTTCGTCACCTACTGGTACGGCGACGCCCGAAACGTGGGACAGGCGACCCTGCAAATCGCTGAGATGGACTTCAACCAGGTGCAGCAAATGCTGGAGCACCAGGTGAGCGAAAAGATCGAAGTGCTCGTGTTCAGCGACCTGACCGACCTGAAACAGAGCAATATCGGCGAAGACGAAGTATTCCAGCTGCGCGCCGGCGAAACCAAGGTGTCGGGGAATAAAGTCTTCGTGTATTTCGACGGCAACCACCAGCACCTCCGCGCCCAGATCCGCGAAGGCATGGCCGGCGTGATCCTGAATTCGATGCTGTACGGCGCTAATTTTCAGGAAATTGTGCAAAATGCCGTGCTGCTCAACCTCCCCGACTGGTTCACCAACGGCCTCACCGCCTACTGCGGCGAGCCCTGGAGCACGGAACTGGACAATGAATTCCGCGACATCATCCTGTCCGAGCGCTACAAGAATTTTGACAAACTGGCCAAAGACCACCCGCGCCTGGCGGGCCACGCCTTCTGGTACTACCTCGACCTGCATTTCGGTAAAGGCACCGTGAGCAACCTGCTGTACCTCACCCGCATCAACCGCAGCGTGGACGCAGGCTTCCTGTACGTGCTCGGGGGCGGCTACCGCCGCACGACCGACAGCATGCTCGACTACTTCCGGCAACGCTACCGCGAAGAGGGCAAATACACCCGCCAGCCCGACCCGAACACGCTCGTCAAAGTGCGGAACAAGGGGAATCTGCCCCTTAGCCAGTTGAAAATCAGCCCTGACGGCCGCCGCATCGCCTGGGTCAGCAACGACATCGGCCGCTGGCGGGTGTACGTGCAGGACCTCGAAACGGGCAAACGCAAACGCATCCTGCGCGGCGGCGCCCGCAACGCCCTGCAAGCCACCGACTACAACTACCCTCAACTGGCCTGGAACCCCGACAACCAGCGCCTGGCCGTGCTCTGGGAGCGCCGCGCCGTGGGCCAACTCACCGTCGTAGACCTCCAAACCGGGAAAAAAGAGCGCTCCGTGCTGTCGCCCGAATACCAGCGCGTGTTCAGCATGGATTACATCAACCCGATCGACCTGGTGCTGTCAGCAGCCTCGCGGGGGTATTCCGACCTGTTCATTTACCACACCATGAACCGGCAAACCGAACGGCTGACCCAGGATTTCTGGGACGACCTGGACGCCTCGGTCACCGTGCTCGACGGCCATAAAGGCATTCTTTTCGCCAGCAACCGCCTGACGGATACGCTCTCCAACCAACGCCTCGACACCATCCTGCCCCTCGGACACTTCGATATTTTCTGGTTTGACCTCGACAACCGCAGCAACGAACTCATCCGCCTGACCGACACGCCCGGCGCCGACGAACGCGCGCCCATGGGAACGGACAGCACCCATTTTGCTTATCTGAGCAATACCAGCGGCATCGACAACCGCCAGAGCGGCTACCTCGAAGAATACCTGGCCTACCACAAAGCGGTCGTGTACCTGAAAGACGGCGCCGAAGTGAGCGCCTGGGCCGACAAACAACCCGGCGAATGGCAGCCCGCCCGTATCCTGGCTTTTCTCGCCCCACTGGACACGGTTTTGAAAAACGTCGATTCCGCCATGGTCGACAGCGTCCGATTTTTCGAAGTCCTGAAAAAACGGCCCCTCACCTACAACCAGAGCAACTACGACCGCAGTATCGGCGAACAGCACCGCTCTTTCCGCAGCGGCCGCCTGGTCGAAAGCCTGCGCCGCAACGGAAAAAACCTGTTTTATACGCAAAAAATCGACCCGGCCGCAACGGCCCCAGCAGGTATCACCCGCTACCGCGAACTGAGGCTGCGCGCCGAAGGCATGCCTGTTCCGCCTCAGCCGGTTTTGGAAAATCCTGCCCCGGCACCGGCCGGCAACCAGGGCAAAAAACCGCAGGATGCACAGTTTAATGAAAACCCTGCCGCTGATTCCATTCGCCCGATCCCGCCGGGCTGGATGTTCCAGATTCCTGATTATCTGGAAAATACCGCACCTCCGGCGCCCAAGCCTGAACCCTCCAAAACGAACGAACCGGCTCCCGGCAACCTGGGAGAACGCCCTGTGCCGCAGGCCGATTCCATGGAAATCGTGCCCGGACCAGGGCCGCGGCCACGCCTTGAATTTGGCCGCGACCAATCCATCATTCGTTTCAATCCGGCCCAGATCACGCCTTACCGACTGAAATTCCGGACGGATTTCGTGTCTACCGACCTGGACAACAACCTGCTTTTCGAGGGTTTGGACAGCTACGCCGGTTCGCCCGACGGGTTCCGAACCCCGCCGCCGGGCATCCTGCTGCGCGCCAATTTCAAAGACCTGCTGGAAGACTACGTGATCGAAGCCGGCTTCCGCCTGCCCACGACGTTCAACGGCGCGGAGTATTACCTCTGGTTCGACAACAAAAAACGCCGCCTCGACCGCCGCGTAGCCTTGTACCGCAAAAGCGTGGTGAATACGGTGGACAACACCCAGGCCGGCAGCACACCACAACCCTTCCAGGTGCGCACCAACACCATTCTGGGACAATACGAAGTGCGCTACCCGCTCGACGTTTTTTTCAGTCTCCGGGGCACCTTCACGCTGCGACAGGATAAAGCCATCACGCTGACCACCGACCGCACGACACTCGACAAGCCCGACCTCTCCGAACAACGCGCAGCGCTGCGCCTGGCGGCCGTGTACGACAATACCGTGGAAGTGGATATGAACCTGCGCACGGGCACCCGCGCCAAGGTGTTCGTGGAAGCCGTCAAGCGTTTCGAGTTCAACACGCAGCCCGACTGGAGCCTCAAATTCAACAGCGGATTCATGACGGTGATCGGTCTCGATGCGCGGCATTACCACTGGATCGACCGGCGCTCCATCCTGGCCCTGCGGCTGGCGGGCGGCACGACATTCGGCTCGGAAAAAATCCTCTACTACCTCGGCGGCGTGGACAACTGGATTTTCCCGCAGTTCAACAACGCCATTCCTGTGCCCTCCAACGCGGAATTTGCCTACCAAACCCTGGCGGCCAACCTGCGCGGCTTCAAACAGAACATCCGCAACGGCAACTCCTACGCCCTGTTCAATGCCGAACTCCGGGTGCCCATTTTCAAATACATTTCAAAAAAACCGGTGCTGGGGCCGTTCTGGCGGAATTTCCAGCTCGTCGGGTTCTTCGATGCCGGCACCGCCTGGTACGGCAAAAACCCCTACTCCGGCGACAACCCGCTCAACACGGTCACTTTCACCAACCCGCCGACGGTGTCGGTCACGGTCAATTATTTCCGCGACCCGCTGGTGGCCGGCTACGGCCTGGGGATGCGCACCCTCCTGTTCGGGATGTACCTGCGCGCCGATTACGGCTGGGGGATCGAGACACGGGTGGTGCAAAAGCCGATTTTCCACATCGCATTGGGGACGGATTTTTAAATCCTCCGCGTCTTTGTGTGACCATTTTTCACGCAAAGGCGCTTCGGGTGTACGTTTACGAAACCTTGAAGGTTTCGTAAACGGATTCGCCGTGAAAACCAACATTCAATTCCCGTTCACCAACAGCAGTTCCTGAGCGGCCAGCGCCCTCGCTTTTTTCTCCGTCACCGCCTCGGCCAGCCAGTAAAAATGCTGGAGGAAATGCTGGATGTTTTTCTCAAAAACCGGGTCCAGCAAGTGGCCGTTTTCGTCAAAACGCTGGGCCAGATTGCCCACCGTCAGCATCTGCGGGAGCGCAAAAGCGGAGATGGCCAGGATGAGCTGCTGCATGGCCAGAGCGCCCCGGATACCGCCGAGCATACCTGCGGAGACCGACACCGTGCCGATTACTTTTTTCGAAAATTCTCCTTCTTTCAGGTAATCCACCGCGTTTTTCAGGGCGGCGGTGTAACTGCCGTTGTACTCCGGCGACACAAAAAGGTGCGCGTCGGAGTGGCGGATTTTGGCGGCGAATTCGGCCAGGCCGGCGGGCGGACTCAGGTGCCGGTGCAGCACTTCTTCGAACACGGGAAATTGGTATTCAGCCAGATCGAGTATTTCGGCCGTGTGTTCGCCATGTTGGTTGATGGCGCGTTCGAGGGCCAGGGCGACGCGGTGCGATTGCCGGTTGAGCCGCGTGCTGGCCGATAAGATGGTGATGTGCATGGAAAAGTTTGATTTGTCGGAAACGAAACAGCGTTATGCGTTTAAATGTTTCAACACCGTTTTGGACGGAAATTTCCCCGACTTGTCACTAATTGCGATGTTTGTGTTTTGAGAGCGACCATTCCATGAGATCAGCCCTTTTCCTCGACCGCGACGGCGTGCTGAATGTGCGCCCCCCCGATGACTACGTCCGCACGCCCGCCGATTTCCACCCGGCGCCGGGCGCCGCGGAGGCCGTGGCTTTGCTCACGGGCGAATTTGCGCGCATCGTGGTGGTGACCAACCAAGCCGGAGTGGGCAAGGGACTGATGACGGAGCAGGATTTGGCGGCGGTGCACCAGGTTTTGCTGGACAAGGTGGCGCAGGCCGGCGGTCGCCTCGACGCCATTTACCATTGTCCGCACCGCCGCGAAGAAGGTTGCGACTGCCGCAAACCGGCCGTGGGCATGGCCATGCAGGCCAAAGCGCAGTTTCCCGAAATTGATTTCACGCAGTCGTGGATGGTCGGCGATTCGGCATCCGACATGGTATTTGGCCAAACATTGGGCATGCAGACCGTGCTCATCACCGGCAAATTTGAAGAAGCCGAGTTGCTGGCCGAGATGCAGGTGGATTTCCGTTTTGACGCCCTGATCGACTTTGCCCGCTTTTTACTCGGTTGTTAAAATTTTTAACGGCCGAAACAGGTATTGTTAAGGTCCCGTTCTGCCTTCGGTTTGTTTTGCCAACAACCGCTTTCCGGCAAGACCATCCCGCTTCCCTTCCCGATTTAAGAATTTATCCGGTCCGGATTTTACCTGAACAACCTCTGCCGAACGGCTTTTTTTCCAATCCATTTTTGAATTACTAAACACTTTTCCACATGACTCTTCCAGTCTTCCAGTGGGCAGCCCTCCGTGTGTGCTGCCTGGGCGGCGCATGCCTTGCCGCCACCCTCACCTGGGGCCAAATCCCCAGACCTACCCCCCTGACAGAGACCACCCCGCCGGTGGTGCTCGACGATTTCACCACCCGCCAGGTGGTGGCCGAACGCCCTGTATTGCCCTATCAGCCGGTCCGTGAAGCCGATATTTTATGGGAAAAACGCATCTGGCGGGTGATTGACGTACGTGAAAAGCAAAACCTGGCCTTTTCGTACCCCGAAGCGCCGCTGGTGCAAATCCTCGCCGAGGCCGCCCGCGCCGGACAGCTGACGGCCTACGCCGACGACCGTTTTTCGGAGGCCATGACCCTGGCCGATGTCGATGCCCAGGTGTCGGAGACCGACACGATCTTCGTGTACAACCTGGTCACGGGCCTGGACGAAATGCAGGTGGTGCACAACGACCTCGACTACGCCAGCGTGCGCCGCTTCCGGATGAAGGAAGCCTGGTTTTTCGACACCAACACGGGGCAGCTGTGCGTCCGCATCCTCGGCATCGCGCCGCTGGTGGACGTGACGACCGACAACGGCGACTTCCTGTATGAAAAACCGTTGTTCTGGATCCACTACCCGAGCGCCCGGCCGCTGCTGGCCCGGCAAAAAGTGTACTGGCCCGGCGACAACCTTTCGGCCACGCTGACCTGGGAGGACCTGTTCGAGATGCGGCATTTTTCGTCGATGGTGTACAAGGAGAACAACCAATACGATCGCCGCCTGCAGGATTATTTGCAGGGTGAAGACATGGTGTACGAAGCCGCCAAGATTGAGGACGACCTGTTCAACAGGGAGCACGATTTGTGGAGCTGGTAGGTTTTTTCATTGCAAACAAGGGTTATCCCGAAATTTGAAATAAGATTCCTGAAACCAGAAATTAGATTTTAGAATTCTAAAAGGGTTGGAGTGCTCTCTGCAATAGCTGATTGATGGGTATTTGAATGCGCCCCAGCCCTTTTTAGGTTCTAAAATCTAATTTCTGGTTTCAGGAATCTTATTTCAAATGAAAAGCCTAAAAATTCGGGATGATCCATGTTCGCAACGGGAAAACACCCTTGGGGTAAGTAAGGAGAAAAAAACCGGGTTTTCCCCGAGAAATACGCCCCGTTTGGCAGCGTTTTATAGTCCATTACTGCTAAACGAAAAGGCAACTTCCGGCAACCCGGTTTTCTTCATCCTTTAATCCTCGGCACAATGGAAATGTACCTGATTCTTTTCCTGGCCCTCGCCCTCACCGCGTATTGCGGATTATCCAAGGATACGTCCGAAACAGAGGCCGAGCATTACAAGCGATAAATCTGCACCTCGCTGAGCATGGGTGGCGCCAGAGCCGCCAGAATCGAAATCCTCACGCGCCTGGCCCGTACGGCCGGAAACGTGAGGATTTTTTTATGCCCTACTGTGGTGGAACGGGCAATTTCGCGCCATCCGTCCTTTTCCTGGATTTCCACCTTGAAGGCCTCGATGCGCTGGCCTTCTTCTATATTTTCCTGCAACACGAGGGTATTAAAAGTGCGCTTCCGGCCTAAGTCCAGGACGGGCGTAGAGACGTTGGACCAATAATTCGAAGTGTCGCAGGTGCGCAAGTCGCCGTCGGTCAGCTGGGTCGAGATCCTCTTTGGGGCGAACCCGCAAATGCGCCGGATGCTCAGTTTGCGGCCCCAGGCGAGATTTTGATCGAATGCCGCCCGCGTTTTTTGCCCAAAAGCCACCAACGCGGCCGAATCCTGAGGATGAATGCGCCCTTGGCGGTCGGGCGGCACATTGAGAATGAGGTTGGCGCCGCGCCCGACGGATTGCAGGTAGATGCTCCACAACTGTTCCGGCGTTTTCACGAGGCTGTCTTCTTCCGGATGGTAAAACCAGCCCGGGCGGATGCTCACGTCGCATTCGGCCGGAATCCAGACGGCGCCTTGGGGCTGACCCGTTTGCAGCACCTGGGCAGGCGGGCCCGTGGCGCCGCGCCCGAAACCGGCGGTGTCCAGGCCGCCCCAATTCGTTTCGTTCACGGTGCCCTGTTCGTTGCCCGCCCAGCGGCAGCCGGGGCCTATGTCGCTGAAAATGACGGCATTGGGCTGGTATTGGGCCACCAGTTTTTCAAAACCGTGAAAGTCGTAGCTCTGCCGTTTGCCGTTGGGTCCTTCGCCGTTGGCGCCATCCCACCAGATTTCGAAAAGGGGTCCGTAGCCCGTGAGCAATTCGGTTAAAGTGCTGGCGTACACGTCGTTGTACTCCGGCGTGCCGTATTGCGGATGGTTGCGGTCCCAGGGGCTCAGGTACACGCCGAATATCAGGCCGTGGCGTTGGCAGGCCTCGGACAGTTCGCGCAGCACGTCGCCCCGGCCGTTGCGCCAGCGGCTTTCGCGCACGGTGTGCGTCGAGTATCGGGAAGGCCAGAGACAAAACCCGTCGTGGTGTTTGGCGGTGATAATCAGGCCTTTGGCGCCGGCTTGTTTGGCGATACGGCACCATTGGTCGCAGTCGAGGGCCGTGGGGTTGAAGGCGTCCTCGGTCTCGGTGCCGTGGCCCCATTCGAGGTTGGTAAAGGTGTTGGGGCCGAAATGCAGGAACAGGTAAAAATTGGTTTCGTGCCAGGCGAGCTGGGCGGGGGTGGGTTTGGGCAGGGCGGCGGGGTTGGTTTGGGCGTTCACAACTAAGCCGAACAACCAAAAAAGCATGGAGGGAATTGATGTTCGCAACATGGCGTTCATATTTGTGATATCAAATCAAACAATGAATAAATGCCTCGCCGGACAGCGTTACACCTCGCCATACCGTTCAGCCCCCAGCACAGTAATGTATCACTTAAAAATCAAGTTCAAGATTTGAATATTTTCAGTTCCCTCGCTTCGCTCGGGATGACAAATATCTAACCATCAGATTTTTACATCAGATTTCTCGCTACGCTCGAAATTTACCCAAGCCATGCCGGAATTTCGAGCGTAGCGAGAAATCTGTTGGAAAACATTCACTACCGACGGCCTGTCATCCCGAGCGAAGCGAGGGAACTGAAAATATTCAAATCGTGAAATTGATTTTTGAGCGTTACTAACTCATTTTTTATCCTAGAAAAACATGAACATACTCGTCACCGGCGGCGCCGGTTTTATCGGATCGCACACCGTGATCGCCCTGGCCGAAGCCGGTTTTACCCCCGTCATCGTCGATGATTTTTCCAATTCCGAACGCAGCGTGCTGGGCGGTCTGGAAAAAATCCTGGGCGGCAAGGTGACCTGCCACGAAGCCGATTGCAACGACGCTGCCGCCATGCGCCGCATTTTCCAACAGGAAAAACCCGGCGGCGTGATCCATTTCGCCGCATTCAAAGCCGTGGGCGAAAGTATGGCCGAGCCGCTCCGCTATTACCGCAACAATCTCGGCTCGCTCATCACCCTGCTCGAAATCATGCTTGAACACGGCACGGCAAACCTGATTTTTTCCTCCTCGGCCACTGTCTATGGCCAGCCCGATCTGTTGCCCGTGAGCGAAGAAAGCCACCTGGAGCCGGCCATGTCGGTGTACGGCAACACCAAGGCCGTCGGAGAAGAGATCCTGCACGATGTAGCGGCAGCCGGCAAACCCGTGAAAATCATTTCCCTGCGCTACTTTAACCCCATCGGCGCGCACCCTTCGGCGCTGATCGGCGAATTGCCCCGTGGCGTGCCGAACAACCTGGTGCCTTTCGTGACCCAAACCGCCGCCGGCCTCCGGCCCCAGCTCAGCGTCTTCGGCAACGACTACCCGACGCCCGACGGCACCTGCATCCGCGATTACATCCATGTGATGGACATCGCCGAAGCGCACGTGGTGGCCCTGCAGCACCTCGACCAGCGCCCCGGAGCCAGTTTGTACGACGTGTTCAACATCGGTACGGGCCAGGGCGCCAGCGTGATGGAGGTGATCAAAACCTTCGAAGCCGCCAGCGGAACGGCCTTGAATTACCAGATTGCAGCGAGGCGGCCCGGCGACGTGGCGGCCGTATTTGCCGATGTGTCAAAAGCCGAAAAATTGCTGGGTTGGACGGCCAAACGGAGCTTGCACCAGGCGCTGGAAGATGCCTGGCGCTGGCAGGTATCCCTCAAAACAACATGAACCGCAGCGCCAGTCTCCGCCGTCTCAGCACCGAAACCTTCGACCTCTGCATCATCGGCGGAGGCGCTTCGGGGGCCGGTTGTGCGCTCGATGCTGCGCTGCGCGGCCTCAAAGTCGTGTTGATTGAGAAGACCGATTTTGCCGCAGAAACCTCCTCGCGCAGCACCAAACTGATCCATGGCGGCGTGCGCTACCTCGAACAGGCGTTTAAAAAACTGGATTTCGGCCAGCTGCGGCAGGTGCGCCACGGCCTCGAAGAGCGCCACATTCTCCTCGCCAACGCTCCGCACCTGGCCCGCCCGCTGGCCCTGCTTACCCCGGTGTTCAGTTGGTGGGAAGGCTGGTATTACGCCCTCGGGCTGAAATTGTACGACTGGTTTGCTTCGGGTAAAGATAATTTGCCCGCCAGCCGTCGCCTCCGACGTGCCGAGGCACTGGCCCGGCTGCCGGCCCTGACACCCCGCCTGCGCGGCGCCGTGCTGTACTACGACGGCCAGCTGGACGATGCCCGGTACTGCCTTGCCCTGGTTCAAAGCGCCTCGGAAGCCGGCGCCGTAGTGATCAACCACGCGGAAGTGATTGACTTTCAGAAAAATGAAAAGGGCAAGATCCTGGGAGCTGAGGTCATAAATCAGGTTTCGAACGAAGGCGAACCAACCCTGATCGTCCGCGCCAGACAATTCCTCAACTGCACCGGCCCTTTCGCCGACCGGCTGCGGCATCTGGCCAATCCAGGTTTACCGCCCCGCATCCAGCCCTCAAAAGGCGCCCACGTGGTGCTGCCCGCAGCTTGCCTGCCCGGCCGCGACGCCCTGCTGATCCCCAGGACACCCGACGGACGCGTCGTTTTTGCCGTCCCTTTCGGAGCGCATTTGCTGCTCGGCACCACGGACGAGACCTATCCGGACCTCGAAAAAGAACCGCTCCTCGATAAACGCGAGGTGGATTTTTTACTGGACACGCTACAACCATATCTCGCGCAACCCATTGACCGGCAATTGGTTACCGCCGGCTTTGCCGGCATCCGGCCATTGATCAAAGCCTCCGCCGCGTCCACTTCGGCCACCAAGCGAATGCTCCGCGACCACGAAGTGGAGCGCGACGCGGTTTCCGGGCTGTTCAGTCTGCTCGGCGGAAAATGGACCACTTACCGGCTCATGGCCCGCGATGCGGTGGATGCCGTTTGCCGGCAGATGGAGGTGACGGCCGCCTGCCGGACGGCAGATTTCAAACTGGCCGGCGCGGCGGGTTACAACCCCGGCGACTGGAAAAACCTGCGCCGCGATTTTGGCTTCGAAGAACCGGTTTGCCGGCATCTGACCCAGGCTTATGGCGACCGGGCGGCTCAGGTGGCTGCCTTAACCCTTGAAAATGAATCCCTAAGGAAAATATTGACACCTGGCTTCCCTTTTTTGTGCGCCGAAGTCGTCTGGGCGGCAAGGGCGGAAATGGCCTGCACGGTTCGTGACGTGCTGGCCCGCCGGTTGCGGCTGGAGATCGCCGATTGGGCCGCGGCAGCCGCGGCGGCCCCCCTCGTAGCCGGGTTGCTGGGTGAAGAACTGGGCTGGCCGGCAGCACGGCAGCAGGAGGAAGCCGCTGCTTACAGGGCGCTACTGCTCACTTTTGCGGAACATGCTGCGCGGAGCTGATTTTTATTTACAAAAATCATCTTCGAAAATGCTTCTGATTACTTGCAAGTGTTGCCGCCAAATCCCATCTTGCCGGCCAATAACAAGCTGATTTTTTTACAAAACACACGCATTTATGGCTTCCGATAAAAACTTTGCTTACGTCTCCGACTTGCACTATGAGCACAACCTTTGGCTCAATGAGCTCAAGTTCTACAAAGAAGAACTGGTCATCCTCGAGCACCGTCTGGGCGAGATCATTTCAAAAAATACAGGCAATGAGGCCGAAGTGGGCGTCGAATCTTTCCAAAACCGCTTCGAACTCCAAAAGGAGCACATCAGTGAAATCAAACACCGCATTAAGAAGCACGAACAGTTTCTCGCCAACTACGCCAAAGATCATCCCATCGCCGTGGACCACGTCCACTTCACCGACCATACCGACATCCGCGAACAATTCGAGCGTTTCCGCGACCTGTACGCAGAAATGAAATACGATTTCAATCGCTTCGCCGTCAAGTGGATGTGAGTTTTTAAGGGAGGTTGATAAGAATTGATAAGGGTTTATAAGGTTTATAAAAAGGAGAGGGGCCTGGCCGCTCATCTTCGATGATAAACCTTATAAACCCTTTTATAAACCTTAATAAACCATTTCATAAACTCTTTGGAAAATGTCCAACTTCCTTGCTGAATTATTGGGTACGGCACTGTTGATTCTGCTGGGCGACGGCGTCGTCGCGGGTGCTGTGCTCCGGGGTACCAAAAGTGAAAATTCGGGCTGGATCGTTATTACGGCCGGCTGGGCGCTGGCGGTCAGTTTCGCCATTTATGCGGCCGGCGGAGCCCATCTCAATCCGGCCGTCACTGTGGCGCTGGCGGCGACCAACCAGTTTGCTTGGGGAGAGGTGCCGGTTCATGTGGCCGGTCAGTTTGCCGGCGCTTTTCTCGGCGCCTGCCTCGTCTGGCTGCATTATCTCCCGCACTGGAGCCGCACGACCGATCAGGGCGCCAAGCTTGCGGTGTTTTGCACGGCGCCGGCTATTCGCCACACGAAAAGCAATTTCATCAGTGAATTCCTCGGCACTTTTGTGCTCATATTCGGCCTGTCAGCCCTGGGCGTCAACGAGTTCGCGCAAGGTCTGAAGCCCCTGGCCGTGGGCGCTTTGGTGCTGGCAATCGGACTTTCACTGGGCGGCACCACGGGCTACGCCATCAACCCCGCCCGCGATCTGGGGCCGCGCCTGGCGCATGCCTTGCTGCCCGTTTCCGGCAAAGGCGGCTCCGATTGGGACTATGCGTGGATTCCGGTGGTGGCGCCCTTGCTCGGAGGAATTTGCGGAGCGATGGTGTACCGGATGGTGTTTTGAGATACAGAATGAAAATTGTAGGATTAATAGTCGCACTATTGATGGTTTGGCATTGCCACGATGCACCTAAGCCAGAGGTTTTGACTTCTGAGAGACCAACCGCCGTCAAAGACTCTTTGGAAATTATGCATTTTTGGCTGAGGCAAGTCGGTGAACCCTTTGATTTGAGAAGTTGGCAAAGTCGTCGGGAGCTTATTCGATTGACTTATTACGGATTCTTAATAATACCCACTTGTGTCATTTTGAATCGAGAAGGCGACTCGGTTTGGATCGAAACAAAGCGGGTGGGTCGATTCACCATTCCATTCAATGGTGAAATTCGAAATAACCACCTCGGACCAAACGGCAGATCTGATCTATTGTCCTTTACCCAATATTTGAACATTTATCATTGGAATAAAACGGACAGTTTATTGAAACAAAGTGGTTTTGAAAGCCTGTCTTTTTGGGACAGCGTTTCGTATATCGATGGAAGGAGTTTTTTTCTGGAAACTTACCGGACAAACCAATACCACTCCGTTTTAAAAGCATATCCCTCCGTTTCTCATGGAGAACTCCAGGGCGATTTTTACAGAGTCTGTCTCCATCTCATTCAACTGACTGGTTTAAAAGATGAGCGAGATTCGTATCCGCTCCAATAGCCCTGCTGGCGCGGGGCTGCGCCTCGTGCCGCACATGAGTTGGGCTTTGCCCAACTCTATGCCGGGCAAAGCCCGACCGATTTACCGTCACGAGGCGCAGCCTCGCGCCCACCTCGCGCCAGCCTCGCCAGGAGCTTTCTTAACACTTCGCATAATTCCCCACCCCAAAATCCGTTTATTTCCCTGCAAAAAGATACCCATACCACATTCCCACCATGAAATTTTACGACTTTGGAAAAACGGCAATGCTGCTGTTTGCCCTTCTTTTTACCCAAAACCTGTTCGCCCAAAAAGCCGGCCTGCAAGTCAACCGCTGCTCCGGCACGAGTAAAACCACGCCGGTACGCAACATCCACGTCGATGCCGACAACACCAAATGGGTCGGCAGCGCCCGGGGCCTTTCGCAGGTGCGCGCCTGCGACCTCGGATCGGCGGTCGGGCTCGCCGCAGGCGAACACTCCGCCCTGAACTATCCCGGCGGCAACGCCGACGCCCGCTGGACGGACGAAATGCTGAACCTCGTGCTGAACAGCCCGGTGACCGTCAGCGCGGCATTTTACGATGCTGCGAACGATTTCCTTTGGCTGGGCACCAAAGAGGCCGGCGTACTGCAATTCAAAACCAAACCCACGCTGTCCAAAGTCGCCCAGTTCAATACCTCCAATTCCAAACTGCGCAGCAACGAGATCAATACCATTTTTATGGATAAAGCCGGCCGCCTCTGGATCGGCACGCGCGACGGCCTCATGACCGGTACACCCGGCAAATGGCGCGGCGAACTGCAGGGCTACGATGTGCAGCGCATCCGCGAATGGGGCGCCGATATGTACGTGCTGGCCGACGGCGAGTTCTGGATCGTCGAACGCGGCGAAAAGGTCAAGGCCATCCCGATCCCCGACAACGCCGTGGAAAGCGACCCCATCGATTTCGACATCGACGCCGAAGGGCATCTCTGGATGCTCTCCGCCATCGTCACCCGCCTCGACCTGATGACCGACGAGTTCGAAACCTTCAGCGGCCCGGAGGACTACACCAGCCAGTACGGCCGCTGCATCGCCGCCGATCACGACGGCGCCATCTGGATCGGCACCGACGACAAAGGCCTGTACGTCATCGACAAAGCATCGTCGCTGACCGTGAATATTTTGACGGAAAAAGACCTCAGCTGCAACGGCACCGGAAAAGACGGCGCACTGCGCGTCAAAGTCAGCGGCGGCAAAGCACCGTTCAGCTACGCCTGGTCGGCTCCGGCCGCTACAGGCGAAGCGCCCGCGAATCTTGGCCCTGGCGCCTACACCGTCACCGTCACCGATGCTTCAGGAAAAACAAAGTCCGCCAAAGCCACGCTGTACGACCCGGCCATCACGCTCAGCCCCGAATCCAAACAACCCGAAAGCGGCCCAGGCAAATCCGACGGGCAGGCCGAGGTCAAAGCCAGCGGCGGCAGCGGAACATTTACCTACAAATGGGACAACGGAGAAAGCGTCGCAGCGGCAAAAAAACTCAGTGAAGGCGTACACCACGTCACCGTCACGGACTCCAAAGGCTGCACCGCTACGGCTACCGTGACCATGACGCAAAAACTGGCCACCCTGGCCGTCACCGTCACCGAAACGGAAAAAATCAAGTGCAACAACGCCACCACGAGCCTGAAAGCCACCGTCACCGGCGGTAAAGCGCCTTATAAATACGCGTGGAGCAACCCGGCCTTTAGCGGCGACCAGCCCGCCAACGTGCAGCGGGGCGATTATCAACTCACCGTCACCGATGCCACCGGCGTCACGACTTCGGCCATCATCAAAGTGACTGATCCTGAATTGTTGACGGTGCAAGTCACGGTTCAGGCCCCCGCCTCTACCGGTAACGCCGACGGGAAAGCAGGCGCCCAGGTGCGCGGCGGCACCCCGCCTTACACCTACCAATGGGATACCGGAGAGGCCGGCGCGACAGCCGTGAAACTCGCCCCGGGCGATCACACCCTGAAAGTGACCGATGCCAACGGCTGCAACGGCGGATTCGTTTTCAAAGTCGCGGAGAACATCCTGCCGCTCAGCGTCAGTATTTCCGAAACGGAAAAGATCAGGTGCGTCGATGGCAAAACCAGCCTGAAAACCACCGTCAACGGCGGCAAAGCGCCCTTCAAATACGTATGGAGCGACCCGGCATTACAAGGCGAACAACCCGCCGGCGTGCCCCGCGGACAGTATAAACTCACCGTCACCGATGCCGCCGGCGGTACCGCCACAGCCGATTACACCCTCCGCGAACCCGCCATGGTGGTCGTTTTGGCAGATGTGAATGCCCCGGCCAGCACGGGCGGCAGCGACGGCAAAGCGACGGCAAACGCCAAAGGCGGCAGCGGAAAATACACCTACAAATGGGACAATGGAGAAACAGCCGCCACCGCCGTCCAGCTCACGCCCGGCACACACAGTGTCACGGCCACAGACGAGCAAGGCTGCTACGCTGTTTTTATATTTCCCATGCCCGAGAACATCCTGCCCCTCAGCGTTTTTCTCGAAACCACCGGCGAAATCAAATGCAACGGCGAAAAAACCGCCCTGAAAGTCACGACAAAAGGCGGCAAACCGCCCTTCAAATACGCCTGGAACCTGGCCACACTCAGCGGTGACCAATCCGAAGTCCCCGCCGGAACCTATCAGGTCACCGTCACCGACGCCGCCGGAAACACCCAATCCGCCGCCACCGTGATTAAAACACCCGATCCCGTTGCAGTAAGCGTGCAAGCCAAGGCGCCCGCCAGCACCGGCAATGCCGATGGAAAAGCCACTGCATCCGGCCGGGGCGGCAAATCCAATTACACTTATCGCTGGGACAACGGAGAAAACACAGACGCTGCCACTCAACTCGCCCCGGGCAAACACTCCGTCACCGTCACCGACGCCAACGGCTGCACCGCCACGGGCACAGTCGACATCACGGAAAACATTTTGCCACTCAGTGTTTCCGTTCAGGAAACGGGTAAAATCAAATGCGCAGGCGATAAAACCAGCCTGAAAGCCGAGGTCAGCGGTGGCAAAGGCCCCTTCAAATTTGCCTGGAACAATGCCGCCCTGAATGGCGAATCGCCCGCCAGTGTTGCTGCGGGCGACTACCAGGTCACCGTCACCGACGCCCTGAGCAGCACGGCCACAGGCAAAATCTCCGTCGTGCAGCCAGCGCCGCTCAACCTGATCGCCACCGTCCAGGCGCCCGCCAGCACCGGCAATGCCGACGGCAAAGCCATCGCCCAGCCCCGTGGCGGCTCCGGCGCTTACATCTATGCCTGGGACAACGGAGAATCCACTGCAACGGCTGTCCGACTGGGCCCGGGCAAACATACCGTCACCGTCACCGATGGGAACGCCTGCACCGGTGTAGCCACTTTTGAAATTTCCGAAAACATTCTTCCGCTCGCGGTACAAATTGAAGTGGAAGGAAAAATCAAATGCGCAACGGAAACGGTCGGTTTGAAAACGCTCGTCAGCGGCGGAAAAGGACCTTATCAATTCACCTGGAGCAATGCCGCCCTTCGCGGAGAAAACCCAACCGGTGTCAGCGGAGGCGACTACCAGCTCACGGTGACGGACGCTCAGGGCAAAACCCAAACTGCGGCTGCCAGCGTCAAAGCCCCCCCGGCCCTGAACGTCGAAATAGTCCGCAACATCGGCGCTACCACCGACCGCAGCAACGACGGCCGCGTACTCGTAAAAGCCAGCGGCGGTACCGGTACACCCAGCTACGCCTGGGACAATGGTGAAACCTCTGCCCAGACCAAAAAACTCGGTCTCGGGCCACATTCCGTAACGGTCACCGATGGCAATGGCTGCACAGCCAAAGCCGATGTGGACGTCAGCCTCCGCATCCTGCCCGCTCTCTCCGCCGGCCAACTGCAAAGCGGCCAAACGATTCGAATGGAACAGCTGCGCTTCGATGCCGACAGTTCCAGCCTGAACTCCAGTTGTTTGCCTGTTCTGAATGAATTGTATGACTTTTTATCCGAAAACGGCGGTATCGTGATTGAAATCGGCGGACACACCAACAGCACGCCGCCCGACGAATTTTGCGACCGGCTCTCCACGGCGCGCGCCAAGTCAGTGGCCGACTACCTGATCGCCAAAGGCATCGCACCGCAGCGCGTAGCGTACAAAGGCTACGGCAAACGCAAACCGGTGGCGACCAATGCCACCGCGGAAGGCAGAAAGATGAACCAGCGGGTGGAGATCAAGATTTTGAAAATTGAGGATAAGGGGTGAGTCCTTGACCAGACAGGTTGAATTTTAAAAAAGCAGCGCGACCCTGCCGGTTATTGCGCCGGCAGGGTCGCGCTGCTTTTTTTAAAATTCAACCTGTGGTCCGAAAGATGGAACCGATCTCCCGTCAAAATGTGTTCACTCACATCATGAAAAAACCACCGCTCGCCACCCTTTTTGCCGAAAAAACCGGTCGGCCGGACCTATTGAACATACTTACCCAAAAACTGTCCGCGTCAGAATTCAACACCCTGATGCTTGAAGTTTTTCGCCAGCGCGCAGAACGCCTCAAGCCTGCCGAAGTGCTCCGTCAATACCGCCAGAACCGGTTTGTACAGGCTTCTGCCATCGAACCGATCCGTTTTGGGGAATTTGAACTGTACCTGTTGCGGGAAGCAGCACGGGCAGGCTTTGCCCCGGTTGAACTGTCACCCCTCAGCCCGTTCGGCGCCTGCTCCGTCGTCGGGCCTACCAGCCAAAACAAAATCGTGTCCGCTATGCGCGGCACCGAAGTCACGGCCGATGCTACGAACGTGCTGGCCCTCGAATCGGTCCTGCGCAGGCAGGCTACGCAATTTCCCGTGGAACCGCTGCGCTTATGCACGGCACACCGCCATGTGCGCGCCCAGGCCCTGGAACAGCCGGGACACACCGCACATTTTAAGGTTTTTTGCATGACGACGGCAGGCCGCGACACGGGCTCCTTTGCCTTCGAGCGCCGGAGTCTGCTCGAACATTGGGCGTTTTATCGCACCTATTTACAGGAGAAATTGGGTTTCGGGGTGTTCTTCCGGATTAAATCGCTGGCCGCAACCCCCCAGGAACGACGTTTTGTCCAAAGCATCGCGGAAGAACTGACCGCTCTAAACTGGCCTTTCGATCTTACAGTGCACGTACCCGAATCGCAACCGTATTACCGCATTTTGCAAACCAAACTGGTCATTCGGGCAGGTGAACAGGAACTGGAAATCGCCGACAGCGGCTTTACCGACTGGACGCAACGGCTGAGTGGTAACCGAAAAGAGCGGTTTTTGATCAGCGGGATGGGGACGGGGTTGTTGTACGCCTGGGGTGCCCTTTGACCCTCGTCTTTTTTTAACTGTCAGATCTCGGACGTAAAGCGGAATTCCACTTTCGGAAAATTCTCCTGCACCGTCTGTAGCGTCCAGGCTGTTTCGGCAAGGAACACCAGGTTGTCGTCGTTGTCGCGGGCGATGTCTCGTTTGCGGCGGTCGAGGAATTCCTGCAAGGCTTTGGGGTCATCGCTCGTCACCCAGCAGGCTTTGTGCAAATTGACCGGTTCGTAGCGGCATTTGGCATTGTATTCCGATTCCAGGCGGTGTTGAATCACTTCAAATTGCAGCTGCCCCACCGTGCCGATGATGCGGCGGCCGTCGCTTTGGCGGGTGAACATTTGCGCCACGCCTTCGTCCATCAGCTGTTCGAGGCCTTTGGCGAACTGTTTTTGTTTCAGCGGGTCGGCGTTTTCGACATAGCGAAATTGCTCCGGCGAGAATGAGGGAATGCCTTTGAAATGCAGGATTTCCCCTTCGGTGAGCGTGTCGCCGATCTTGAAATTGCCGGAATCGTAGAGGCCCACCACGTCGCCGGGATAGGCCTCTTCGAGCAGGGTTTTGCGCGAGGCCATAAACATGGTCGGGTTGGGGAATTTGAATTCGCGCTCCAGCCGGATGTGGCGGTAGTTTTTATTGCGTTCGAAACGACCTGAACAGATGCGCAGGAAGGCGATCCGGTCGCGGTGTTTGGGGTCCATGTTGGCGAAAATCTTGAACACGAAACCCGTCATTTTTTCCTCTTCCGGCGTCACTCGGCGCTCTTCGGTGTCGCGGGCGAGGGGTGTCGGGGCGATCTCGACAAAGCAGTCGAGCAGTTCTTTTACCCCGAAATTGTTGACGGCGGAGCCGAAAAACACGGGGCAAATTTTGCCGGCCAGATAGTCTTCCTTTTTAAATTCAGGATACACGGTCTCCACGACCTCCACCTCTTCGCGCAGGGTGCGGGCGGCCGATTCGCCGAGGTGTTTTTCCAGGTCTGGGTGCGACAAATCCTCGAACACGATCAGGTCCTCGTCCTGCTGCTTGCCGTGCGGATTGAAGAGCACGAGTTTTTTTTCGTACAAATTATACACGCCTTTGAAGCGCTGGCCCATACCGATGGGCCAGGATAACGGCCGCACGCGGACGTTGAGTTTTTGCTCGATCTCGTCGAGCAGGTCGAAGGCATCGAGGCCTTCACGGTCGAGTTTATTGACGAAAAAGATGATCGGCGTGTCGCGCATGCGGCACACTTTGGTCAGTTTTTCGGTTTGGGTTTCGACGCCTTTGGCCACGTCCACGGCTACGATGGCGGAGTCGACGGCGGTGAGGGTACGGTAAGTGTCTTCGGCGAAGTCTTCGTGACCCGGCGTATCCAGGATATTGATTTGCAGGTCTCTGTATTCAAAACCCATCACCGAGGTGCTTACGGAGATACCGCGCTGACGCTCGATCTCCATGAAGTCGGAGACGGTGCTTTTTTTGATTTTGTTGCTTTTGACGGCGCCGGCGGTCTGGATGGCGCCACCGAAGAGCAGCAGTTTTTCCGTCAGGGTCGTTTTGCCGGCGTCGGGGTGAGCGACGATGGCGAAGGTGCGGCGGCGGCGGAGTTCGGAGAGGAAATTGGACACGAGGTGCAGGAAATTTTAGTAAAAACGGCCGCAAAAGTAGGTATTTCGCGGCGGTCCATTTGAGGTTGAAAAACAATTCCGGGACGACGGTGTGCTCAAACAACCAATCGCACTCCCAGTGCGTTACTTTTGCGTCACATCAAATTTAATCCATTGGAACAATTGACTCCCCCTCCTGCCCGTCGCCAGCCCTATCAATGGCTGGCCATCCCCCTGATCGCTGCATTGCTGTGGCTGGGATTTCGACAGTACCCCGACCCGGTCTGGCTCGACACGGCACAGCTCATGCATGAGCAGCCGACCCTGATCGCCGATGTCCCCGATTCCCTGCAAAAACTGTTTTGCGAACTGCAAAAACTGCCCTTCCGGCCGGGCGATTCCACTGCGCTGCGGCTCCTGTCTTCAGGCCCTGTTTCGACGGTGGAATGGTGCAATTTCCGCGATTTCTGCCGCGCTGCCGCGAGCCAACCCCTCATGGTGGTGTCGGGCGTGACCGGCACCAAAGCTACCAAACAAGCCAAATACGCCGCGCGGATGCTGGCCGGCCGATCCGGGAACCTCCTCGAAATCGATTGCGCTCCGCAGTTCGACCTCGAATTGCACCGGCAATACATCGGAGAAAAAACCGAACGCGGGTTCCAGCCCGGCGAATTGCTGCGTTTTTGGGACCGCTGCCGCGAACATCCCGAACAGCGCTTCGTCGCCGTGGCCGACAACATGGACAAGATCAATCCCGAAACTTTTTTCGGACCGGCGCTTTGGGAAGCCCTCAGCACCCCGGGTGATGCGGCAGTGGTCGGCGGGCAAAAAATAACCGTACCGCCCAATTTTCACCTGTTGTCGGTCACCCACCTCGGCCCGGGTTCCCTCATCGAACTCAACGCCGAGCATTTCAAACGCCTTGGCAGCCCCTACATCCTGCGACCCAACCCGCGCGAAATGCTTGCCTGGATGCGCCAGCAGGCGGTCGTTCTGGCCGCCAAAAGCACCCGGACACCCGATGAGGAAGCCCGCCTCGCCGCCCTGCGCGATACGGCCCAAGTGCACCAGTTCCTGTATTATTTTGTCGAAACCAACCAGTTCATCCGCGACAATTACTCCGAAGGCTACGAGCTCGGGCAGGGCAGCAACGTCCGGTATTATTACGCCGCAAAGGACCGCCGGCAATTGAAAGACGTCTACCTCGGTCACATTAACGGCCTGAAAACGCTGCGGCCGCTCACGGATAAAGACTTCGTACACTTCGACAAAACCATCCGCGACAACGGCATGGAACCCGGCTCGAGTTTTATCGCCCGACAGGTTCAATGGCTGCACGACTCGGGTTATTTTGTGGAAGTAACGATGGTAGCCGCCACTGCTCTGCTTACCGCCCTGTTCGGCTGGTGGGTATTCCGCCGTCGCGAACAACTCATCCGGCGCTACGGTGACCGCGCCCAGCAGGTCTATTCCAGTTTTGAAAAACAGGCGATCAGCGCCGAAGTAGCCGGCCGGCGGCTGGAAGAAATCAAAAAAGAAGTGGACACCCTCGTGCTCCGCAGGAAACTCAACTACACCGAAGGGCTTTATTTTCTGGCCTTTATCGAGGATAAAGTGAAGCGGATCGAGTTTGCCCGGAACGTTAGCGAGAACTTCCTCGAACTCTTCAACGCTTTTATGGAAGACGACGTGCTCACCGAAAACGAGTACATCAAACTGCGGCAGTTCCTGCAGACCATTCGCCACAAGATCCCGGCGGAGATTTACGAGCAGTTCAACGACAAGGTAGAGCGGGCTTATTCCATGAACAGCTGACCCCGTTCAGGACCAGCCGCGCTTTTTTTTATCGGGAAAATATTCGTGCAGCACATCACGCAATTTACGCAACTCGCCACGCGAAAAAACAATTGACTCGCCTTTCATTTCCAGCACCAGGAAAGTGCCCCGATTGACAAAATAATCAAAGGATACCAACTCGTTCCAGGTCCAATGCTTTGTCCCCAAAGGAACGCCAATACTACCGCGTTTCACCTCGACACTGAAACCCGCGGCATCCAGCGCGACGGTGCAGGGCGCCTGAAGCCATTGGACAGCCAATGCGGTCAGGAGTGGCGGCGCAAAGGGGAAGATCAGCATGGCGCCGTCGCCTGCCAGAAATGCCAGGGGCAAACAGATTGCAGCGCAGAGAAAAAACGTGCCGAAAAAGCTGAGGATAAAGAGGCCCGTAGGAGGTTGTTGTTTCAATTCAAATTGGCGGTTGGGGATATTCATTGCCATTGGTTTTTCTCAAAAACACTGTTTAAACGGGTAGCGATGCTCATTAAAGAGCTTTTTCCTCCGCAGGGGCGGGTTGCCTGCGCCATGCAAACGGCAGCATCACCACTGTAAACAACACCAGCGCGAGCACCTCCGCACCCAAAATATACCAGGGCCAGTCGCCGAACAGGTCGAGCATCGTCGGCGACGGCGGCTTGCGGCAGAGGTACATGAAATTGGTGCCCAGCGACCAGTTGATCGCCGCCACAAACAGGAAATAAACATTGGACCACAAGAACGACTTGCCCAAACTGCGCCAGCTCGGCCGGAAACGATACACGATAATGGCGTATAAAATACTCTGCGCCAGCCCGATGTGTACAAAAAAGTAACGCACGTTGTAATGGTCCGGGAACGTGGTTTGCAGGTCGGGCGTCAGCAAAGCTTGTATGCAGCCGGCCATTACCATGAAATAACTCACCTCGAACAGGAAGAAATTCCGGCGCCAGAGCATGACCGGAAGCAGCAGGTTGAGGAAGTAGCAGATGTGAAAAGGCAGGATCAAGTCCAGATTCAGCGGATCCATGTGGAAGGCCAGCCAGGTTGAGGAACTGAGCCAGATGACCGCCGGGATCAGGCTTTGGATCAGCCCGATGCGCCGCCGGCCCAATTCCGTGGTTTGCCGCGCTCCCAACCAAATCCACACGATCATGCTGGCCACGCCGGCAGCCAGCCAGAGAAAATGTTCGGCGCCGTAACTGACGAATAGCGGTTCGGAAAAAAGCAGGATGTTCACGACAGTGCAGTGGGTTTCGTTTTGACGTCAGAAAAATACGAAACCCCGTCACTTTTGCCTGGCAAATGCGGAATCCTTGATCCAGAAGCGCCAGGGCCAGGCCGCGCTTTCACCGGCGTAATCCACTCCGATTCGCGGTCCGGCGGCTAAGTCGGAAAGCGCCAAAGGCATTCCCGGGTCTTCAATCCAAACCGGCGTATCGGGTGTCAGCAAGCTTTGGCCGGTCCAGCCCACATGCAGGCCGAGGGCCTGGGCAAGAGCGCCCGGGCCATTGCTGAGCGAAGGGGTGAGGCGTTTAGCTTTCCGGCGCTCCAGCATCGCGTCCAGGCCTTGCAAAGGTTCGATACCCCGTATGAGCACGGCGTGCGCTTCGCCTTCCTGCCCCGTCACGACATTGAACAGGTGATGAATGCCATAGCAGAGGTACACGTAGGCCCTGCCACCGGCCTGAAACATCACCTCGGTGCGCGCCGTGCGACGGCCGTTCCAGGCGTGGCTGGCGCGGTCGTCGGGCGCCCGGTAGGCTTCCACTTCGGCGATGCGGCCGGCCGTCAGAACGCCGTCAAAAGATGTGACCAGGGTTTTGCCGAGGAGTTCCCGTGCGATCAGCACCACGTCGCTGCGCTGGTAAAACGCGGCATCGAGGCGCGGGCCGGTTAGTATTTTTGAAGGTTCAAAAAGCGGTTGAGCCATGAAAATCAGTCCTCAGGAGGCGTTTCAACGCCTGCAGGTCCACGAAGATAAACGCTTCCTCGAACTGTTCCGGCCATGCCTTCGGACCGGGCGACTTCCTGTTCGTCCCGGCCGGCGTGGAGCACCGATTTTTGTCGTTCTCCGAAGATTTTAAAACCTGGGTGATTTTTTACGGGCCTGCAGGCGGCGAGTAAGTCCATGTTGAAGACTTGTCATGCAATTTGTATCTGACAAGTTTTTGAGACAGGATTAACATGATCTACAGGATCGATGCGGCCTTGCCGGCGTGTATGCACACGGCGGTAAAGCCGCCATGATACAATCCTGTTGATCATGTTTATCCTGTCAAGAAATACAACCTTGGTTGCCTGTCACATCACCCTCGATTCACACTTGTACTCTTCAACTTGGTCCACATCATGCTACTTCAGGCGGCGACAAGGTTCACCAGCCGCTGGCTTCTGTACTCATACCACGCCAGACTGCGGCAGGGCGAGGCTTTCATGCCCGTCACGAACTGGGCGAGTATCGAAAGCGTCATTCCCGTCGGGTTGATGGCCTGCGGCGTGCCCGCCAATGCGGCAGCCACGAAATTGCTCAGCGATTTGTAGCTCAGCAGTTCGCCGGTGCATTCATACACCATCCAGCTGAGGGTTTGGGCTTTACCGTGAGGGAGTCGGGAGAGGGGTTCGCCAAAGGCTTTGGCGTGTACGTCGGAGAGCAGCGCGTAGAATACGCGGAAATCCTTTTGGTCCATTGGAGTTTGTTTTTTGGTAAGGAGTCATCATTGGGCAGGTCAAAATTGAGCGCTTTTTGTTGAGTTTCCAAATCATTTCCAATTCATTTCCCATCCTGCGCCGCGATACAATGAATTTTTGCGTGCCCAATGGTTTAACCAACCATCATTTTTCAACTTCCAAAATTTACCATCATGATGCACCCACGTATCCTTTTCGCATTCCTGTTCCTTGCCCTTGCTGGCTCCTGGCTGTCTGCGCCGCTGAACGCCCAGGTTTCCGGCCAAAAACCCGAATTGATTATGTATTTCCACAATGGCGGCCCCAACGGTGCACAACCGGCTGTCCAGGGCGATACCATCGGTAAAATCAAATTCAACGCCCTCACAGCCACCGGCACCATCAAAACTGGCGCCTCGATCCTTTCCTGGATCGAGCAACCCGTTTCTCCCGGCTACCTCGGGGCCAACATGGTGTTCCGCACCGGCTTCGGCAACTTCAATCGCATGATCATCAACTCCAGCGGCCTCGTCGGTATCGGCACGATGAACCCGCAATATCACCTCGATGTGGTAGGCAATACCCACACCAGCGGCGACTTTTTCGGTCGCTGGCACGTAGACAACAACGCCACTACCGACGATGCGCCGAATACCTATTTGAACGAAGCCTATTTTGAACGCAAGCAGCGTTCCGTGCTGGGTGTGCCGGCCGGAGCAGGTAATAATTTCGGCGCGACGCTCACGATTTCGCCTGATTTATCCGACACCCGCGACCACCAACTGTTTTTCGGCGACGATGGCATTTACAGCCGCTACTTCACCGGAAACGCCGCCAGCTGGGCCGGCGCGACCTGGTACAAACTCCTGACCGGCGCCGACATCCACGGCACCACGAATTTTGTCTCGAAATTCACCGGCCCCACTTCGCTCGGCGACAGCCGCTTGTTCGACAACGGCACCAACGTAGGTATCGGCGCAGGCAGCACGCCCGATGCGGCCTTCCTGCTCACTGTGGGCGGCACCTCACGCTTCATGGGCAACGTCAGTCTGGATGCAACGCTCAACGTGGGCACCACGGCCACCGTTGGCACCACGCTCAGCGTAGGCGCCAACGCCAACATAGGCGGTAATTCCAACGTCTCGGGCAATTCCAACGTGACCGGCGATGAAAACGTGACCGGAAACGCCAATGTCAACGGCAACCTCGACGTGAACGGCGGCGGCCGCATCGACGGCGTAGTGGTCATCGGCTCCTCCGTGCCGAACCCGCCCCACCCCGGGGCGCTGGTACACCAACTGTACATCGGCGGCAGCATGATCTGCACCGAAGCCAAGGTGGAACTGATCCCCGCCTGGCCCGATTACGTGTTCGAAACCGACTACCAACTGATGCCTTTGGCGGAAAAAGAACAATACGTCCGCGAAAACCGCCACCTGCCCGGCGTTCCGACGGCACAGGACGTAGCTGAAAACGGCTTGCCGCTCGGCCAAACCCAGGTCGCCATTACCCAAAACCTCGAAGAAGTGTACCTCCACCTTTTCGAAATGGAAAAACGGCTCAACGACCTCGAAGCCGCCAACAAAGCCCTGCAAGCCGAAAACGCGGCTTTGAAAACCCAATTGGACAAACACTAACGGTTCACGCCAAAATTTTCAAGACATGAAAAAATCAATATTGCTGTCAGCCCTGCTCGGGGTTCTAGCAGCGATGGTGGCGCCCGTAACCAGTGTGGCCCAACGGAATTGCGGCACAGCTGATTATGTAAAAATGCTCGAGGCGCAACACCCCGAACTGGCTCCGCTGCGCGAACAGGCCCAAAAACAGGCCGCCGATGCCACGTTCAAATTGTTGCCCAACAGCGTGGTCACCATCCCCGTCGTGGTGCATATCGTGTTCAACACCCCCGCTGAAAACATCTCCGATGAACAGGTGTATTCACAACTCGAAGTGCTGAACGAAGATTTCCGCATGCTCAATACGGACTACGGCATCACCGTTCCGAACGAATTCGTGCCCTTCCAGCCGCTGGCTGCCGATGCGCAAATCCAGTTTTGCCTGGCTTCCGTCGACCCCGCCGGCAATCCAACTTCCGGGATTACCCGCAGAGCCACCACCCACGGCCCGTTCAATTATCCCACAACCGACATGATGTTCGGAGCATCCGGCGGCACCGACGTATGGAATACGACGCAATACCTCAACCTGTACGTCTGTGACATTTCCGGTACGATCATCGGATACGCGCCGTATCCTTTGACTGCACCCGCGTCGACCGACGCCGTAGTGATCGACGTCAATACCTTCGGCAAAAACGGCACAGCCGGATTTCCGTTCGACCTCGGCCGAACAGCGACCCACGAGATCGGTCACTGGCTGAACCTGGTCCACATTTTTGCCGATGACAACCCGCCTACCTGCACCGATTCCGACGGCGTGGCCGACACGCCCAATCAGCTCGACGCCAACGGCGGCTGTCCGGGCGTGACCGTGAGCTGCGGCAATGGCCCGAACGGCGACATGTCCATGAACTACATGGACTACACCGACGACCGCTGCATGTATATGTTTTCCGCCGGACAAAAAGCCCGCATGCTCGCCAGCTTCATGCCTGGCAGCGGCCGTGACGCCCTGGCGACTTCGCCCGGCTGCGGGGGCGCCTGCCCACGGGCCATTTTCCTGACCGACGAATTCAACGGCCTGACCGCCGATTTTCAGTCGCAGGACATCGTGATCGGCTGGAACCACATCAGCGGCGCCTCCACTATCACTTACCAGGCCGGCGACAACATCCGGCTCAAACCTGGTTTTCATGCTCAAAGCGGCACCAGTTTCCGCGCTTTCATCAATGGCTGCACCGGACCGCCGCTGACCGGCGACGACGTTGAAAGCCGCAACGCAGCTGTCGGCGACGCCCTGCCGGCTCCCGGCTGCATGCCCAACCCCTTCGGCGACGCCTTGCAGGTCTCCTTTTTCCTGCCTGAAAAAGCCGGCGTCAGTCTCGTATTGTTCGATGCCCTTGGCCGGCCTGTGCTCACCCAGTACCAGTCCACCGCCCTGGAAGCGGGTTCGCAGGAAATTTCGCTCCCGACGGCCCAGTTGCCCTCGGGCGTGTACTACCTCGAACTGCGCACGCCGTGGCAACATTTCAGCCGGCAATTGCTGCATACCAACCGGTAACAAAACCTTGCACCCGTTCTGGCCTGCGATCTCCACAGATCGCGGGCCTTTTTTTTGTGTCCGCAAATCCGCACCTTCGCCGAACCTGCATTCATCAAGGTTTCCTCGTCCGTGCCCCTGCTTTTTCTGCAACATCCGCATCCTGCTGCTACTTTCGGCGTTTGGCAAATTGCCGAAGAGGAGTCGTTTTTTCGGGAAAACACGCCGCTTTCAGCCGCCGAAGCTGCTGAATTTGCCCTGCTGAAAGGCCACCGGCGACTCGAATGGCTGGCCGGCCGCTGGCTCCTGCACCATATTTCGGGGCATGAGGTGCGCCTGCCGCTCGCCAAAGACGCCTTTGCCAAGCCTTTTTTTCCCGCCGACGCCCAACTGGCTTGCTCGCTCAGCCATTCGCACGGCATCGTCGGCGCCCTGCTCGTGCGCCAACCCATGTTCGATTGTGGCTGCGACCTGCAGGTGCTCGTGGATAAAATGCCCCGGCTGGCGCCGAAATTTCTCCGTCCGGAAGAGGCCGCGTTTGTGGAAGAACACTCCGAAGACGCCCGCTTCGTGCTCCAGCACGTGTTTTGGACGGCCAAAGAAAGCCTGTACAAGGCTTACGGCCTGAAAGCGCTCGATTTTCGCGCCCACCTGCGTGTAGAGCCGTTCGAATGGCACGACGACCGCGGCCAAAGCACCGGTCTGGTGGAGAAAGACGACATCCGCCAGCGCTACCGGCTGCTTTTCGAACTGGCGAAAACCGACGACGCCCCGCCTTTTGTCTGGACCATTTGCCTGCCTGCCTGAAAACCCATGCTACCACCTGATTTTCAACAACAAATGCGCGCCATACTCGGTCCGGAATACCCGGCCTTCGAAGCCGCCTTGCAGGAAACGCCGCCGGTGAGTATTCGCTACAATCCGCGCAAAACGTCCGGGCCGGTCCCTCATCTCGAACGAATCCCCTGGCACCCCGACGGTTTTTACCTGCCCGAACGGCCGGTTTTCACCCTCGATCCGCTGCTGCACGCCGGCGCTTATTATGTGCAGGAGGCTTCTTCGATGTTCCTTTACGAAGCCGTCCGGCAAAGTGTGGATTTATCCAAACCTTTGAAAGTGTTGGATTTATGCGCTGCGCCCGGTGGAAAAAGCTCCCTGCTCGCTGCCCTGCTTGGCCCGGATAGCCTGCTGGTGGCCAACGAAGTAATCCAATCGCGGGTTGGCGTGCTCCGTGAAAACCTCGAACGCTGGGGCGTACCCAACGTCGCTGTCGCGAGCGCCGATTCGGAGGTTTTTGCCGAACTAGGAGGCTGGTTCGACCTCATCGTGACCGATGCGCCCTGCAGCGGTGAAGGCCTGTTCCGTAAAGACGAGGATGCACAAAACGAATGGTCACCGTCTCAGGTGGGCGTGTGCGCAGCCCGTCAGCGGCGCATCCTCGCGGCGGCGGCGGCGGCGCTGGCGCCCGGCGGTGTGCTCGTGTACAGTACCTGCACGTACAACCACGTTGAAAATCAGGACAATGCAGCTTGGGTCGCCCGGGAGTTCGGGCTGGAACCGCAGGCTTTGCAGGTTCCGGATGAATGGGGCATCGCAGCCGCCGGCAGCGGATACCAGTGTTTTCCGCACCGGGTGCGCGGAGAAGGTTTTTTCCTGTCGGTTTTGAAAAAAAATGCGGGCGAAACGGCCCGCCAGGCGATTCCCTCCGGATTTAAAAGCCTGAAACCCCTGCCCAAAAGCCAGGCCCCGGAACTGCAGCGCTGGCTGGCCGACGCCGCATCATTTCGCTTTTTTCAAACGCCGGGCGGCGACGTGCTGGCCCTGCCGGCGGTTTTGGAAAACGATTACCTGATTTTAGACAAACTCCTGAAAAACAAATGGTTCGGCGTCAATATCGGCGAGTTCAAAGGCCGCGATTTTGTGCCTTCGCATGCGCTGGCACTGAGCTGGACGTTGTCGCCCGAGCTGCCCAGGGTAGCTTTTTCGCGCGAGCAAGCCTTGTTGTTTTTGAAAAAAGAAACCTTCGGTTTGCCCGCGGGCACGCCGCAGGGCTGGGCGCTGGCGACATTCGAAGGCCTGCCGCTGGGCTGGATGAAGGTGTTGCCCAACCGGATGAACAATTACCTGCCGGCGGAGCGGCGGATCCGGATGGAGTTGCGGTAATGTTGTTTCGCGCAGATGTTTCACGCAGATGCTTGCTGATGTTTCACGCAGACGTCCGCAGAAATACATCGCGTAATTTTTTTCTGCGAACTTCTGCGGAAAGGTCTGCGGACGTCTGCGTGAAACATCAGCGAGCATCTGCGTGAAACATCTGTGAACATCTGCGTGAAACATCTGCGAACATCTGCGCGAAACAAACTCAATTCCGAACCACTTTCCCCGTTTTCACCATCCCGCCGATTTGTATGCGCCAGGCGTACACGCCCCTGTCGGGAAATGCCCCGGCAGGCAGTTCGAAGCCTTGCCAGCCCGTTTCCAGTTGTTTCTCCACGAAAAATACCTGCCGGCCGTTCAGGTCGAACAGTTCGCAGCGGCCTGTTGAGGCTTCATTCAAATGCAGTGGAATAAATGCTGAACCGGCAGTCGGATTCGGCTGGGCATCCAGTACGAGCGCCGATTCAACGGGAGCCGCCTGGCGATCGTCGATGACGGGTTCGTCCTGCAAATTGGCGATGGCCGAACAGTTCAGGTCGCCGATTTTGATCCCGACGAAATTCTGGTCGAAAAAGAACCCGGAAAAATCGCTGATCAAAATTTCCTGCGGACAGCTGATCGGATACGGCGCCTGGAAATCACAGGTGTCCACAAAAAAGCGCCAGGAAGTATTGTTCGGCAGTTCGGTGTAAATGCCGAGGATCAGGTTTTTCAGGTCCAAAGTATCCTGGCCGCTCACCACGCCATCGTTGTTGATGTCGGCAGCGATATACTGCCAGGCATACTGGAAAGGTTGGGAGCCATTGAGGTGTTGTTTGATTCGGTAAAGGTCGAATATGCTCACTCCGTTCAGGGGGTTGTCATCTTTGATGGCAGTCAGGGTGTATGTTCCGTTGATGGGTATGCCATTGACGTTCAGGCCCGTGCAGCCAACGTTGTTTGAATTGGTAAACCAAAGAAAAGGTGGTGTGGCCGGGGGGGCGCTTGCTAGTTCAAAACTCACTTCCTCAATCCCCTGGCCCTGGCTGCTGCATAAGGTTTTCGCACATATCACTGCAGTATTTGAGCCGCCGCAGTTGCTGAAATTATCCTGAATGGTGACATAAGTTTGGCAAAATGAGGCGTTTCCATAGGCATCCTGCGCCCACAGATCGACAGCCTGGGTTCCTACGTCATTGCAGTTCCAGGTATTGGAAGTCTGCGGGTTGCCAAAAGCGTCAGTAGGGAATTCCGTGCAGGCCCCGGCCGGGCACAGGGCCAGATCGAGGTCGTTTCCGTTGTTGTCTTCGGCATATTGCAGCAAATCCGAAGCCCAGAGGGTAATCAGTCCGGTAGGCATGAGGTTCACGCTCAGGTTATTGGAGCAAAACACGCTGGGTGGCGCGCAGTCTTTTACCGTAAAATCGTACTCGCAGATGCTCACGTCGCCCACGCTGTTGGTCACGGTCCATTTGATCCGGTGCGTGCCATAGGGCAGGCGGGGGGCTTTGCCCGGCAGGTACAAGCCCGGCGAACTGGCCCATACGACCTGCGAAGAGGCGGTGTTGCCGCTGACCGATTTGGTAAGCCGGAAGCGGTATTTTTTATTGGCCGGAACCGTGCGGCCGTCGAAGAGCCGGAGCTGGCCGCCGCCGTAACCGGGCGTACCCAGATTGCCGTAGCGCACGTAGCCGGGGGGCAGGGAGGTCAGGGAGGGCCCGACGACCGTTTCTTTGGTGCCGTTGTTGTCGAGGTCGAGAAAAAGCAGGTAATCGATCGAGAGTCCGGCCGGGTTGGCATCCTGGACTTTGATTTCGAGCGGCGCGCTAGCTTCCGGCAGGTTATGGGTGGACAACACCGGATTCCAAAAACCAGTGTTGTTCCAGAACTGGACATCATTGGCTGTGGCATCGCAGAATTCAAGGGGCGCCGCAGGGCAATTGAGAATTTGAGGGTTTTGGGCTTGCGCGGCTGCACCAATCAGCCCGAAAGAACAGAGGAGGAGAAGTTTTTTCATGAGAAAAGGTTTGAAAAATTGTGATTTGGTGATTGATTTAGTTGTTATTGGCGGATGATTTTTCCGGAAAAATGGTGTTCGTTCAATGATGCCTGCCAAATATACAAACCTGATTCGGGCAATGCAAAGGCCGGAATGTCCAGGGCCTGAAAACCTGCTTCGAGCGATACCGTCCTGACAAACAACATTTTACCCGTCAAATCAAATACTTCCAGGCGAGCCTCGGCGGCTGTCGGCAGCGTCAAGGGAAGCGTGGCGCCGGCGTGGGTCGGATTGGGCTGCGGAGCAAAAACAGCCGGTCCCTCGCCCGCTTTGGCCGAGGTGAAGGCCAGCATCAGCGGCCGCAGGTTTTCACCGCCGGTGTAGGCCTCGGGCGCCAGGTTGCCGCTTTCCAGTTGCAAGGCGTCGTGCAGCGCCACGGGCTTCAACGCCCGCACCCGGAGGGTGAACAAAGGCGTGCCGGGCGCCACGGCCTGCGCAGCGCCGTAGGCCCAGCTGGATGCGACACGGCCCGAAAACACACCGAATCCATCGGCGCTCAGGGCGGGCAACGGGCCCGGCTCCACGGCTTCGATCACCAGCGCTTCGGGGTCGAATTGCAGCGCAAACTGGAAACCCAGCCACTCGCCCGGCTCCGCCACGGACACGGGGATGTCGGCGATTTCGCCGGGGGCCAGCAGGCGGTCGGAGAGCGTGATGCCGGTGGGGCCAAGGACGTTCGGGATAGCGGAGCAGTTGAGGTCGCCGATTTTGATGCCGACGAAATCGTTGGTCTGATTGCTCTGTACATCGGACACGGAAACGTTTTCCGGGAAAGGCACATTCTGAAACGGGTTGTTCGGGTTGTTAAACGTGTATGCCTTGTCGATAAAGCGCCAGGAGGTGTTGTTGGGCAACTCGGAATAAGTCCCAAGAATCAGTTTCCGCAATTCCACGACGTCGAACGTGGTCACCGAGTTGGATTTGTTGATGTCGGCGGCGATGATCTTGTAAGGCGAATTCAGCGGCTCGATGCCGAGAATGTGTTTGCTCATCAGCACCAGGTCGAAAGTGCTGACGCCGTTCATGGGGTTGTCGTCTTTTACAGGGGTAACCGTGTAATCAGTTGAAAAGGGTAAAGCATTGACGAATAACAGACATGAACTTGTATCCATTATTCCCCAAACAGTAATAGAAGGCAATCCATCGGGAGGGACTCCCACGAGTGTGAATTGGACGCCTTCAATAATCTGGTTGTTACAATGCTCTTTCGCACAAACATTTATGCTGGCATTCCATCCCCATTCACAAAAATTGCCGCCATCCTGAACGATCACATTGGTTGAACAATAATTGGCGTTTCCCGCCGCGTCCTCTGCCCATAGTTCAATGGGTTGTGTGCCCATTTCGTCGCAACCGAACGTTACGGAGGTAACCGGCTGCCCGAATCCGTCTATTGGAAAACCTGACCCGGTCCCTGATTTCCGCACGGCGAATTTCAGTTGGGAGTCATTCGTATAAGGCGTCGGCGGCGTCACATTATCCTCGGCATACTGCAAAAAATCCGTGGCCCAAAGGGTGATCAACTGCGTAGGCATGATATTGACGCTCAGGTTGTTCTGACACACCACCGTTGGCGCCTTGCAATCCCGAACCGTAAAACTCCGCTCACACACCGTCGTATCCCCCAGCCCGTTCGTGGCGATCCAGCGGATTTTGTGTTTGCCGAGGGGCAGTTCCGGCACGACGAAGTTGCCCGGATTGTTCGATGTACGCCAGCGTACGCAAGCGCTGGTGTTGCTGGCCGAGGTCGCGGTTGTCTCAAGGGAAAAGCCGTATTGATCGCCGCCCGGCACCGGTCGCTCATCAAAGGCGCGGGCCGTACCGCCGGAATATCCCGGATTGCCGGCGTTGTTGAAATGGACGGTATTCGAAGAGGGCAGGTTATCGCTGTCGACCACCGTTTCCAGGGCACCGTCGCCGTCGAGGTCGAGAAAAAGCAGGTAGCGGAGGCTCAGACTGGCGCCCGCGCAGGTGTCGGTCGCTGTGATGCACAAATCCGAGGGGCCTTCCGCCAGGTCGTGCGATGTGATCACGCCGTCCCACCAGTACGGTTCATTCCACAGCTGCGGGTTGTTCAGGGTCAAATCGCAGACCGTGTCGGGCGGGGAAGTGCAGGAAATTGTAAGGGAACATTGCGCGTCACATTTTCGGTAAAAACCGAACAGGAGCAACGCCGTGCAGGCGAGGCAAGTAAAGATTTTGTTCATGAGAATTACGGGATGGATTAAGGTTGAACAGGAAAAATAGCACCGGCCGGTATAAAGCCGGCCGTTCGGTGTGCAATTTAGGTTTTTTGTTAAAATTTTCCAACCCCTGGCGGCCTCAAAAGCAGATTGCCCCGGACGCAAAAGGCGTTCGGGGCAATTTGAAATTTATCTGTTTGCCATCCACCGATGGATACCCACGGCTGATGAGTTATTACAAAATCAGCATTCTCTAATGATTTGAATGCTTTCAGTTCCCTCGCTTCGCCCGGGATGACAGGCCGTTAATCATGACCCCTTTCCAACGGATTTCTCGCTACGCTCGAAATTTCCCCAAGCCTTGGCAGAATTTCGAG
>JBGAJY010000302.1:0-4869 GCA_044224705.1 Saprospiraceae bacterium
CATTTTTTGCCGCAGCGTAAGGGCCCAGGAAAAACAGGCTACATCGAGGAGTATGCCTATCCTCAAATGGTAAACACAAACGTCGCCCCAAGGTGTCGGAAAACAACAAATTACGTCCCGGATCCAATCATGGCGCCCTTCCACCAGCCGTGTCATGAGTACGCACACAAAACCAATGATCAGGGCTGCGCTTCCTGCCAACACCAGTTTCTGGTAAAAGAGCTGTGCATTTTTCCAGATTTGTACCAGAATCCAGATCATCAAAGGAAATAGCAAAATCTGGATCACCTGGTGAAAGTAATCAGCGGTTCTGCTCCCCGTCAAAAGCTGAATCAACAGATGTACTCCAATAAGCACGAATAAACTCCGTGATAACAGGACCAGCAATAGGGATAAACCCGGCGCTGACTTCCTTACGTTCATCAAATATTCCAGGAACAAAAAATAACAGCCGAATGCGGCATAACTCATTGGCGTGTTCCACTGCAAGGGCGGATCGGGAGGACTGACAAAACCATATTCCTCAGCATATACAATCCAGCATTGCCTTCCGTAATGGGCAAAGGTGCCCAGTAGGTAACCAATATAAAGTGGAATCGCCCGGTCGCGGGTTTGGCGCCACTGAAGGAAGGCGACGAATATGCAAAAGAGTAAAGCTGTGAAGAAAAAAGTATTGAAAATCAGGAACATCTGGCATGGATGGTTTTTCAGGTACTTCCAAAGCTGAAAAATAAAAAAAACAGCGCCGCTTCCAGGACAGAAACGGCGCTGTTATTTCTTTTAACCACTAAATATCAAACCTTCTTGCTCCACCAGTTCTTCACCTGCCACCCCAGCAAATACATCACCGGCAGAATGATCAGCGTGATGAACGTGGCAAACCCAAGGCCGAATACGATCGTCCAGGACAGCGGGCCCCAGAACGCCACCGAGTCGCCGCCGAAGAAAATCTTCGGATCGCCGTGGGTGAAGAGGCTGACAAAGTCGATGTTGAACCCGACGGCCAGCGGGATCAGGCCCAGAATCGTGGCTGTGGCGGTGAGCAGCACCGGAGTCATACGAATACGACCGGCTTCGATGATGGCTTCGCGGGCTTGCATGCCTTGTTCTCGTAGTATATCGGTGAATTCCACCAGCAAAATCCCGTTTCGGACCACAATCCCCGCGAGCGCCACGATACCCACACCCATCATGATGACCGAAAAGTCCATGTTGAAAATGGCCATGCCGAGCAACACGCCGATGATGGAAAACACCACCTCGGTGAGGATAATGAGGGTTTTGCCGATGGAGTTGAACTGGGCGACGAGGATCAGCAGGATCAGACCAAGCGAGATGAGCAGCGAATTGCCGAGGAACGAAGCGGCGTCGAGGAATTCAGCGTCTTCACCGGCGAATGCCACCGTGACGCCTTCGCGTTGCGGGAAATTGGCCAGCGCCGTTTTGACCTGGTTGATTACCTGGGTTTGTTTCGGCTGGTATTCCGTGGTGATGTTCGAGGAAATCGTGACCATACGCGACTGGTCCTTGCGGCGTATGCCGCCGTAGGTGTTCGTGTATTTCACATCGGCGAGTGCGGCCATCGGGACCGAGCGGAGCACGCCGCCCATGTTCATGTCGCGGAACGTAATGTTCAGGTTTTCAACGGCGTTGATGTTGGCGCGCTGGTCTTTCTGCAGGCGGACGGTGACTGGAATTTCGTCTTCTCCGTCGCGGAATTTGGTGGCTTCCTTGCCGAGGATGGCGGTGCGGAATTCAGAACCGATCTGAACCGTTGAAATGCCTTCGCGGTTGGCGCGGTCGCGGTCGATCTGGATATTGATCTCCGGTTTGGAGACGACCAGGTCGGTGCGCAGTTCTTCCACGCCGGGGATGGCCAGCGAGTCGAGGTAGTGTTTGACGGCCGTCGAGGCGGCAACAAGTTGGGTAAAATCGTCGCCGCGGATTTCCACCGATACCGGTTTAGGCGAAGGCGGACCACCCGCTTCCTGGTCGACCACAATTTCGGCGCCGGGGATAATGCCTTTTGTAGCCGCGCGGATTTTATCCATGTAGGCTTTGGTGCTCACCCCGTGGCGTTCGCCATATTCGACAAATGCGACGCCGACTTTCGCCTTGTTGGAGGTGGCCGAGCGGTCGAACTGGTCTTCCGAAGCGCCGAGGGCCACGTTGGTGATCACCGATTCCACGATCGGGTTATTTTCTCCAAGGGTCTCGATCACTTTTTGCTCCATGACGCCTGCGAGGGAGTCGGTCACCTGTACGTCGGTGCCCACCGGCAGGGTCATGTACACGTAGATAAAGTTGGGGTCGGCTTTTGGGAACAGCACGATGTTGGCCTGGCGTGAAGCGGTCATACCCAGTGCGAGGAACAACAGAACCGTCACACTGCCCAGCATGGCGATGGGATGTTTGAGTGCAAATTTCAAAAAGCGCGCATACAAGTTCTGGACGGACGGCCATACTTTGTACTGGAAACTTTCGACCATCCGGCTGAGCACAAAACGGTACAGGACCATGAACAAAGCGCACACCATCAGGAAGTTGCCCATCCCGATATTGCCGCTGGTGTAGAAGTAAATGGTGGCCAGACCAAACAGCACATAGGCGGCGATGGTGCGTCGGCGCTTCTTCACGGGGTCTTCCTGTTTCGATTCGTCGCCTTCTTTTTTCATAAACCACACGGCGAACACGGGGTTGATGATATAGGCGACCACCAGCGATGCCGTCAGGGTGATGATGATCGTGACCGGCAGGTAGTGCATGAATTTACCAAAAATACCTCCCCAGAACACCAGCGGCACGAAGGGCGCCAGCGTGGTGGCCGTACCCGACAACACCGGGAGGAACACCTCGCCCGCCGCTCGTTTGGCGGCGTTGACAATGCCGGGCTTGGGGTCGTCGTGGTACACGCGGTGGGTGTTTTCGATCACGACGATGGCGTCGTCGACCACGATCCCGAGGCCCAGGAGGAAGGCGAACAATACGATCATGTTCAGCGTGAAACCGACGCTCGGCAGCACCATGAACGCGATGAACATCGACAATGGCACCGCCGCGGCCACGAACAAAGCGTTGGTGGCGCCCATGAAAAACATCAGGATCAGCGTCACCAGGATGAAGCCGATGACGATGGTATTGATCAGGTCGTTGAGGGTGGTGCGGGTAGCGCGGCTTTGGTCGCCGGTGATGCTGACTTCCAGGTTGGGCGGAAAATCGTGGGCTTTCATGTCGTCCACGATCACTTTGATCTGGTCGGAGGCATTGATCAGGTTTTCGCCCGTGCGTTTGATGACGTTCAGCGAGATCACGTTGCGGCCGTTCAGGCGGCTGAAACTCTCCTGGTCCTGGTGGCCCATTTTGACCTCGGCGAGGTCTTTGAGGTATACCATTGCCCCCGATTGCGAAGCGACGAGGATGTTTTTGATCTGTTCCACGTCTTTGAAATCGCCGCGAATGGAAACCGAGCGCGTCATGCCGCCTACGTCGACATTACCTGCCGAAATGGTCATGTTTTCAAAAGCCAGGGCATTTTCGATGTCGCGAAAGGTCAATTGGGCGGCCGCCATTTTGTACTTGTCCACGTTGACCTGCACCTCTTTGTCGAGAGCGCCAACGAGGTCCACTCGGGTGATCTCGCGCATTTCCTCGATGCGGTCCTTCAATTTGTCGGCGTAGTCTTTCAACTGGTCCAGGCTGTAATTGCCCGCGATGTTGACGTTCATGATCGGGATTTCGGAGATGTCGAATTCCGTCACGGTGGGGTCGTCGGCCAGGTCGGAGGGCAGGTCGCGCATGGCTTTGTCCACGCCGTCCTTGACCTTTTGCTTGCACAACACCACGTCGAGGCTCGTATTGAACTCGACGATGATGCTGGAAAAGTCCTGCACCGAGTTGGAGGTGACCTTTTTTACTCCGCTCAGGCCTTTGAGTTGTTTTTCAATAGGTTTGGTGACGAGCTGCTCCATATCGCTCGGCGATGCACCAGGGTAAATGGTGGACACGAAGATGGTGGGCACGGTCACGTCCGGAAACTGCTCTTTGGGCAGCGAATTGTAGGACATGAGGCCGGCGAGCGTGATGATAACCGTGATGATGAAAATGCTCGTACGGTTATCTATTGCCCAACTGGTTGGTTTGAATTCTTTCATATTCAGACACGATATGGCGGGTGTTTCAACCTCGCCGAATGTTGGAAAATGAGTTTTCAGAAAAGGGTTTATTTTTGTTGAAACAAAACCAACCCAATGAATCTGGATGAATTAAAGAGTTTGTCACCTTCGGAACTTGAAAACCTGTTGATTCATAAGTTCAAAGTTTTACACCTTACCAATATGATGGAAGATGAAATTCGGGCAAGCGGGATTAGTAGAAGAGAATTGCAAGCCACGCGGGACCAAATATTGGATGACATTCTTTTGATTCAACGGTTGCTTAAAGGAACTAAACTATGACGCAGGATCAGATCATTATATTAACTCATCTTATCGACCAGTGCAACCAGGTCCGGCCGGAAATGGAGCCGGATGATTTCATGAACCGGCACTGGCTACCTTTCCTGCAAACACTTGATTTGCCGGATCGTCGTATGGCCTGGCAAGTTTATCTCCGCGCACAAGTCAATGATTTTCATACTATTGCGCACTATTTGCAAGGTCTGTCGGCAATAGAATTGGAAAAAATCCGGCCGACATTAGATCAACTTATCACTGGCGCCCTTGATCCAGCAAAAAAGCGCCTTGCAGCATGATTTAAAATGCCACGGTTTCTCCATTATTCACGTCCTGAAAGCCGAGCGTAATCACCTGGTCGCCTTTTTTCAGACCCTCGGTGATTTCCACCATGCCGTTGTAGTTACCGCCTTGTTTG
>JBGAJY010000303.1:0-4829 GCA_044224705.1 Saprospiraceae bacterium
GGGAGGGGAGTTTGCCCTCCACAGAGGCCGGCCCCCCTCCCCTTCGGGGGAGGGGCTGGGGGTGGGGTTAACGTGAGGAGGGGACAGGCTCAGAGAGAAATATTCCCGCCTCCCCACCCAACCATTTCAAACGAACATGCGTAACGGAAGAAATTTCTTTCACAAAAACGCATGCACCAATGAAAAATCTCCTTCTTTTCCTCCTGCCGGCGCTCCTGCTGGCCACTGTTTGGCAATCCTGCTGGAAAGACGACGCGCCGCCCTATTTCGAACCCACCGCCGAGGTTGCCTTTGCGGGCCGGGTGACCGACGAGTCCGGGCAACCTGTGGCCGAGGCCGCGGTGCGCGCCGGCGCGGCATTTGCCAAAACCGACGCCAACGGCGTGTTCCGCCTGAAAGCCGTGCGGCTGGCTGCCGCCGACGCCAAACTCAGCGTGTTCAAAATCGGTTATTTTGAATTTACCCGTAGCTACGTCGTGAAGGACGGCGCCGTAAAAATTGTTGACGTTCAACTGCTTACGCGCAACGAGGCGGGTTCCGTCAGCGCCGATCAGGGCGGTGAAGTGACGGTGCCCGGTGGCGTATCCCTGAAATTCCCGGCCGGCGCAGTGGCCAAATCGAACGGTGGTGCTTACTCCGGAACGGTGCGGGTATACGCCCACTACATCGACCCGACTTCCCCCGACTGGTACCGCCAAATGCCGGGCGACCTGCGCGCGATCAACCTCAACGGTGCGGAACAGGGGCTGACCACCTTCGGCATGGTGGCCGTCGAACTGGCTGACCCAGGCGGCAATCCTTTGCAAGTCGCGTCGGGACATACCGTACAAATCCGCATGCCCATCCAACCCGACCAGGCTTCGGCAGCGCCGGAGACCATCCCGTTGTGGTGGTTCGATACGGAGCGTTCGCGCTGGATCGAAGAAGGCATTGCGCAAAAATCAGGGAATGAATACGTCGGGCAGGTGAGCCACTTTACCTGGTGGAATTGCGATTTCCCGGGCGAGCGCGTTCAGGTGAGCGGACAGGTATTTCTGGGCGATGAGCAGCATCCGCTGGGGGGCGTAGAAGTATGGATTTGCCCTCAAAATGTCAACCTCGGCTGGGGCTGCGGACACGGCGACACGGATGCTGAAGGTCATTTCGCCGGAGGCGCGCCTTTGGGCGTTCCGCTGGAATTGTCCGTGGTGATTTGGGGCTCTTCCACCAACTGCTCCGGTGCGGTGTACACCCAGCTCATCGGACCATTAACAGATGACGTCGCGCTGCCGCCCATCATCATTCCCGATGGCCAGGTGCAGAGCTTCGAAGTGAGCGGCAAATTGCTGAATTGCCTCCAGCAGCCCGTGGCCAGCGGTTATGCCAGGATTGAATGCGGCAATGCCGTCGGCTATGCCTATACGGACGCCAACGGCAATTACAGCTACACTTTCCCCTGCGTTATCGCCCCTGCGAACGTCACGGTGAAGGGTTACGACCTCGATCTGCTGTTCGAAACACAGCCGGAGACCGTCGCCAATGCCACATCGCCCCTGGTGGTGAACGACCTCGAGGCCTGCGACAACCTGGCCGAGTTTTTCCAGTACAACCTCGATGGTCAGGATTTCTTCAGCGCCGACCCGCAGGGTTATTATCAGGCGCCACAGACTTTCATTTACGGCGATATCCCGTTTTATTACAACATCCAATTCAGCAACAACGCCCAGACGGGCACTTTCCAGGTTCCGTATTATAGTTTCGGACAGGACTCGATCGGGGTGACAACCAATATCAACACCACGGTGACCGAATTTGGCAACGTGGGCCAGCCGATCATCGGCACTTTTGGAGGCACCTATACCGACTTCGGTGGCGCTACCCATACGGTTTCGGGAAGTTACCGGGTGCTTCGGGACCAGTAATTGAAGTTGCAGTTGCAGTGGCAGTCTACGCGGGCAGCGCACGATACCTACTAGGTGTGTCTGAAAAATGCTCGGGCCGCGTAGACCTCGGAGCTTGGCGGCAAAAAGATTAGGAAAAATGGTCTATTCCACAATGCCGCCAAGCTCCGAGGTCTGCTCCTCAGGACCTGAAGCAGATTTTTCAGACACACCTAGTAGTGAACCAACTTTGTATCTGAAACTATCCAGGCTTGCCCTGTCCACAGACCTTGCGGCCCGGAGGGGCGCTATCTATGTAGTAGTAACGACACAATGAGTAAGATGATCCGGCCCATCGGGCCGGTATCTAATCAGTCAGATAGCGGCCCTCCGGGCCGCCTGCATTTACACCCCGCCGGGTTCTACAAAGATGCCGGCCCCATAGGCCGGTTGGTATGCCGGATATTTTCAGATACTAAATTGGTCGACTATTAGCTCCCACGGCCCGTGCAGACTGCTACTGCCGCTGCAACTGCAACTTTAAAAAGTGATGCGGATTTTAGTGTCAAAACACTTACCTTTGTGTTATGAAACTGGAATCTGAACTAAAAAACACCCGCCCGCTGATGCCACGACAGCGGGCTTTGCTGAATATCCTGTTCACGGCCAGTTGGTTAGACTGTTTTTTACATCGCCAATTGCGGCCCTACGGACTTACCCATCCGCAGTACAATATTCTTCGCATCCTCAAAGGCAGCGCGCCCAACGGCCTCTCGGTGCTCGACATCAAGAGCCGCATGATCGACCGCAGCAGCAACGTCAGCCGCCTGGTGGAAAAACTGCGACAGGCCGATCTGGTGGAGCGTGTGCCCCACAGTGGCGACCGGCGCATGGTGGTCGTCACCATTTCGGAGGGCGGCAAACGCCTGCTGGACGACATTGAAAAAGGGCTGTTCGCCAACCCCGAAGTCATGCCGGGCCATGGACTCCACGAAAACGAAGCCGCTGAACTGGCGGATTTGCTCGACAAATTCCGCGAATGAGTCCTGTTGTGGAAAACTAATTTTGGACGCCCGCGTCTGAAAAATCATCTTTGCCGGGCCGGTCTCCCGCCGGTCACTCATCCCACAACCGAAGGCTATTGGCACTTGTTTTGCATCATCTGTTGCTTCTGACCGATGCAAGCAGCCTTCTGTAAGTTTATGTACGACCATTCGTCCGCCAGGGGCGGCACACCTGCCGCAACGACGCCTGCCATGCTGACTCTCGAACTTTTCACGCCGAACGACGATGCGCGACCGGTATTTCTGACCGGAAATTTTAACGGCTGGACCACCCGGGACGACCGTTTTCGCATGGAAAAAATCCGGGACGGACACTACCGCTACGCCTTTTCGGAACCCCTCGAACTCGGCGAACCCCTCGAATACAAATACGTCAAAGGCGGCTGGGAAAGTGAAGAACTCGGCCCCGACGGTTTCCCGCCCACCAACCGTCGCATGGAAGTGCCGCGCGGCCGCGTCAACGATGTGGTGCCTGCCTGGAAGCAACACGGCCAAGGCTACGATCCGAAGTTTTACCCTGATATTCAGATCATTGCGAAACGCTTCGACGTGCCGCAGCTGCGCCGCCGCCGCCGGATTTCGGTGTTGCTGCCCTGGGATTACAAGGCCTCGTCCGACAAGCGCTACCCCGTTCTTTACCTGCAGGACGGCCAGAATCTTTTTGAAAATGACGCGCCCTTCGGCACCTGGGGCGTGGACAAACGCCTCGCCGCGCTGGCCCAAAAAGGCCACGGCGGATTTATCGTGGTAGCCATCGACCACGGCGGCAAAGACCGTATCCGGGAGTACTCGCCCTACCACACCACGAAATGGGGCGAAGGCCTCGGCCGCGACTACGCGCAATTCCTCGCCGAAACGCTGAAACCCTATATCGACAAGCATTTCCGTACCCTGCCCGACCGTGCCAATACCGGTATCGGCGGCAGCAGTATGGGCGGCCTGATCAGTATTTTCGCGGGCCTGCTGCACCCGGAGGTGTATTCCAAATTCATGATTTTTTCGCCCTCGCTGTGGGTGTCGCCGCGCATTTATGCCGAAGCACTGCGCCTCAGCAGTTTTCCGGCAACCAAAATTTACCTCTATGCGGGCGGCCGCGAAGGCGCCAACATGGTGGCCAATGCCGAGCGTTTCCGCGAGGCGGTGCAAAAGCGCGGGCACGTGGGCCTCGAATTTCACCTTGAAATTGACCCGCAGGGGCGGCACAATGAGGCGCGCTGGGGGCAGGAGTTTCCCAAGGCGGCGGAGTGGTTGTTTTGAAAAGAGCGGGCTTGGTAAAATAATTTGTTTTACTAAATTTGCCTTCATACAGAGCAATCAACAATACTATGACGGTCAAAGAGCCATTATTCGATTATATCAGCCCGGGGCTTCAGTTTCAAATCAAAGAAGGCGATTGCCTGGACGTTCTCAAAACTGTCGAAGCAGGTAAGTTCGATCTGATCATCACCTCTCCTCCTTACAATATCGGCAAGTCCTATGAAACCAAGACCAGCATTGAAAATTACCTGAAAACCCAGGAAGAGATTATTGTCGAATTGATCCGCGTTCTTTCAGAACGGGGTAGCCTGTGCTGGCAAGTCGGAAATTACGTCCATAAAGGAGAAGTGTTTCCATTGGACATCTTTTACTATCAGATTTTTAAGAAATACGGCTTGAAGCTGCGCAACAGAATTATCTGGCATTTCGGTCACGGGCTGCACGCCAGCAATCGATTCAGCGGGCGGTACGAGACGATCCTTTGGTTTACAAAATCGGACGATTATATTTTTAATCTTGATGCAGTCCGGGTGCCCTCGAAATATCCTGGGAAACGTCATTTTAAAGGAGAAAAAAAAGGCGAGCTGTCGGGAAATCCCCTTGGGAAAAACCCCGCAGATATTTGGGAAGTAGTAAAACAAGATTGGGA
>JBGAJY010000304.1:0-4788 GCA_044224705.1 Saprospiraceae bacterium
CGGCTGGTTCGGCGTCGGGCCGGGCAATTCCATCGCCCGGAACTTCCTGCCTTACGCCTACGCCGACTTTATCTACGCCATCATTTGCGAAGAATACGGCCTTGTCGGCGGCGGCATCGTGCTCGGCTTGTACCTGCTGCTGTTTTTCCGCACGGTGGTGCTGGCGACCAAAAGCCCAAAAGCCTTCGGCACTTTCCTGGCCCTGGGCCTCAGCCTCAGTCTCACGGTTCAGGCGCTCGCGAACATCGCCGTGGCGGTCAATCTCGTGCCGGTCACGGGTCTCACTTTACCCCTCATTTCGATGGGGGGCACGAGTATGGTCTTCACCAGCATCTCGCTGGGCATGATTCTCTCGGTAAGCAAATTCATTGAAACCTACGACGAAACCACCGCCACCTGATCCTGAAAACCCTGTTCATCCTGTCAAAAAAAAAGAACACCTGTCCGATACAAATAATGACCAACAGCACACGACAACCACGCATTCTCCTCACCGGTGGCGGCACCGGCGGACACGTCTTCCCGGCGATCGCTATTGCCGACGCCCTGCGGCGATTGCGGCCCGATGCGGAATTCCTCTTCGTAGGCGCCATAGGCCGTATGGAAATGGAGCGTGTGCCGCAGGCGGGTTACCGGATCGAGGGGTTGAACATCGCAGGTTTTCAGCGCGGCATGTCTTTGCGCAGCATTGGTAAAAACCTGTCGTTTCCGTTCAAGTTGTTGAGCAGCTCGCGCAAAGCCAGGCGAATCGTGAAAAGTTTTCAGCCTGACATTGTCATCGGCACGGGCGGCTACGCCTCCGGGCCGGTCATGCGCGCCGCGCAAAGGCTGGGCATTCCGACCCTGATCCAGGAGCAAAATTCCTATCCGGGCGTCACCAACCGCCTTTTAGCCAAAAAAGCCGCTGCGGTCTGCGTCGCATACGACGGCATGGAACAATGGTTTCCGGCCGATAAAATCATTTTTACGGGAAACCCCGTCCGGCAGGACATCCTCCATTTGTCTGGAAAACACAAGGAAGGCCTGGCGCATTTCGGGCTGGACAAAAACCGCAAAACCATCCTCGTCACCGGCGGCTCGTTAGGCGCCCGCACCCTGAACGAGGCTATGGCCGGGGCCATAGAAACGCTCAAAACCGCCAACGTCCAGGTCATCTGGCAAAGCGGCCGCTACTACATCAAGCAATTCGAAGACTGCGATACCGCCCGGCTGCCCAATGTGCACATCATGCCCTTTATCGACCGCGTGGACCTCGTGTACGCTGCTGCAGATGTGATCATTTCCCGGGCGGGAGCATTGACCATCAGCGAGTTGTGCCTCGTAGGCAAACCCGCGATCCTCGTGCCTTCGCCCAACGTGGCCGAAGACCACCAGACCAAAAACGCCCTGGCACTCGTGGAAAAAGGGGCAGCCCGCCTCGTTCGCGACGCCGACGCCGTGGAAAAAATGATCGCCGAAGCCCTGCTCGTGCTCGACAACGAAGCCGTAGCCTTCGGTCTCAGCGAAAGCATCCGGCCGCTCGGACGACCCAAGGCTGCCGAAACGATTGCCGAAGAAGTTTTGAAATTAATAGACAACCAGATTGCTCAACCAATTGAATCATGAAACACAACGCATTGACCCTCTTCTTTTTGCTCGGCCTGTCGCTGACAGCCTGCAAAAAAGTCAACGATAAAAACCCGATGGTGATCGGCAACTGGCAAGGCGCCGAATGGCTCGTACTGGGCAAGCCCACCGGCCAGGACGCCACGAAGGTTTATTTTCAATTTGATGAAAACGGCGGCTACAAGGCCGGTTTCGGTGACGAAACGCAACAAGGCACCTGGCGCACCGAAGGCAACAAACTCTACACCACCCAAACCGGGAAAAAAGAAATCGTCGTCAAACTGCTCACAGCCGACGGCATGAAACTCAAATTCGAAATGAACCGCGGCGGCCAGATCGAAACCCTCGAACTCGTCAAAGTAATGCCCACAGAACCTCAATAACACCAATACTTCATGACCTTCGATCATCTCCATCGGCTCTATTTCATCGGCATCGGCGGCATCGGCATGTCGGCGCTGGCGCGTTTTTTCCACGGACGTGGAAAAGCCGTGTCGGGCTACGACCGTACCGAAACCGAGCTGACCCGGGCCCTGGAGCGCGAAGGCATCCCCGTGCATTACGACGACGATCCGTCCAACATCCCCGCCGGCGTGGACCTCCTGGTGTGGACCCCCGCCGTGCCAGCCGACTTAAAAGAACTCGAGTGGTTCCGCGACAGCGGCATTCCGATGATGAAACGTGCCCAGGTGCTCGGCCTCATCAGCCAAAACCTGCGCTGCATCGCCGTGGCCGGCACCCACGGCAAAACGACTACGAGCACCATGGTAGCCCACCTGCTCCGCAGCGGCGGCGTAGACGCGACGGCTTTCCTCGGAGGCATCTCCCTGAACCTCAACAACAATTTTGTAGAAGGCGCCTCCGACTGGGTGGTCGCCGAAGCCGACGAATACGACCGCAGTTTTCATCACCTGTACCCTGAGATCGCGATCCTGAATTCCATCGATCCCGATCACCTCGACATTTACGGCACACCGGAAGCTGTGGTTGAGGCGTACAAACAGTTTGCCCGGCAGATCAAACCAGGTGGCGCTTTGATTTATAAATACGGCTTGCCGTTGGACGATTTGGTGGAGGAATTGCGCGGTTCGGGCAGGCGGGTGTTCACGTTTGGGATTGCGGAGGGGGATTTGACCGATTTCGTGAAAGCCGCTCGGATGAGTCTCAAACTTGAAAATTTCGAAACTCAGGCGGCCGGTTTTCAGGCTATCGGGTTGCATGTGGAGGCAGGCATGATGGCTTTCGATCTGCTGATCCCAGGACAAATCCAGCCTGATCATCTAAAAACATTTGAAGGAGAGCAAGGTACAGGCACTGCCACTACCTTTTTCACAAGCCTTCAAAACCTGCGTCTGGCCTACCCCGGCAACCACAACGTCCTCAATGCCACGGCCGCCTCTGCCGCAGCCCTGCTGGCCGGCGTGCCCTCCGGCAGCCTTCCGGCCAGTCTGGAAAGCTTCGCCGGCGTGCACCGACGATTCGAATACATCGTCCGCCGGCCCGGTCTCGTGTACGTGGACGACTACGCGCACCACCCGGCCGAGCTGGAAGCCACGATCGCTGCGGCGCGGACGCTGTTTCCGGGAAAACGGCTCACCGGCATTTTTCAGCCGCACCTGTTTACGCGGACGCGTGATTTTGCGGAGGGCTTTGCCCGGGCGCTGGACGGGCTGGACGAATGCCTGCTGCTGCCGGTTTATCCCGCCCGCGAATTGCCCCTTCCGGGCATCACCGCAGGAACTATTCTCGACCACATGACCTTAAAAAACAAATCCATTGTAGAAAAACAGGATTTGCTGAATACGCTGAAAAACAAAGACTTGCAGGTGCTGCTGACGATGGGCGCCGGAGATATCGATCAATTTGTTCAACCGATAAAAACACTTTTTACCGAAAAAAATACACCCCCAAAAACCATTTAACCCATGGCATTTCAACTGCCTTCCTTCCGCGCTCCACGGCTGCGCTACGACCGCATCTACTGGATTCTCTTCCTGATCATTATCGGGGTGATCCTGCTGTCGGCCGTCACGCGGAAGAAGCACAGCTTCGCCGAAACGGTGGAAGTGGAGGTAGTGCCCCTGGGCAAAGACGACAAACTCATCAGCGAAAGCGACGTGCGCAACGCCCTGCTCCGCTCTTTCGGCAATACCCTGGAAGGCACCACCATCGGCAACCTCGAAGTGGAACGTATGGAGCGCGTGCTGCAGGAAGACCCTTTCGTCGCCGACGCCGACACCTGGATTGACCAAAACAACATCCTGCACGTCCGTATCGAACAGCGCGAACCGTTGCTGCGCGTGCTCGACAACCACGGCGGCAATTATTACCTGGACAAAAACGGCCAGAAAATGCCGCCCTCCAAAAATTTCACCGCCCGCGTGCTGGTCGCCACGGGCAACCTGCCGCCTTACACGACGGATTTTCTGGACAAAAAACGCAACCCGCTCAAAGACCTGTTCAACCTGACCAACACCCTGCTGGCCGATGACTTTTATGCCAATTTCATCCAGCAGATACACGTGAACAACGCCGGCGAATTCGTGCTCGTGCCACTCGTCGGCGACCAAAAGATCATTCTCGGCAGCACGAGGCGCCTGGAAGACAAACTGAACCGGTTGAAAATCTTTTACCAGAAAGCCATGCCGGCGACGGGGTGGCGGGAGTATGAGACGATCAATTTAAAGTATACCGGGCAAATTGTTTGTAAACGCTGATGGGTTGATTTTGCCTGCCTACGGCAGACAAGGTTGATCAAATTGATAAGGTTGATAAAAGGGAAACTACAATGGCTTATACCTACGCATTTGAGAAGATGGCTGTCTGGCAGAATGCACGCCAAGCCGTTAAGCAGATTTATCTCGTGACCAAATTTTTTCCAAAAGAGGAATTATTCGGAATCACCAGTCAAATAAGACGGGCAAGCATATCCATCAATTGCAATCTGGCAGAAGGAAGTGCAAGGCTCGGAGATAAAGACCAAAACCGATTTTATGAAATAGCCTTTGGAAGTGCCGTAGAGGTAGTTAACCTATTGATAGTCAGTCACGATCTTGAGTATTTAAACAATCAAGACTATGGCCGCCTCAGGCAGGATATGGAACAATTGACCTTTCAGATAAACCGGCTTGTGACGCGAATTCCGGGCGTTCGGGAACCTGATTACCCTTACGAAACCCAGGG
>JBGAJY010000037.1:0-9403 GCA_044224705.1 Saprospiraceae bacterium
GTAGTTGAGGAGTTGTTTTTCAACATATACTTTTGCCACCATCCGGTCGGCGACGATGGCTTTGGATACGATCCAGCCTTTGGCGCTGTCGGCGCGGCGCTGGGAGAGGTCTTCGTTGTATTAGTCTTTGCCTCGGGAGTCGGTGTGCGAGGATAGTTCAATCTTCATGTCCGGGTATTTGGTCATCAGATCGACCAGGAACTGGAGGTCTTTTTCCGCGTCGGGCAGGATTTTATCATCGTCAAAATCGTAGTAGATGCTGTTGAGGCGGATCGGCTCATTGATCTTGACCACGATGCTGTCCGGCTCTTTGCGGATGGCGCGAAGGGTGAATTTGCGCTCTACGTTGATGCTTTTTTTCACTCCGAGCGTATTCACTTTCACGGTGTCCGGGTGGTAGCCTTCCCGCGTTGCGATAGCGATATAGGATTTTTCCGGTTGCAGGGCAAATACGAAATCATTTCCGGCCGGGTTCGTGCGGTTGTCCACATTGGCCGGGTTGGGGTCGGTCACATCGATCACCTGTACGTTGCAGCCGGTAAGCGGCGGGTTTTCCTTTTCGTTTTTCTTTTTGAAAGTGTAGGTTTTAGCATCGAGGTTCACCTTCACGCGTTCGATTTCCCAGGCGTAGATATCGTCGCAGCAGGTTTTGCTTTTGAGGTTGTTGGGGCCGGGACGGTTGCTGACCAGGAATCCGGACATGCCATCGGGGGCTTGCGTATAGTACTGGTCGTCGACACTGGTATTGATGCCCATGGGCAGTTGTTTGGGCTCGCTCCAAACCGATCCGTTCCACTGGCTTTCGAACACATCGAGGCCGCCGTAAGTGGCGCGGCCGTTGCTGCTGAAATAGAGTTTGCCGTCGCGGTAGAAAGGGCTTACTTCGTCGCCGGGCGTGTTGATCACGGCGCCGAGATTTACGGGCAAGCCAAACACTCCGTCGCTTTTCTTCGGGGCGTAGTAAATGTCGTAGCCGCCTTTGCCTCCGGGCATTTGAGCCACGAAAAACAGGACTTTTTCTCCAAAAAGTTCGCCTTCGCAAGGGTGTTTGGCGATATAGTCGCCATTGACGCCGGCAGCTTCGCTCGCTGCGCCCCAGCCGTCGGCGCCTTTCACGGCGTAGTAGATCTGGCTGGTTTTCATGACGTTATTCTCCAGTTCGATGCGGGTGAAGTACATCGTTCGGCCGTCGGGCGAGATATTGACGTTGCCCTGGTGCCAGCCTTCCCGGTTGATTTGGGTGCCGAGCGCAGTAGGATCACCAAATTCGCCCTGGCCGCTTTTCGGTGCGGTGTACACCTTGGCAAACCAGTCGCCTTCCTTGCCGTCGAGGGTAATGACCTCTTTGGCGTTCAGCGAAGTGTAATATAATTCGCCTCCGCTGTACACGGGCGACGCTTCGGTTTGCGGCGTATTGACTTTTTTCCCGGCGTTATTCACCAGCAGGTTATCGGGCTGTTTGGCTTTGCGGGCCAGTTCGGCGCCTGCGATTTCTATTTTGCTGGAAGCGAGGAGAACGGAGTCTGTTCCACCTGCCAGGTATTGATTGAACTGGTCGATTGCCTCTGCGTATTTGCCGTTGTGTTTCAGGCTCATGCCGAGGTAGTAGCGCAGTTCGAGGTATTCATCTTTGCGGTCGCGTACTACGATTCTTTCGAGTCGCCGTTCGGCCTGTTCGTAATCGCGCAATTCGTAGTTGAGTTTGGCGATTTTTATGGCAACTGCTTTGTCTTTGGTCTCGTCATAGACTTTCTGGTACAAATCGAGGGCTTCATAAGGATTGCCCGTGGATTCGGCTTCTTCCGCCGATTTAAGCAGTTTTTCCGGCGTAGAACGGTTGAGCGGCTGCGCCCCGGCTTGGTAACCCAATGCAAGGCCCGTTAAGGTCAGAATGAACAGGATTGTTTTTTTCATATTGTAGAAAATAGCAGTCATGATAAATGGTACCGGAAGGTTTTGAGGATTTGTCGGGGCAAAATGGCTGCCGCATTCGTCAGCAAAGGCCCTGGTCATCAGAATCGCGGACACATGATGCGCGGTTTGATTTTCGCCGGTTTGTAAATTTTGATGATGTAATTGGCTGCAATTTCGAAGCCGCCGCGGCCATTGGTGGCAGAAGTGAGATCGGAAGTGTTTACATCGTAAGCCAGGCCTACGCGCAGGTCTTTATACTGAATGCCGGCCAGGGCGTTGATGGCGTCGCGGAAGCGGTAGCCAACGCCCACGTTGACGCGGATTTCTTTCTCGGGGTTGATCAGGTAGCCTGCCAGGCCCTGGAGATTGATTTCATCGGCGCCGCCCATGGTTTGGTACAGGAAGGCCGGGCTCACTGTCCAGCGATCGGTCAGTGCGACGTTAAACTGTCCATGAAGCACGGAGCGTTGCGGGATTTTCTCCGTGTTGTTGAGGATGCCGTAGTTCGGTTTGCCCAGGTGGAACATGGAGAAGCCGATGTTGAAATCCATACGTTTGTTCAATTTCGAAGTCAGCATGACACCCGCACTGATATCGGTCCAGTCTGCCTTGTTGGACTGACCCAGGCGCTGGTCGTCGGCGCTGCTGGGAAAGCCCATGGTCAGTTCGTCTTCAAAATTGAAGTTGTCGTTGACGCGGCGGCTGGTTTTGCCGTAGTCGGCGCCAATGGAAATATGGCTGTTGCCTTTTTTGTCGAGGCCCAGATGATAGGCTGCGCCCAATTTGCCCACCGTTGTTTTAAGTGCGCCCGAGCCTACCTTGTCGCTTACGAAGGTGAGACCTACGCCGATCCAGTCGCGTTTGCGAAAGCCGCGAATGATCGGAGCATCGACGAAAGCGGATGGAGTGCCGTAGCGGTTGCTGTTCAGGACGCTGCGCCATTGGTCGCGGTAAATACCTCCAATGCGCAGGGTGCCTTCAAAATTGCCGATCATGCCTGGGTTCAGGTTGGTCGGCGCCATATAGTATTGCGTGAAGTGAATGTCCTGCGCGCGCAAGGCATTGAAGGTCAGCAAAGCGACAAAGAAGAGAAGTAGTTTTTTAACGTGCATGTGCCAATAGTTTAGAAAGATCGCGAAACGGGGTTCGTCGGCGAAAAGTAGGGCAAAATTGGAATAGCAAGGATGTCGGCCCGTTCTGATTTTGTTAAAAGCCGGCTTTTGGAAAAGAGGCGTCACTTCTGCGAGCCAAAAGTTGAATTTGCTTCGGCTGCGATTTGCTCGGCATGGAGATCGTTCATGCAGCGGAAATGCCCCTTTGGACAGCGGTCGAAACCAATTTTTGAACAAGGGCGGCATCGCAAATCAGCAACTTCAATAGTCGTATTACTGCCGGTTGCGGCGGCAAAAAACGGATACATGCCAAATTTCGGCACCGTGCTGCCCCAAACAGATACAATTTCTTTTCCAAAAGCGGCTGCAACGTGCATCAAACCGGTATCGTGCGTCACGATTTTGGCCGCTTGCTGCACGACCGAGGCGGATTGCAGAAGACTGAGCTGGCCGCAGGTATTCAGCACATGAGGGCCTGATTGGCTTGCAATGAATTGGCCCGCTTCTGCTTCTGCCGGGCCGCCGAGCAGGACCACAGGGCCGTTTATTTGTCGTACCACTTCGACTATTTTTTCCGGAGGAAGCCGCTTGGTGGCGTGGGTAGCACCGATGACAAAAGCCACATAATTGCCAGTCGAAAGCAGCGGTGACAAGGTGGCAAGCGAAATTTTTTCCTGCTCCGGTACAAAAAAATCCAGACCCTTGCCGTCGTATTTTACCCCGAGATGTGTCACGGTCGCGAGGTATCGCTGGACAATATGGACATCCGGCAATCTGTCAATACCCGTGTTGACGAGCAGCCATTTTTCAAAATTCAATTTTTCGAATGATCGTGCCGGACGGCCCAGAGCGAGTTTAAGGCGAAAGGTGCGCAGGTTATGGTGCAGGTCGACGACCCAGTCGTACCGCTCCTGATGCAGTACCGGCACGATTTCACCCATTTCCTTTTCAAAGGAAAATACACGGTCGACGTTTGGGTTGGGTTCGAGGATGGGGGCAAATGCACGCTTCGTCAGGAAATGCACTTCGGCGCCCAGTTGTCTTTTCAAACACCGGGCTACGGGAGTCGTGAGCACAATGTCGCCGATGGAGGAAAAACGAAGCAGCAGGATTTTCATGCGCGCAGCAATGCCGGAGGAAAGCGGGGATTCGTTTACTTATTGGTCAGAACAAGATAGCCCCAGGGATCGAGCCGAAGGTCCATTTCACTGGTCAGCTGAACGGTGCTGCTGCCAAACAAATCGGTGTAGGCTCCCCTTGCACTTTGTGGAATTTGAAGCGTAAAAGTTCGGCTTTCCTTGCTCAGGTTAAGAATGACCACGACCCGGTCACCATTTTTTTCCCGAGTAAAAGCGTACACAAAGTCGTTCGCGTTAGTCGGGATGCGGATCAGTCTTCCGCCATTTACACCTGGCCAAACAGCCTGGTTGCGATGACGGAGTTCGGCCAGTTTTTCAAAAAACGGCGCTTTGGAGTTATTGCCCCAATGGATGGGGTCTTTTTCAAAAAAAGCCAGGCGTTGGTTCAGGGCGGCTTCCTGTCCGTTGTACAGTAGCGGCAAGCCCTGCCACGTGAAGGCCAGGACATTGAAGGCGTCGGCTGAGGTGCCGTACAGCTCATTTTCCGTGCCGTTGTGGCTGTTTTCATCGTGATTCTGGGTAAAATAGAGTTGGTAATATCCTTCCGGATAAAATTCATCCAGTTCCCGAAGCAGTGAATCGAGCGCGCCCGCACTTTGCCGGCCGGCGGCAATATCTTTGGTCACATCCTTCCATTTCCAGCCGTAATTGCAATTGAAAGCGGATAAAAAATGCGCCGGTTCGTCCTGCCATTCGGCGAGCATAAAGACCGGCTTTACGGAATCAAGAGCAGGTCTTGCTTCGGCCCAAAAATCATTGGGCACCAACCCCGCCATGTCAACCCGGAATCCGTCTATATCGGCCGTTCTCAGCCAGTATTGCATGGCGCCGATCATGGCTTTCCGGAGTGCCGGATTGTTGTAATCGAGGTCGCACACGTCCGTCCAGTCGTCGATGGGCACGCCCTTTTCGTTGAGGGGTACCGTAAAATCACCGTTGTATCTGGAATAATATTCCGGGTGTTCGGATTTCCACACGGCATCCCAGGAAGTGTGGTTGGGCACCCAGTCGAGCACCACTTTAATGCCCAGTCTGTGAGCGGAGCGCACCAGTTCTTTCAGGTCGTCCAGGGTCCCGAAATCAGGATTCACGCTAAGGTAATCACGCACGGAATACGGACTGCCGAGGGTCCCTTTGCGGCGCTCGCGGCCCACCGGGTGTATGGGCATCAGCCAAAGGACATCGATGCCCAGGGCATGAAGCCTGGGTAATTCACGCAAAACGCCACCCAGGTTGCCCTCAGCAGAAAACTGCCGGACATTGCATTCGTACAAAACGGCGCTTTTCACCCATTCGGGTTCGCCCGGTCGGGAAGGGATATGCGTGGTGGTCACGGCCGCAGGTTGTTGTTTGTTTTGGCAGGCGATTACCGAAAACAGGAAAAGGAGCAACAAGGGTGATTTTCTCATAAGCGCTTCAAAATCAGGCGGCAGCAAAGTTAATTCCCTGCTGGCAGCGAGGCTGAATTATCCATTCGAACCTGTATGCCGGTGACATTAAGTTCGGTATTGCCTTTCCAGACCATTCGAAAACCGCGTTCCTGCACCGCCCAGGTATTATTGAAATAGGGATCCTGGCAGGACAAATAAACGATCATCTTCTCTTCGTCAAAATTCCAGTGGCCGGTATCCACAACTTTATTTTTCACAATAATATCAAAGGTCTGGTCTTCGCGAAACCGGAGGTATTTGCCCAAAAAGTTGTGGTGAACCGTCGTGTCGGAAGGCTGGTAAGCCATAATGGCCGACCAGTATCCGGTGGCCATAAAGGCGCGCCGGCTGGTACTCGGGCGCTGCAATTTGTCCCAGGGCACTTCCACTCGGCGGGGTGCCCGTTTAGCCTGGTAAGGGTAGGCAGAATCCGGCTGCTCAACTTCAAAGACATGTGAAGCCCGCCAATAGTCAGGATCGGGGCCCGATTCAGCAGGCGGCGCAGCGGCGGCAACGGGTTCAGCGGTGGTAGGGGTCGTTTTTTGAGCGTTTTTGCAGGCAGCAAAAGCCAGAAAAAAGGCCAGAATAGCCAGAACAAAATTCAATTTCATGATCGGTAGAGAATACGGAAGCGATTTAAAATTCAGGTTTAGGCGATTACGCTACTTTTTCAGCCAACGCCGATAACAAGTCGTCAAAGGATAGATTTTGAAAACCATGGATTACGGTGTTTGCCCGATACAATTGTTCCGGGCTGCCTATGCCGACCACGGCGAAGCCGCTGTATATGGCGCCAAAAACGCCTGAAGAAGAGTCCTCAAATACCACACAATCGGCGGGAGAGCGATGCAGGGCCTGAGCAGCAAGCAGGTAGCGTTCCGGATCAGGCTTTGGTTTTTTGATAATGTTTCCGTCGATGACGACATCAAAAAACATATCGAGCCGGGTAGATTGCAAAACAGAACGGGCATTCCGCGACGACGACACGAGGGCCGTCGGGACACCTTTGTCTTGTAATTCGTTTAAAAAAGTGCGTACGCCCGGCAAAACGGCATCGGGAGTCATATGGGCGACCAACTCGACATACCAATTGTTTTTCACGTCCGCCCAATGCAATTTTTCCGCATCCGGCAGGTAAATTCCTCCCCATTCCAGGATTTTTTCCAAACTCTCCATTCGACCCAGGCCTTGCAGCGCCATATGTTGTTGTTCGGTAAATTCAAAACCCAGTTGATTGGCCACACGCCGCCATGCTTTGTAGTGGTACTGAAAAGTATCGACCACTACACCATCTAGGTCAAAAATGCAACCGCGGTGCTGGGTTGAAATATCTGGCATGATTCGGATCAAAATATTTAGCGCGAAGGTATCGCTTATTTCAGCGCAAAGTAATTTTTGCGGGTTCAGGATGGATTGTCTGCCAATTCCAGGATCAATTGACGCCGCGGCCAAGTCCGGTGAAAGAAAATCCCTTGCAAACAGGCTGTCTGCAAGGGATTGCGCATACTGGGTAGCCCCGAGTGGGATCGAACCACTATCTGAGGTTCCGGAAACCTCCATTCTATCCGTTGAACTACGGGGCCATTGCGGGCGCAAAGGTAGACATACCTGTGCTTTCAGCCAAACAGAATTAAATAATCACGATGCTGAGCTGAACAAATGCAAACGTTGATGCAACTCCTTCAATTGGGCGTCGATCCATGCCCTGGTCTTTCGCCCCAATTCCTGGGCGTCGTCTCCCGTAATGGGTTCGCCGTAGTGAATATGCACCTTCATCCGGCGTTCGCCAAATCGTCGAAAAAAATGAGGTAAAAATGTGTCGTTACCGATCCAGTAATCGGCCCGGTCCTCGTATTCGATCATAACGGGTACAACGGGAAAGCCCCCGTCGGCCGCCAACTGGAACCCGCCACGTTTCAAATCAATGGTCGTCGGGTGATCATGCGTGGTGCCTTCGGGAAACAGAATCACCGGAAAACCTTCTTTCACTTTTGCTGAAATGCCATTCAGGGTGGAGCGCCGGCTGCTGGCACTCTCGCGTTTCAGGAAAAGCACGCCGGTCAGTTTTGCGCCATATCCGATGATGGGCCAACTGGCCACCTCGGCCTTGGAAACCGGACAACCTGCAATGTCGCGAACCATGATGACCGGATCCATGTAGGACCGGTGATTGGCCATAACGATGCAGGGATAATCCGGTGCGACACCCCGGGTTTCAATTTTCAATCCAAGACGGGGCAGCAGCCAATGCGCCCAGGAACGGCGAATCCGAAGGGAGCGGTGCGGGTCTTCACCTTGGAGCAGGCTCAGCGCAATGATCTGAAAAATCCGCAGGAGCGTGTATCCGGCGAATAACAACAGTCGGAAAAGAGCGCGGCTGAATTTCATCTTGGAGGACTTGCAATTAATTGGTTTTCAATCCAATATCTGGATTTTTCAAGTAATTCGCCTGAGTCCGGGCTCCTGAGCATCGGCCCGAAAGCAACTTTTACCCGGATCTCCTTCTCCTTAAATCGTCGGAATGCGTGTTGTAAAAAGGTCTCACTGCCCACCCAAAAATCGGCGACTTCCTCGAAACACAGCGCTGCCGGCACTACCGGAAATCCGTCCTGCGCCGCTGCGCCAAACGAGCCCTTTTTAAAAGCCAACACGCCCACAGGTAAAGCGGAAGTGGTGCCCTCAGGAAACAAAATCACCTGAAAACCCGACAGGATGGCGCTGGTGATTTCCTTTAAAATAGCCGTGCGGCTCTTCGCGTTTTCCCGCTTCAAGTATAAAATCCCGGCCAGTTGGGCGCCTTTTCCCAGCAAGGGCCATTGGGCCAGTTCGGCCTTGGCAACAGGAAAAGCGTCAATGTAGCACAGCAACAAAATAGGGTCGAGATAGGACCGATGGTTGCATACCACGAGACAAGGTTCATCCGGAACAGTGCCTTCGGACCCCTATCCCATACATCAGACCGCGCGCCCATTTGCGGCGAATCCGCATGGCATCGCGGAGATCGGCCCGTAAAAAAAGGCGCCGCAGGTAAATCGTCGCCACCGTTGCCGATGTAATCACAACAAAAAACAGGAATCGCCAGATGATTCGAATGATTTTCATGGGCGGCAAAGGTGACAAAACCGGAGGGAATTATTTACTCAAACAAGAAGGCGCAGATCGGGTAGATCTGCGCCTTCTTGGCATGTTTTGTAATGGCCGATTTATGGGTCAGATGTGGGACAGCGCTTCTTCAATTTCCTCTACCCGCACATCTAAATGGGAAGCATCGTAAACACATTCGCCTTGGACAATCAGCAAAACCTGGGGCGATTCATGGTGCACCTGGAACACATCGGCGATCGTGTTGGAAACAGAACGGTATTTGAGCAGATCAATAAAATAAGGCTGGACGATTTCATCAGAAAAACTCCAGTCGGCGTCCAAACGGTACTGTGCAATTGAACTGATGTTGCAACGCGTGCTGTGCTTGAAAATGAGGCAAGGCGTTGTTTGCGATCGTTCTCTTATCTTTTCAACATCCTCTACAGAACACAGTGGAATCCAATTGGGCATATGCTGTTTTTTCACGTTAAAAAGCCGGCTCTGCTCAAGGTCATTTACAGGTCACTGCCCGGGCAGCCGTAGCCACGGTGGCATGCTTCGAGCAGGAAAATGGCGGCGAAGAAAGCAAACGCGAGGATTTTCTTCCAGTTTTTCATTGTACGTCGATTTGATTGTAGTGATGGAATAGCGGTTGAAAACTGAGACAAAAAACGGAATTGCATTGTGCTTATTGTTGCAAAACCTGTGCCAGCCCCTAATTTCG
>JBGAJY010000037.1:9419-35826 GCA_044224705.1 Saprospiraceae bacterium
CGCCGCAAAAGTCTCAAAAAACGACCGCACTTGCCGAATAATTGTCTGAAATTTTGTTAATTTTTTAACAATACCAAACATGATTCGGAAAACTCTTTAACACTATTTTATCAGATGCATATCCATTTTATCGCGATCGGCGGTGCCGCCATGCATAACCTTGCTTTGGCTCTTCATCAGAACGGCCATCATGTGAGCGGCTCCGACGATGAAATTTACAACCCCGCTCGCGACAAGCTTGCTGCCGCCGGTTTGCTGCCGCCGGCCAGCGGTTGGTTTCCTGAAAAAATTACGCCACTACTCGATGTTGTCGTACTCGGCATGCACGCCAGGATCGACAACCCCGAACTGCTGCGGGCGCAGGAACTTGGACTCACTATCATGTCCTACCCCGAATTTATCTATGATCAGTCGCGGCAAAAAAAACGCTTTGTCGTGGCAGGAAGCCACGGAAAAACCACGACTACGGCCATGGCTATGCATTGTCTTCGGAAACTGGGCTACGATTTTGATTACCTGGTGGGCGCCCAAATGGAAGGTTTTGAAACGATGGTCCGGCTGTCCGACGCGCCCGCACTGCTGGTGGAGGGCGACGAATATTTCGCGTCGCCGCTCGACCTGACTCCCAAAATGGTCCGTTACCAGCCGCATCACGCCGTCATCACGGGCATCGCCTGGGACCATATCAACGTATTTCCTTCTTTTGAAAAATACTGCGCCCAGTTCGAATTGCTGCTCGATGCCGTGGAACCCGGCGGCAGCGTGATCTGGTATGGCCAGGACCCGGAACTGCGCCGGCTCATCGACAGCCAAGAGGATCCGTCCTGGCACAGCATCCCTTTTGAGCCGTTCGAGGCGCGAGTGGAAAATGGACAGACCGTCGCTTTTGACTCGGAAAAAAAGGCGTATCCCTTGCTGGTTTTCGGCGAACACAACCTGCTGAATGCCAAGGCCGCTTATCTGATTTGCCGCGAATTCGGGATACCGGAAGCCGATTTTCTGGAAGCTTTGTCAGATTTCAAAGGCGCCGCCAAACGCCTGCAATGGCTCGTTCGGAACACTGACAGCTGCGCATGGCTCGATTTCGCCCATGCCCCGTCCAAGGTAAAAGCCACTGTAGCGGCGGTGAAAAACCTGTTTCCACAGCGCCCACTGGTGGCCTGCCTTGAACTCCACACGTTCAGCAGCTTAAACCGGGATTTTTTGCCACAATACCAGGGCGCGCTTCAGTCTGCTGAGCGCGCTTTCGTGTTTTTCAGCCCCCATACCCTCGAAATGAAAAAATTGCCGCCGTTTACAATGGAAGATGTTCGCCGCGCTTTTCAGCATCCCAATCTGGAAGTACTGACCAGCCGGAAAGACCTGGAAGCCGCCCTGGCCGGGCTTGACTGGCACAACCGGAACCTCCTGCTCATGTCGTCCGGAACCTTTGAAGGGCTGGATGCGAGAGAATTTACGGAGCAACTGATGCGTCCCTGAACACGAGGCCCTCTCCCGGAAGCAGTTCCTCAATCAAAATTTCCGCCGATGCAGAAACCTGAAAATCTTCCTGTTCCGTTGAAAAAACACCTCGCCAGCTGGCATTGCCCGGGTTGGGGATGGAGAGATTGCGGCAGGCGTTTTTCGTATCCAGATTAGCGACGAAAATGAATCGTGGGGCATCAGATTGGGTCCAGGCAATAACCTTTTGTTGGCCCGAAGCATCCGGCGCAATGAGCCAGCGCGTTTGCGCGTCGCGGATATCCGCATGAAGGGTTTCCGACAGCTCCTTTTGCCTCGCCAAGTTGTTGTAAAGCACCATGTTTCGCTCCCATTGGTAAGGTCCCTGGGTCGCTTTGGGGCCGGTTTTCATTTGAAAAACGTACAATTTGGTATAATGCTCATTTGGCGCTGGCTGGTGGTGCGGCATGCGGCATTCAAATCCGAGGCTCACATAGGATGGCATGTCTGTGAGGAACAGGGCCAGAAAATACCGGATTTCGTTTCCCTCCAGATAAAAGCCGTCGAAGCGAGGGTCGTCCTTGTCAGCTGTCATCAGGGTGAAATTCGGAGCAAATTTCCGCGTGTGCAGCAGTGCGCAATACCGGGCAAATTCCGAGACAAACTCTTGTGTTCCAACGGGTTCTGACTGCAAATTTCCCAAAGTGGAATCGGCAAAACTCGCTTCCAGGTGATCGCATTCATCCCCGTAAGCCATGGTGTCTGGCGGCGCCAGAAAGCTTTCGGCAAAGTAGGCAAAGCTTGGCACGTCGCGCAAAACAGCCTGCTTTACTGCCCCGAGCAGATCGTAGAAGCGATCGCGGTGCGCAGGAACGCCTTCCGGCCGCATCTGGACATGCGACATGTCGCCCCGCATAAAATCAAATCCAAATTCCTTCTGAATAGCACAATAATGATTGCAAACGTAGTCCCAGGCAGCCGTGTTCGGCCGCTCAAAATCCAGTTCCCAATGGCGGTTTTCCGCTTTGGATTCATACAGTTTGTAGCGCGATAATGGCCCGAAAACCCGCGACATCGCTTGTGGGCGCGCAATCCGGTAATCGAGCCAAACGCGCCCGTCTTCGTCCACTACCCGGGCGTCGGCATGCGGATCCACCTCGATTCCCCGGTAAGGTGGTCCCATGGTGGCAGGCACGGTTTCGATGCCCGAATCGAACAGCATTTGCACGATTTCCTTGCGTTTTTGAAGGCGGCCGGTGTAGTCGTTTTTATGGCCGAACATCACCTTCAGGCGTATTTCCTCTGAAAAGGACTCAAAAAATGCCGTTTTATCATCTGGAAAATCCAGGCCGGGCACCGCACTGCCCCGTTTTTTTACAAAATCGAAGATGAGTCGCTGAACCTCCCGGTAAAATCCGGAGTCGTGGCGGACAATTTCAAGATCGCGGCGCTGCAGCCATTCAAAAATATGCGGGTTGGCGACGGCCATTTCTGAAAACCGGTCAGTATGCGGCACAACATCCATGCCCACTGCCCGTTCTCCGAGGTGCAACAGGTTGACTACCGCTTTAAGTTGCTTCTCCACGGTGTCCAACTGCGGAAAAAGCGCTGCGAGTTCAGGATCAAAAAATTCGGGGTTGATGTTCCAACTCGAGGGTCCGTAAAGGCTGGCAACGACCCCGGGCTCCCAAACCGGCAAAATATGGATGGCATTTTGTGCAGCAGGCAAGGTGAGCACATAAGGAACTATTTTCCAGAAGCTGCCGATCGTCCGCACATTTATCCCGACGGTATTGGCCGACTTCATCCATGACGTATCCGGTTGAGCAGCAATCGCACATTTGATGGCCATTTCTGGGTTAAATGCATCATACAAATGGCTGCCGAAACGTTTTTCCAGCAAGTATAATTGATCAGCAAGCGGTATTTGCAGAACATCTGAAGGATGCTGCCAATAAAAAAAGGAGGAGTTTTTGCGATCAGAATGTTTCACCAATAATTAGTGGTTAATAATCAAATGTAACAGGGTTAAAATTTCACAAAACAGGCCATTTGCCTTGAATAATTCTAAAATAATAACGAAATTCGCTGCTGCGAAGATAACTTAGTACTTCGTTTTCAGCCCCATCCGGCCCGCTTCCTGCCTGATTCCTTATCGTCCTGGCCACTCGTCTATATTGGCGGAAACATCAACCCATTCTATGGCACCCTTTCAGAGACGAATTGCACAATCTTCTTTTATTCCATTTCTCCCGGCCACCAGGCTTGGGAGGATTTCCTGATTCCGAGCCAGCCCTTATTTATAAACCATTTTCAATCCAAACACCGTGATTTATAAAATCAAATTAAAAAATGCCGAGGAAAGCGTCCTCCTGGACGACCAGGTATTTGAGTGGTTGACCACCGAACCATATCTGGTCAAAATGGACTTTGTCAACAATCTGCGAAAACACTCCAGCGGCTGCGCAGTTTTTCAAAAGACCTGGAAAAAAGCGGATGGCGGGTTTAAAACAGAGACCATTTACCTTCACAAACTGATCGCTGAAAAGTATTTAGGTGCACAAAAGGAAGGCAAAAACCGTCTTGTTGGAGCCAAAAATGGCAATAAACTCGACTGCAGGCTCGAGAACATCGTCTATCGCTCGCGTTCGGTAGCCAGCCGGCAGCGTAAAACAAGCAGCAATACGGGATTCACCGGCGTGTACAAGGAGCACAACCGGTATCGTGCAGTCATATCGGTTCACGGAAAATCCGTACACATCGGGATGTTCGACACACCGGAAGAAGCCGCCGCTGCCTACAACAAAATCTCCCGTGAAATCTATGGCGAGGAAGGTAAAATCAACAAGGTAAAAGGCTGGACCTGAACCGGTCAGTGTATCCGGTCGCCGCGAACTTCCATCTGTTCCATGATGCCCGCTTCGTGACGCAAATATTCGAGCCAACGCTCCCGCACCCTTTCCTTGCCAAAATACAATTCAGCCAGGTCGAGAAACAAGCGGTAATGCCCCGCTTCGGCTACCATGAACTTATGGTACCAGCCCCTCAGCATTTCATCCGCGCAATGCAGCGACAACAACCGGAAACGCTCACAACTTCTCGCCTCAATAAGGGCGCAGGTAAGCAGGCGTTCCAGCAGGGCCTCCTCCCGGGTGCCGCCTTTTTTCTGAAACGCCAGCAACGCATTCACGTATGTATCCTTGCGCTGCCGGCCGAGCAGCAAATTGCGTCGTTTCAACTCGCTTAAAACCATCCGAAAATGTCCCCACTCCTCCGTTACGATCGGAGCGAGTTCCTCCACCAATTCCGTGCGCTCGGGATAAGCCTGAATGAGTGAAATGCAGGAAGTTGCCGCTTTTTGCTCGCAATAGGCGTGATCGGTCAGTATCTCTGCCAAATCCATTTCAGCGAGATTGACCCAGCGGGGGTCGGTGGGCAATTTAAGGCCGAGGGTCGTGTTGTGCAGTTGATCTAACATCAGGGCAAAAGTAGAACAGGCCGCACAGGATTTCCAATCCTGTGCGGCCTGTTCTACTTTTGCCCTGATGGAAAAGCAAACCATGCAAGCCCTTAAACGCCTCTCGCTGGAGGAATTCCGCTTGAGCCGCAAGTTGCCTGTCGCCCTGTTGCTCGACAACGTTCGTTCGGGGTTGAATGTCGGTTCGATTTTTAGAACTGCCGACGCTTTTGCGCTTCAAAAAATTGTCCTCTGCGGGATCACGGCGCAGCCGCCTCACCGGGAAATCCTGAAAACGGCACTGGGCAGCACGGAATCGGTCACTTGGGAATATTTCACAGACACTTCCGAGGCAGTTAATTCCTTGAAAAACGACGGCTGGCGGGTCTTTGCAGTGGAGCAAACCACTACAAAGACCTGGCTTCAGGATTTGCTCCTTCAGACAGATGAAAATTACGCCTTCGTGCTGGGCAATGAAGTCAACGGCGTTTCGTCCGAAGTGCTTGCCCTTTGCGACGGCTCAGTAGAAATCCCTCAATTCGGCACCAAACACTCCCTGAATGTCGCAGTCGCTGCGGGCATCGTGGCCTGGGAAATATCCAAGCAATTGGCTTTGCATCAATAATGTACAGGCCAATTGGAAACTCCGCACCGGCGTCGGTCCCGCTTGCTCACCGTACGACAAGACGAGGTGATTGGTCTGAACAAAAGAACCATCTGGCAGAAAACAGGACCAATGCGTGATGTAACTTCGAATTGAACCTCCAATGATGATCCTGGCGGCGTTTAATTTGAATTCCGGATCACAATCCGGCGCCCCATTGCATCTTTGTGCTTTCGACTTGACTTTTCGTTCACCCGACTGATTTTGCAATGAAATTCCGCCTTCCTGTTCGCCCCGCCTTATGCCTGGCAGCCTTCATCCATTGTGTTGCCGCTTCTACCGCGTCTGCACAAGTGTTCGTTTCGATCACTGCGTCAAACGTCAGTTGTTATGGCTTACAAAACGGTTCTGCCACCGCTGTTGCCACGGGTGGCAATGGCGCTTACGCCTACGCCTGGAGCAACGCTCAATCCACAGCGACCATTCAAAACCTCACGCCCGGCACCTATCAAGTCACCGTATCGGATGGAACGGGAGCCACGGCTACTTCCATTACCGTCATTTCACAACCTCCTCAGTTGGGCGTTATCACCTTCGGAACCGATCAGATCTGTGATGTGGCGCCGGATGGAACAGCCACTGCTGTCCCCTACGGTGGCACTCCACCCTATGCTTACGCGTGGAACAACGGGGCGGTCACAGCCCAGATCACGCAACTCGTTGCCGGAAACTACACCGTCACCGTTACCGATGCGCACGGCTGCGAAGCTGTGGATATCTGCACGGTAACGTCCTTTGGTGAAGGGGTGTGGGTATCTGCCGAAAGCACCAATGCGACCTGTGCAGGTGGCGGTCATGACGGCACGGCGCACGCAAGTCCAATGACCGGCACGCCGCCTTATACCTTTTTATGGAGCAATGGCGCCACTACGCAAGACATCAGCGGACTGGCGCCGGGAATTTATTCGGTGCAGGTGACGGATGCGAACGGCTGCGCCAATCTGTTTGGGTCATCGGTTACCATCACACTAATTCCCGGTTTCAGCATCACCCCGGTCGTCACTCCGGAAACCTGTTACAACGCAGCCGACGGCAGTATCTCCCTGACCCTGTTAAACGGACAGCCGCCTTACGACATCCAATGGTCGAATGGTGCAAATGGCGCCACACTGCAAAATTTGTCCAGCGGAGTTTATTCCGTGACCATCAGCGATGGAACTGGCTGTTTGCAAACGGAAGCATTTACAGTTGGTTTGGGCTGGCCGAACAGTTGTGGCGATACCCTGACCGCTGTGATCGATTCCTGTCAGAATTGCCCTTTTGTGATTCCTGATGTTTCCACCAACGAATTGCAGATTTTCGTACAATGTGCAACCGATAACGACCTCTCTCATCCATTGCAAGGCCTGTGCGGCGTGCATCTGCGCTTCGGGCATGAGTTCCTCGGCGACCTGAGAATGACCTTGCGTTCGCCGTCCGGACAGACCGTTCAATTAGTCGGCCCCACAGGCTCCTCCTTTGGACTAACCGATTTTTCCACTTGGGACATCCTGTTCAAACCCTGTACGGCGCCTGCCCATCCTGACGCTTCGTTTTCTGCAACATGGCACAACAACCAGTCCTGGGGAACAGGCAATCAGTACATCGGCAATTATTATCCATATCAGGGCTGCCTGGAAGATTTCAATTTAGGTTCAGTCAATGGTTATTGGATCCTAGAAGTCAGGGACAACTACCCGCTCGATACCGGATTTATCGAAGATGTGGATCTGATTTTTTGCAACGACAGCGCTCCCGATTCATGTGTGCCGTCGGACATGCCCGCTTTGGAACTCGATTTTTCCAATTCCGTGGCGGATGACAGCGTTTACTGTTTCGGGATATTGAACAACCACACAGGTTTCAAATGGCGTTTCGACACCCTGTATTCTTCTTTTTTGAATCCTGTATTCCCTCTTGGCGCCCCGGGGGTTTATCCTCTTTCACTGAAAGCCTGGAACAATACGGACACGCTTTACAAAACAGTGGATGTCGTTGTTCCAGTGTCAGCGGTCCAGTCGCCGGAATCGCCCGGAGCCCATATATCCCCCAATCCGTTCTCAACGCGTTTGACCATAGAAATGACGAACGGAGCCGCCCTGGAGCAACCGATACGACTGTTCGATCACTTGGGCCGGATTGTTCGGCAGTCGGAATTTTTAGAAAATAGTGTTGAATTCGAGACCAGCGACCTGCCGGCAGGGGTCTATTACATCGATGTCAAGACTGGTCAAGGACGGATTATCCGGAAAGCGGTCAAAATATAACCCGCTTCCGGAAAGGCTTCTCCATAAATCCAATGGCCACAATCCGTTGACTTTCTACCTTTGCGCCTTCAAAATATACTTCTTCAAACATGAAAGTGTTCAAATTTGGCGGTGCCAGTCTGAAAGACGCCGCAGGCGTGAAAGATGTCGCCTCTATTTTACAAGGTTTTAAAAATGAATCAATTATCGTGGTGGTTTCGGCTATGGGCAAAACGACCAATGCTCTGGAGGAGGTCATTGCGGCGCATGCCAAACAGACCGGGAAAGCCCAGGAATTGTACGATGCCCTGAAAGAAAAACACTACGCCATCATGCGTGAACTCTTCGACGAGGGCGACGAGGCATTCAACCTGGTCAACGACACTTTTGTGGAAGGCGAATGGGTGCTCGAAGAAAAACCGGCTGAGAACTATGACTATATGTACGACCAGATCGTTTGTGTCGGCGAACTCGTTTCCTCCAAAATTACGGCGGCTTATCTGAACAAAATAGGCTTGAAAACCAGCTGGTTAGACGCCCGCGACGTAGTGGCCACCGACAATACCTTCCGCGAAGGCTGGGTCAACTGGGACAAAACCAAAGCCCATGCAAACAAGATCGTGTCGCCCCTTCTGGCCGGCGGCGGATTTGTGCTCACGCAAGGTTTTATCGGTTCCACTTCTGAAAATTTTACCACCACACTGGGCCGCGAGGGTTCTGATTACTCTGCGGCCATTTTCTCGTATTGCCTCGATGCGGAAAGCATGACAATCTGGAAAGATGTGCCCGGCGTGCTGAACGCCGACCCGCGTTTGTTCGAAAACGTCATCAAACTCGACCGCTTATCGTACAAGGAAGCCATCGAAATGACCTACTACGGCGCACAGGTAATCCACCCCAAGACGATCAAGCCCCTGCAAAACAAAAATATTCCGATGTTCGTCAAGTCCTTTCTTGACCCTTCTGCGCCGGGCACCGAGATCAGTAGCGACCAGGACGACTCCTACCCGCCCATCGTTGTCGTCGAAAAAAACCAGGCCCTGCTGCATATCAGCACCACCGATTATTCCTTCGTGGCCGAGCAACACATGGCCAAGTTATTCGGCAAACTGGCCGACTTGCGCCTCTTTGTCAACATGATGCAGAATACCGCGATCAGTTTTACGATCTGCGTGCCGAACATCCCCGACCGGGTCGCAAAATTTGTCAAAGACGTTTCAGACGAGTTTAAGGTCAAAACCCAGGAAGACCTGGAACTGATCACGATCCGGCATTTCACTCCGGAAACCATCGATAATTTGAAAAAGGGGAAAATGGTGCTCTTTGAAGAGCGTATCCGAAACACCATGCAAATGGTCGTAAAAAACATTCCGCCGATCGAACGCCGGGAGGTGGAACTGGAACGGGCGAAAGGATAAAGGGCGGGCGATTTACGTTTACGAAACCTTCAAGGTTTCGTAATCGTACAAAAGGGCTTTCACGGAAATCCGCGAAAGCCCTTTTCTTATCCCTATCAGATCAGAATCAGCGGTTGACCACCAATCTCCTCACGCCCACTTCCTGACCCGTGCGGAATTGCACGAAGTACATTCCGTCAGGCAGGGCCGAGCAATCAAGTTCGATTTTGCTTTGCTGATCAGCCGATTGCGTGAGCACGATCCGGCCCGTAGCGTCGCTGATCGCGATGTCCAGTGATTTATCCGGTACGGAGGAGAACACAATGCGGGTGATGCCGCTCGTCGGGTTCGGACGCAATTGAACGCCGCGCAGCCATTCCGGCTCGGCAGTGCCTACGGTGTTGCCAACCTCGACAGAGCCACTCGATACCACGCAGCCGTTGGCGTCGGTCACCTGAACGGCGTACACGCCGGAGTTCAGGTTCTCGAGATCCTCTGTGCTGGCAAACGGCACGCCGTCTTTGGTCCAGGCGAAAGAGTAAGGAGCAGTACCACCCGCTACGGTAATGTCGATCGAACCGACGCCCTGGCCATTTTTATCATTCAAAACGGTTGTGACGGCCACGTTGGCCGGCGCAAGAATGATTACGTCGAAGGAGCAGGTGCCCGTATTGCCACTCGGGTCGGTGTAGGCATACGTCTGGGTCGTGACGCCAACAGGGAATTCGGAGCCGCTGGACAAACCTGCCAGGAGTTCCCAGCCGCCGCCATTGTTAGAAAGGCAATTATCAACGGCAACCGGCAATGGGTAGCTGACGATGTTGTCTTCCAGGCAGCGGGTAATGCTTGCCGGGCAGGTCAGCACCGGTGAAAGGTTGTCGATAATGGTCACCGTGGTAAGGACCGAAGTGCTGTTGCCGGCTTCATCGGTGGCGGTGAGGGTGATCTCATGGTCGCCAAGCTGGTCGCAGTCAAATTCAGCTGGACTAATCACCACGTTGGTATTAGAGCAATTGTCCGTAACCGAAGCGCCGAGGTTTTGCAAGGTTGCCTCCACAATGCCGTCGGCACCGAGCGCGAGGGTGGCGTTTTGAACCGAAACCGTGGGTGCGACATCATCATTTGCGGTAATGGTCACACTCATTTGCTGGCTGCAGGCATTGGCATCAGTGACGACTACATTGTAAGTGCCGGTAACAAGACCTGTCGCCACCGGTCCGGCAGCGCCATTACTCCAAGTGTAGATGTAGTCGGCAGTGCCGCCAGTGGCCAGTACTTCTGCCGATCCGCTGGGGTCATTGGCACACACGACGTTGCTCGCATTAACCATTGAAATTTGCAGGGCCTGCGGCTCCGTGATATCAACCGTTTGCAGGGTAAGGCAGCCATTATCATCGGTTACGCTGACCGAATAAGTTCCGGCTGCAAGATCGCTGGCAGTTGCAGTTTGGACGCCATTGCTCCAGACATAGGAGAAAGGCGCCGCGCCGCCCACCGGTACAGCAGTAGCGGAGCCGTTGCTCAAGCCGAAGCAGCTGACGTTGGACGTTGTGATTTGGGCGGTGATAGCGCAATCGAAGGAACTGACATTTACAGTTTGCACTGAAATGCAACCGTTGGCATCTGTGACGGAAACGGTATAGGTTCCGGGCGCCAGGTTGCTGATGTTTTGTGTCGTTGCGTTATTACTCCAAAGATAGGTGTAAGCGGCTACCCCGCCTGTTGGATTGGCTATTGCGCTTCCATCATTGGCGCCAGCAGCGCTTTCAGAAGTTGAAGTAGCGTTGGCCAGCAATTGCGGCGGTTCGCTGATGATAATGTTCAGTGATGCCGGGCAGTTGTTGGCATCCGTCATGCTGACGATATAATCGCCGGGCGGCAGGCCGCCCACACTGGCGGTGGATGCGCCGTTGCTCCAGGCGTACGTGACGGGGTCGGCAGCGCCGATCAGGGCAACGGCAGCAGTACCGTTGGCGGCGCCGTTGCAGGTTACATTTGCTCCTGAAATAGAGGCAGAAAGAGCGCAATTGAAGGAGTTGACCGTAACGGTCTGAATCGAAATGCAGCCATTGGCATCGCTTACCGAGACCGTGTAGCTGCCAGGCGCGAGACCCGTAATGGTTTGCGTAGTGCTGTCATTGCTCCAGAGAAAGGTAAATCCGGCTGTTCCGCCCGTCGGATTGGCCGTAGCCGTTCCGTCGTTAACACCGATGGCCGATTGTGCGGTGGCAGTAGCATTGGCGGCCAGGGCGTCAGGTTGCGTGATTACCACAGCTGCGCTTGAGGTGCAGTTTTCGCCATCAGTAACGACGACGATGTAAGTACCGGTGACAAGACCTGTGATGGATGCCGTGGAGGCGCCGTTGCTCCAGGTGTAGGAGAAAGCGCCGTTGCCGCCCGCCCCGGATGCTGTTGCCGAGCCGTTCGACTCGTTGAAGCAGGTTACGTTGTTTTGTGTGGCGATGCCCGCAATGACGGCCGGACTTTGCGCTACGGTAGCCGCTGCGACGGAGGTGCATCCGTTGACCCCATTGGTGACCAGGAGGTTGTACGTGCCTACGGCATTCACCAGAGGTGTCATGGTGTTCTCACCGGAAACGATGTTGCCCCCTGTCGTCGTCCAGGCATAGGAAAAGTCAGCTCCCTGAGACGAACCGGTGCCGTTCAATTGGAGTTGTGAAGCATTACAGTTCAGATTGCCTGGCGTCACGGCGCTGGCTACCGGCGGAATATTGTTCAGGGCAACCGCTGCGGTGGCCGTAGAGGTGCATCCGTTGGTAGAATCCAAAACCGTCAACACATAATCGCCGGAAGAGGTAACGCTTGGGTTTTGCACATTGGACGAAAATCCGTTCGGGCCTGTCCATGCAAAACCTGTGGAGGAGCCGTTGGTAGCGCCATTCAGCGTGACCGAATTGATCACGCAGGTCAAGGTGCCGCCGGTAGCGGTGGCACCCGGCGCTGTCGTATTGGAGGACACAGTAGCCGTAGCCGTGCTGCTGCATCCACTTATAGAATCAGCGATGACGACGGTATAAGTACCTGCCGCGTTGGTACTGGGATTCTGCACCGTGGAAGTAAATCCGTTCGGGCCTGTCCAGGCGAATCCCGGATTGGAAGCGTTGGTAGAAGAGCTGAGTACCACGGAGGAGATCGAGCAATTCAAAGCACCTCCCGTGGCGGCAGCGGTCGGCGGGGTATTATTTCCCGAAACGGTTGTAGAAGCGGTTTGTGTACATCCGTTGGCCGAGTTGGTTACCTTTAGGGTATAGCTTCCCGCGGCATTCACTGTTGGGGTAAGGGTGCCTGCGCCGGACACCACATTGCCGCCGTTGCTGGCTGTCCAGAGATAGGTAAAACCACTGCCACCCGATCCGGAACCCTGTAAAACGACCGAAGGCTGTCCGCAAGACACGGTCATGGAAGGCCCGGCATTGGCCGTTGGCTGCGTGGTATTCGCGCTGACCGTCGTGGTTGCGTAGGATTTGCAGGTGGTTTCGATATTGGTCACTTGTATGGTATAAGTCCCGGCGGCATTGACGGAAGGGGTCACTGTGGTGCTGCCCGCTGTGATGTTGCCGCCGTTGGATGCAAACCATTGATAGGTAAATTCATCCCCTTGCGAGGAGCCTGTTCCGTCCAGCTGAATGGTTGGGGTGGCACAGGTTACCGTGGGTGGAGCAGCGATAGCCGCCGTGGGCAGCACGGCCGGGGCCAGAGTGGCGGTAAGCGTTTTGGTACACGCATTGTCATCCGTTACGGAAACCGTGTAATTACCAGGGGCCAGGTTGATGGCGGTTTCGCCAAATTGTCCGTTTTGCCACGCGTAGGTGTAATTGGCGTCCCATCCTCCGGAGGCCTGTACGGTGATAGAGCCTAAAATGCCGTTGCATCCCACGGGAGTCATGTCGGTCACTGCCAGCGTGAGCGCGCTGGCGGGGCCAGGCACATCGATTGGATCGGTAACCGTGCTCAGTCCGTTGCCTGAAGTAATCGTGCAGGTGTAAGTGCCCGCAGGGATATTATTCAGATCCTGGGTATGCAAGCCATTGCTCCAGTTGTAGGTGTACGGAGCCTGGCCGCCGGATACGGAAATGTCTATCGCGCCGGTGTTGCTGCCGTAGCACTTCACACTGTTGACGTTCATTAACTCAACCGCAATAGCCGGAGGCGGGCAGACCGACTGCTGGAAATTCCAAAGGCCGTTGGTGCCCAGCTGACCGCATTCGTACACCTTCTTTGTGGTTGGACAAATGCAGAAGATCGTCGGGTAATAGGTGATCTGGTAGGCGCCGGCAATGCCCGCATCATCCACGATCGGATGGTCTGTCCCTGCCGTCCAGTCGCCCTGGGTGCCTCCTACACAGCCCGAAGGGCCGTACAGACAAGCCACATTGGTGCTGGGGTCACCCTCGATGGCAAAGACGAATGCCTCATCGGTACCGGGCGGGCCGTATTGATTCCATATCCCTTCCAGCGCCCCGGTATTTTTATAAGCCCAGCAGGGGCCGCACCAGGTAGCGAAAATGTCGAGATAAACGACTTTGCCCTGATCGAGCAGATCGTATAAATTGTAAGTGTTTCCATTGATGTCCGTAGCTGTAAAATCGGGCGCAATGGACCCGTCCGGGATTTGCGCAAAAGCGACATTACAGCCCCAAACCGACAAGGCGAGCAGTAGTAAGATTTTTTTCATAAGATGGAAAATAGTTGAAGGAAACGGAAAGGCGAAAAGTACAGATTCAACCCGTAAAATTGTTGTCTGCCGAAATAGTATTTTTTCAAAAAGCCCACTATTTCAGTCGATTATTTTACAGATTACCTAATTAGTGGTAAATAAATTTTCATAATCATTAAAAATGGGTCTGCCCCGCCCGGTCAACGGATTTTGTACGCATAAACGCTGGCCCCGTTTCCAACCACCAGGATCTGCTCAGGCTTGCCTTCGAACAAAGGGCTGAGAACGAAGGGTGTATCGCCCGCCAAAGGAAAATCAGGATGGCTTTTTCCACGGTTGTCGAGCAGAAAAATCTGCTTTTTCGCCCGATCGACGGCACCAAGCCGGGCGCCGCCGGATGCTGCAAACAAAGTGTCGGGCGCCGACTCAAACTGCCGCTTTGCAATCGTCTGAATCGTATTGCCCGCATAGCCTGCGAGATTCAAGCCCGACCCGCGCATCACGGCATAGTCGTATCGCTTGTCGCCTTCCAACGGGGCAAACACAAAATATGCGCGGGCACGGGCATCGGCGGCAGGTGCCAGGGACAGAGAAAAGGTGCCGCCGTCGAGCGTGCAGATGAACACCTTGCCCAATGTATTGGCACAGGTGATCCTCGGCGATTTCGAAACCGGGTCGGCCTGCGGCGGGCCATAGAATTTGCCATCCAACTGATTGGCCCCGAAACGCGAGGAACCGTCGCGTCCGAAAACCGACAGACGCCCTGTTTTGCTCAGCGCCACGAGATAGTCCTTGTCGTCTTTTAGAAAATGCAATACCGGCTGAAGCACCTGCCCCACCCCGCCCTGCGGGTTCCAGCCTGGCAAAGGCCGGCCATATTGATCATACCCGTAGATGTTGCCGTTGGCGCAGGCGACAAAAAAATTATAACGCCGGTTTTCGTCAAAATCCACCACAGTGAGGCCATTGGTAGCGGCAGATTGTAATTTCAGCGGAAAACCGTTCACATCGTGCCCGGCTTCGTCGAGCAGCCAAATGTGCGAAGCGGTGTTAAAAAGAAAATAAGTGGTTCCATTGTTCTGAAAATCAATGCCTTGCACGGCTGACAACAAGGGCTTGTCAAATTGCCTGCGCCAAGCCATGGAACCATTGGCCCGCAGGCAGTACAACTCGTGCCGTTTGTCCTGAATCAGCACAACCGCTTCGCCTTCCCGGGTTCGCATGACCACGCTGGGCGGCGTAGCGGCCTCGTCGGACAATGGCGTTTTCCACAGGATACTGGTCCCTCCGGCCGTCGTTTTGGGGCCGCTGCTCAACACCTGAGAGCTGGAAATAAGGTCGATCCAGCCGGTATATTTTCCAGGCCAGAGTTCAATGCCAACGAGGCCCGTTTGGGCAAGGAGTTGAATTTCTTCTTCATTCCGGTCATTCAGACGCGGCATGACCATTTTTTTCAGCAAGGCCGGAAGGTAACCGGCATTCAGCATCAGCACAGCATTGCCTTGTTGGGCCAACTTTTTCCTTTGAAGCAGAAATTCAGGTGTGTTCAGCAAGGTTTCATTGACGATGTATTTGTCGATCCAAAGTTCGAGCGCAGCGTTCGATGCGGCAAAAACAACATAATTACCGATAATGGTGCAGGCCGGGTTTTGAAAAACGGAATGGTCTTGCCGGGTGAGGAGGGTCGACAACAAGGAATTGCTCAAAAACTGTCGAATCTGGAAGGTTTGATAATCATACTGTTTCAATAAACCCCGCTGCGACCCATAGGCTTCCAGCCGTTGGCGCGCCGCTACGCTGTCGTTCATAGCCAGTACGACAAACTGCTCTTCGCGCAGCTCGGCCGACAAAGGCTGGGTCATCACCAATGCCACATCATGCCCTGCCCAGGGAAGTATATATTTTTGAAAATCAGCGTAATCGCCTTCGGCGAGATCGGACAATGCCGTCCGCCGGCCCAATCCAGCCGCCGCGAGAAAAGCGGTATTGTCGGGCAGCACGGCGTACAATTCGTCGTGTGGCGGCTCGCCCTGCAGGAGCAGTTTTTGTAAAAAGCCATCGGCTTTGGCCGCGCCGCGCAGGTGTTCGCCATCCCAGGAAAAGCCCATCCAGGCGATATTCCGGTCGAGCAAATCAGGTAAAAAGCGCCAGTTTTCAGTCAGAAGGGCAGCCATCGGCGCTGCCAGCGGCCGGCAATAAAGTTTGAAGGGCGCATGGTCGTCCAGTTGACCGCGCCAGCTGCGGTCGGCCCACCAGTTGTCGCCTTTTTCCAGTTGAGCCAGCGCGTCCTCCACCAGGTAGGAAAAGCGGGAAAAGAGCAGAAGATTGTCAATTCTGGCTACTACCAGGCGTTCTCTTTTCGAGAAATGAACCGTAAACAAAGTGCTGCCGTGGAAGTAGGAGGGAAAATACTTCTGGCTCAGTGGATTGTTTTTCAGCACACTTTCAAGATCCGGCCGGGCGCCGAGATCGAGGGCAAAAAGCGGATGGAGGCTGTCGGCTTCATTGAGGGTAATGGCGGCTGCCAGGGTGTGTTCCGCAAAAGCCTTGTGGATGGCGTCGTCGTGCCTGAACAGTCGCTCGGCCACGGCAACGTCCTGCCAGCAGGGCCGGAGAAAGGTGTTTTGAAGAACCGCCTTCCATTCGGTGGCGGGCATTTTGGCAACCAGTTGGCCGGCCCTGGCCAGCCCGTTGAATTCTACTACAAAGGCAGATTGGCCGGGAATGGCCTGAAGAGGCTGCGCGCTTCTTTTTCGAAAAACAATAACAGCCAGCAGGGCGGTAATCAACAACAGCAAAGGAAGCGCCCACCTTTGTCTGGGCCAGGTCATTTTGATCATCGGGCGATATTTTAGCCCGCGAAATAGCCGATTTTTCGAGACTTTGCGCGCACTCAAATCTGCATAATGACGGGCAGTGAGTATGGATTGATAAATATAAAACTGACAATCAATAATTTATGTCGAAAGCCGCTTTTGACAGTTGCTTTTGATACAACCTGCTATTTATGGTCGACGCTTCTGCAAAATTCATTCGGCTCGCTGCCATCTTTGGCGGCACCGCCGTGGCCATCGGGGCCTTCGGCGCGCATGGCCTCAAACCCCACCTGAGTGAATACCAACTCGATATTTTCGAAAAAGGCGTGCACTACCAGTTTTTTCACACCCTGGCTTTGCTCGCGGTGGCCATACTGGCTGGCCAGCGATCCGAAAATCAAAATCTCGCCCGTGCCGGTTGGCTGTTTGCGGCCGGCATCCTGTTTTTTTCAGGTTCACTTTATCTGCTGGCCTGCGCCGATCTGCTGCGTTTTTCCGTGCGTTGGGCCGGACCGGTGACCCCTATTGGAGGGGTATGTTTTCTTTCGGGCTGGGTGTTGCTCGCCTGGTCGGCCTTTTCCGGTAAAAAATAAAAAACAGGGTACCCAGCCCGTACGGCCGGATACCCTGCAAGGGCCGGGAAAGGGGTGATGCTTATCGGATCACCGTCAGTTTGCGCGTACTGCGGCCTTCGGCATTGTCGATCACGACAAAATAAAGTCCGTTGGGCAGCTCGCCAAGCGGCAGTTCGATGGCTGAATTACCTGCAAGGAAAGCGGTATTGATCTGGCGATACACCGGGCGGCCCGCGGCGTCCAAAACGCTGATATTGGCGCTGAACCCATTTTCAACATTGGCCAGAATCCGAACTGCATTGCCCGAAGCCATCGGATTGGGCGATACGTTCCAGCCGTTCAGGCCAGTAATCTCGTTCAGGCCGGTAACACTGACCGTCGAGGTCCGGAAAGTCCGTTGTTTGGCTGTTGTACAGGTATAGTATTCATTAAAAGGCCGTACACGCCAGTAGTAGGTGCGGTTGGATTGGAGGTTGGTCAGCGTGAGGGAGGTGCCAGCCAGCACAATTTCTTGTGAATTCGTCGTGCTGTAAGTCGAGGTGATATCGATTTCAAACAGGTAGTAGGTAGCACCTGCAACGGGCAGCCATTCGAAGGTCACCTGATCATAGAAATCGGTGGTATCGCCGCCGGCCGGGATAGTGAGCAGGTCGTTCGGCGTGGTGATCGATTCGGCGGCAGGCACAAAATTGTTGTCGAGGTAGTTGCGGCTGGCCGAGTTGAGATCCGTGTGGATCAGGTCGCCTTGTTGTGGAGTGAAAGCGTAAACGCAGTTGGAGAAATAGCTCATGATATTGTTCTCCATCGGGTCCACGAGTACCCCCATGGGGTCTTTGGCGCCGCCGGTGTACACGCAGTCGGACTCCAGGAAGTTGTAGTCCGGGGGGGTGTCACAGACATAATCGCCTGCCGTGGTACAATTGGAGCCGTCCATTTTTTCGGTGGGCACGCCAAGCGGAGAGACGGAAGGTGCATTCGGGAAGCCCGGATAGCTCGAGTCAAAAACATCGAAATCCCAACCGTTGAAAGGGTGCAGGAGGCTGAAAAAGTGCCCCACTTCGTGGGAAAGGGTACCGTTGCCGTTGCCGTTGATCTGATCTTTTCGGCTCACGATCCAGTCTTTTGGTATGTTGTAGTACGCCAGCGTGATTGCGCCGGGAATAGGCGGATTGCCGGAAACTGCGAGATTGGTGACGAAAACATTCAAAGCCGCATTATGACGGCGGTTCTGCATGATGAAGTTATTCGTCTGGTTATCGTACACATTGTCGTTGTTGATCGACTTGTCGAACAAACCGTAAATCGGGTGTGGCGTGAAGTAAAAGCGGATATCCTGAGGCGAATAAAAATTATTCATTTCGCACAGCTGGTCCAGCACTTTATTGATTTTCTGGCGACCCGTGCTATCAGAACCTGCCACGAGGTGAAAGTGAATCGGTACATATTGGACCACGCCGCTGCGCTCAGCAGCATCCCCGTTAGCGGCGACATTAGCCTGCAGGCGTTGCTCGAGAATAGTCCGGTCCGAGGGGGTCAGGCCGCAAGGCGCGCTGGGTTCCTGGGCATGAGCCGCAACCAAAACGAACAGGCTTGCGGTCAAAAGGGAAAGTATTTTTTTCATCAGAGAAAATTAATGGATCACAATTAGTTGAATACGCAGGGCAAAATTAGCAAACAAATGCTTGGCGGCTTGTCGGTCACCGACATTTCTTCGCATTTTGCAACCTGCCTGCCGTTGGAACTGTCCATCCGCCGGGGGTGTTCGGGTGGCTATGGAAAAAGTTTTTTCATCGAAAAATTTTGGGTCGTCCTTCAGGATGACGAAGTTTGCAATAATTCTGTCGGCTGGGACTTTTCTCAACTTCATCCAAACAATATTGTTTAATTCTCACTTCTTTCTGATATTGATTGGTCAAGATTTGATTCCCGGTACAGTTTGCCTGAAAAAATCCAAATGAAATACCGTCGCTATGACTGCACGCCAATATACCCTGCTTTGTTTGTCTGTCCTCATCGGTTTTATACTGATTCTCACGCCGGCGCCGGCCCGGAGTCAGGGGTTGAGGGTGCCCACTATTTTTGACCGGCTCACGCAGGAAGAAGGCGCCAGGCTCACACTGGAGATGGACTACACCACCCTGCTCGAAAATCGCAAGACCAACCAGTATTTCCCTGCCATGCTCGTCGATGCAGCGGGCAAAACCTACCAGGTGGAAGTAAAACCCCGGGGTAAATACCGTCGAAAAGTATGCGAAGAGCCTCCGTTGAAAGTCAAATTTCCCAAAAAAATGCTGCGGGCCGAAGGCCTTGACACACTCAACGAAGTTAAAATCGTGATGCCCTGCTACGACAATCCGAGAGGCGACGAACTCATCATCCGCGAATATGTCGCGTACCGGATGTTCGAGCACATGACCGGAGCCAGCGTGCGGGCCCGGCTGATCCGGCTAACCCTGAAAGACACTCATGTGGAATCCAAAAGGACCATGTTTTGTCTGCTCGTGGAGGATGAAGAAGAAACCGTCGTTCGCATGAACGGCAGCCTCGTGGAACAATACGGCATCCCGCCCGACAGCCTGATCACCAACCAGGCCGCCCTGGTGGCCATGTTTCAGTACATGATCGGAAATACCGACTGGGATATCTCCATGATGCGCAATGTGCGTTTGGTACGCTCTGCGGAAACCGGTAAAGTGCTCGTGGTGCCCTATGATTTCGACTTCTCCGGACTGGTCAGCGCGCCGTATTCCAGTCCTTCCAGCGACACCGGACTGCGTACCGTGCGCGACCGGTTCCTTATGGCCAATGGCATTCCGACCGAATCTTTGCGCCGCGCGACCCAAATGCTGCGTAGCGCGCACAAAGATTTTCTGGACATCTGCCGGAACAAATATTTGCCGAAGGACGCCCAGAATGAGATGATCCAGTACCTGGAATTGTTTTTTAACCAGATTGAAGACAAAGACAGCGTACCCGCCGTGCTGAAAATGCCGACGGATTAGCGCTCACTTTTTTGCCGGAGACTTGAATTCCTGTAAGTTTGCCGCGCTTTTGGAGGGGTGCCAGAGTGGTTGAATGGAGCGGTCTTGAAAACCGCCGTACTCGTAAGGGTACCGGGGGTTCGAATCCCTCCCCCTCCGCACAGATTGTTTGCCCGTTCCGCGCCGGTGGAACGGGCTTTTTTATTTTTGCCCTTCCATCAACCGCCCATGCCCAACCCATCCGACATCTTACAGCGTTATTGGGGCTTCCCGGCCTTTCGCCCTATGCAGGAAGATATCATCCTTTCTGTCCTTGAGGGTCGTGACACGCTGGCGCTTCTGCCTACCGGGGGGGGTAAATCCATCTGCTACCAGGTGCCTGCATTGTGCAGGGATGGACTCTGCCTCGTGGTGTCGCCGCTCATTGCATTGATGAAAGATCAGGTGCGCAACCTGCACCAGCGCGGTATCGCGGCCGCAGCGATTTATTCGGGCATGAGCCGCCGCGAGCTGGACATTATTTTTGAAAATGCCTGCCAGGGCGCGTACAAACTCCTGACCTGAGTCCCGAACGCCTGCAAACGGAACTGGCCCGCGTGCGTATCCAACGCATGCAGGTGAATCTGCTGGCTGTCGATGAGGCCCACTGCGTGAGCCAGTGGGGCTACGACTTCCGTCCGCCTTACCTGCAGATCAGGGATTTACGGGCCTTGCTCCCGGGCGTGCCGGTGCTGGCCCTCACCGCCACCGCCACCACCGACGTGGTCAGAGATATCCAGGAAAAACTCGGCTTCCTGGCGCCAAATGTTTTTCAGCAAAGCTTTTCCCGCTCCAATTTATCCTATTCGGTGCTCTACGAATCGCACAAGCACGCCAAACTGCTCGATGTGCTGCGCCGTGTGCCCGGTTCGGGCATCGTGTATTCGAGAAGCCGCGGAGAAACCAAGGAGATCGCCGATTTTCTCCGAAAAAACGGCATTAGCGCCGACCTGTACCACGCCGGGTTGACCCACGCGGAGCGCAATACCCGCCAGGAAGCCTGGCTGACCAACCGTATCCGGGTGATCGTTTGTACCAATGCCTTCGGCATGGGTATCGACAAACCGGACGTACGGGTGGTGGTACACCTTACCATGCCCGACAGCCTGGAAGCCTATTTTCAGGAGGCGGCCGCGCGGGCCGCGACGGGCAAAATCCTTTGCCGTCCTGTTTTACAATCCTGCCGATGCACAAGCCTGCGTTTTCATTTGCAAATGACTTTCCCGCCCATGGATCTGCTGCGGCGCGTTTACCAGGCGCTGGGTAATTTCAGCCAATTGGCCGTAGGCGGCGGCCTGGGGGAAAGTTTCGACTTCGATCTCAACTTCTTCTGCGCCACCTACAAACTCGAGGCTGCTCCTACCCATGCAGCTTTGCGGCTGCTCGAACAAGAGGGTTGGATCGCCATCAGCGACGCCGCCGCGACGCCGGCGCGGGTGCATATCAATGCTTCACGGGAAGCCTTGTACGATTACCAGTTGCGCAACAGCCAGGCTGATCAGGTCATCCGGGTATTGCTGCGCGCTTATCCCGGCATACACCAGGACGTGGTGGAGATCAGCGAGCCTACTCTGGCCAAATACGCCAAAATTTCTGTCGAAAGCTTGCAAAACATTTTACAAACGGCTGAAAAAGAAGGCATTCTGACTTATGAACCTCGCAAGGAGAGCCCGCAGCTGACCTTTCTCCGCGAGCGCGTCAGTGCGGAAAACATGACCATTGACCAGAAAAAATTCCAATTCCGCAAAAGCCGTGCGGAAGAACGAGTGGAAGAAGCCATCCGCTATGCCGAGACCCGTCGTTGCCGCAGTCAGTTGCTGCTTACTTATTTCGGCGAGCCTAACAGTGTGCCCTGCGGTATTTGCGACGTGTGTACCGGCCGCAATAAAACCGATCTCGACGAGGAGACTTTTGAGAGCTACGCGAAAAAAATCAAGGAAGTGCTTCGGCACGAGCCGCTGAGTTTCGAGCAAATACTGGAATCTTTTGCCATGAAACGGCATGAGGCAGTGGCGAAAGTGCTGGGCTATTTGCTGGATGAAAAACTGCTGGAACAGACAGCGGATGGAAAATTGCGGCTGCCGGGGTGAAGTAAACACAGAGACACGGAGACACAAAGTTTGCCATCCTGAAAGGATCTCCGTGCCTCCGTGTTTACTTCACCCCGATGGCCAGGAGCAGTTTTTCGAGATAATCCCCCGTCCGGTCTTGCGGTACAACGATCCTGGCCTGCTGGTAAAACGGCTCCCGCTCCACCAGTTTTTGTTCAATAAAAACGCGCAACTCCATGTCATTCAAATCTTTGATTAATGGCCGTTTGGCCCTGCCTCTCGACAAACGCTCGAACAAATCTTCGGCTGAAACTTTGAGGTAAATAGTGAGCCCCGTGGCGTTCATCCAATCCATGTTTCCTGAAAAACAAGGCGTTCCGCCGCCCGTAGAGAGGATCAGCCGGGGAATGTCGGCCGTTTGGCGCAGGTATGAAGCCTCCAAACGCCGGAAATAAGCCTCCCCGTCCGATGCGAAAATTTCAGGAATGCCTCGTTCCTCCTCCAGTTCGATCAGGGTGTCCAGATCGACCAGGGGCAGGTGCAGATGCGGAATCGACTCAGCAAATATTCAGACATGAAAAACACTTTTGGTATCTTCATTTTCAGTGGCTTATCCTTGCTCTTCGCCTGCCAGAACGACGGAGGCGTACAGGAAATCAAAAGCGGCCCCAATGCCGACCTGATCCGCAATCCGGCCTCGGCCAATCAGCCGCTCGATACCAACCAACTGGCCCGCATCACCTACGAAGAACCCGAATTCAACTTTGGGGAGACCAATGAAGGGTCCGTAGTGGAGCACAAATTCAAGTTTCGCAACACCGGGAACGTGCCCCTGGTCATCCAAAAAGCCCGCTCAACGTGTGGTTGCACTATTCCGGAATGGCCCGAAGACCCGATTCCGCCAGGTGGCACCGGCGAGATCACCGCTAAATTCAACACCGAAGGCAAACCCGGCGAGCAGAAAAAACAGATTCGGGTGACAGCCAATACGTATCCGAATGAGACAAAAGTGGTGTTGTACGGGTTGGTGCGCCCGGTGAAAGGGTAAGAGGCTGATGGTGTCATTCCTGCCGGGTCAGAAGTCAAAGAAAAATCCCTTGTTCCGACCCGCCAAGAATAACTCAAACAGTCTAAAAGACTTTTACCCGGGAAAATGTCATCACGATTATTGCGCTTCTGCCAGCGAGGCCGCTCCTGCGGAACTTTTGATAATGCGCTGCAACTGCCTGGCCGTTTTAAACCCGCATTGCGAAGCGATATACTCCATCGTGTAATTCGGATTGTTCAGCATTGTTTTGGCGTATTCCAGACGCAACAACGTCAGATATTCCAGTACGGTCAGATTGGTCTTTTCCTTAAATACCCGGCTCAGGTTGCGAGGGCTCATGCCCACCAGTTCCGCCAGCTCTTCAATCGAATTTTCGCCGGAAAGGTTATCGATCAGGTAATCCTGCACCTCGTGCACCTTCGGATTGATGTGGTTGCGATAGTCGAGGTACACGCTTTTTTGCGTATGGTTGAAACTCCGGCGGTGGTAGACGACCAGTTGTCTGGCGACTTTGTGGGTAAACAGTGCGCCTTTCATCTCTTCCACGATGGCCAGGGCCAGATCGATCCCGGCGCTCACGCCGGCGCTGGAATAGACATTGTTGCTTTTTACAAAAAGAATATCCTCTTCCACCTTTGCCTGAGGGAACTCTGTTTGCAGTTGTTTAACCCGTTTCCAGTGCGTCGTACAAGCCCTTTCCTTCAACAGCCCGGCTTCGCCCAGGGCAAAGGCGCCGTTGCAGATGGAACAAACGGTGACTCTTTTGAGGGAGCATTCTTTCAGCCAGTTGAAAAATTCCCGTTCTGCCCGGAAAGCAATGCTGGAGACGTATTCGAAATCCATTCCGGGCATAAACAGAAAATCGCCTTCTTTTAAATCCGCTTCTCTGAAATGCGGGACTTTGGCAAAACCGAGTCCCGCAGTACTCACAGCACCCTCGCGGTAGGAATAATACTCCAGAGCGATGTCCAGCCCCAATATTCTGGCTTCGGTGAAGACTTGAGCCGGACCTGCCAGGTCCAGCATTACCACCGAAGGGGGAATGATAAATGCCATTTTTCTCATGTCTTCCCTGTTGATCAGTGCAAATATATCAGTGGTGATGGTTATGGTGTTGATGTCTGGCCGGTTGGCTCCCATCCACCACTTCGAAACCGGCCATCATACCGGCGGCGTGGTGTTCCAGGACGTGGCAATGGTACATCCACATGCCGGGCCGGTTGTCGGGCATCCAGGCGATCTTGATTGTACTCCTGGGAGCAATGTTAAAGGTGTCTTTCCAGGCTTGGTATTCCGGCGCTTTGCCATCTACTTCCAGCACCTGAAAGAAGAAGCCGTGCAGGTGGAAGGGGTGGTGCATGAGCGTGCGGTTGTTCACTTCCCAAATCTGCAGTTCACCCACCCGGACCGGCTGGTCCATTGCATGCCTTTTTCGGTTGAACTGGAAATCGAAGCCGTTTTTGAGGCTCATGCCCAGCGTGATCTTCATTTTACGGGTTACCGGAGCATCCTGTGCCGCAAGTGATTCGATGTTGCGAAGTTGTTCGGGAAGGAATGCTTTCGAAGGAATCGCCTGGCCAATCCGGACTGTTCCATAATGCTCGCCCTCCCTCATTTTGCCGTGGTTGCCCTTGTACGGCAAGGATTCGATGGAAATTGTTTCTCCTTCGGAAAATGGTCCCACTGCCGCGTCGATCCGCTCGCCAGGCGCAAGCAGGTACTCCGTTATGGTTCGTGGCGTTTCCAGCAGGCCGCCGTCGGTGCCGATCATTCGAAACGGTTGGCCGCCGATGGAAAGTTGGATGTAACGGGCACTGGAAGCATTTATAAATCGCCAGCGTTCGACTTGTCCGGCGGCCATTTCAAGGACCGGTGTTTCCTTCCCGTTGATCAGCATCGTGTCGCCTTCCCGTCCGAAGTGGCTTTCGTTCCAACGTCCCATCAATCCGCCGGGCTCCGTAAACTGGTTGTCGGCCGTCAGTTTCATGTCGTCGAACATCAGCACGCGCTCCTGATCGAATACCGGATCCGCGTCGTCCTCCACGATCAGGGCGCCGTACATGCCGCGCTCCATTTGTACCGTTTCGTTGGCGTGGGAATGGTACCAGAACGTTCCGGCATCCGGGACCACAAAGCGGTATTCGAACACTTCACCGGGCTGAATGGGCTTTTGAACGTCGCCCGTGCCGTCCATTGCTGCCGGCAGGCGTATTCCGTGCCAGTGTACGATGGTCGGTTCGGGGAGATTGTTTTTGACTCGTACGACGAGGGTGTCTCCTTTTTTCGCTTTCAATACCGGGCCGGGCACCTGCCGGTTGAAGCCCCAGGCCCCGACGGTTTTACCGGGTGCGATGTTCCAGCCGAACTCGCCGGCTTCGAGGTCATACATTACGACAGTGGGATTGTTTTCCATTTTTTTGACTTTTTGAATTGTGAACTTCTGTTGTTTCGTCCTTTTGACACCACAAAGGTGGGGCGATCCAAAGGCGCCGAACGGACAACCATGCGTCAAAAACGGACAAAATACGCGGCATTAAAAGACGCGTTATATTCACGTTACGGAATTTCAGGGCGCCAATTGCCGCAAAGGAAGATGCCACTTCTTGCCGCTGCCGCCTGTCGCTTATGTTGCTGAATGTCATTGCCCCTTTTCCCGCTCTTCCCTCTGCTTTTGCTGGATGGATCAAAGAATTGTCCATCCTGAAAAACACAAGCATTTTTATTCGACTGTGACATTTAAGATATTACAATTAATCTAATTTTACCTTTGCATACGGTGCAGGACATCTCTACTGATTGTTGAAAATCCTCACCCAGACCAGTATTCGGCACCGTCCGGACATTATTCCTGTCCGGATATGTAGATACCTTATTTTCTATTTTTTAATCCGCGTTCATCAGGTACTGATTTTCAACCTTTTGACCGCTTCTGAACCTGACTTTCTCTCCTCCGGAAAGTCAGATACGCTTCTTGTTTAGCATCCATTTCATGGTTTTTAATACCCTGTCGGCCGGTGTCCGGGCCGGGGCTGAATT
>JBGAJY010000305.1:0-4765 GCA_044224705.1 Saprospiraceae bacterium
CATGTACAAATGCTGGGGTTGTACAATGTCGAGCAGGCGTTTGACGACCGTCGCCATGCCCGCAAAGTGACCCGGCCGGAAAGCGCCTTCCATGACCTGGTCCAGTTGACGGAAATCGAGACGGACGGTCAGGTCGATTCCCGCCGGGTACACCTCCTCCACGCTCGGCAGAAATATCGCATCGCAGCCCGCCGAGAGCAACAACTCCATGTCGCGACCCGGGGTGCGGGGGTATTTTTCCAGGTCTTTCGGGTCGTTGAACTGGGTGGGATTGACGAAAATACTGGCCACAGCGAGGTCGCCGGCGCGGCGGGACATGCGCACGAGCTCGAGGTGACCCGCGTGCAGGGCGCCCATGGTCGGCACGAAACCGATGCTGCGGCGGGCGCGCCGTTGGGTCGTATGCCAGGCTTGCAGGTCCTTGACGGTTTTGAAAAGGAGCATGGTAGGCGACAGGGTTGGTTTTTTATTTTGACAGGATCAACAGGATTTTCAGGATGAGTTGCTCAGTATGCTGCGATTAATCCTTCAAATCCTTCTGCAATCCTGGTAATCTTATTCAATATGTTTCCACGAGGTGCTTTATGCTGAACGCCTTGGCCGGTTCCTCCAGAATCCTGTCCGTTTTGAATAATACCACTTTACGTTCGCCGGGCAGGAGGTCGAAGTAATTATCGCTGAAAAACCCGTCGGCATCGGTGCTGAGCAGCACGTTTTTGGCCAGTTTTTCGGTTTGCAGCGTGATCTGGTAGCCGTCGTTCACTTGCTCCACTTTGCTGACGACCTTGGTGTGCGACAAAGCGAGTTTGCGCGGCGATTCGAAATAATACAGCCGGCGGTGCAGCAATTGGCCGTTGTGGTCGCTCAGCGTGATTTCGGCGACGGCCGCATCTTCCTTTCCTTTATTTAAAATGGTTTTCAAGGCGCCCTGCCAGATCATCCGGCTGGAGTCCGGGGAGATTTTCATGTCGGGGTGCGAACTGTCGCTCAGGGTTTGCCCGTTGAAATTGAGCACCCTCACCCGTACGCTGACGGAGGTGTCGCCGGGCAGGTCGGAAGACGCGTACACTTTCAAAATATCATCTTCCACGATGGGCAGGGCGACCACGGGCCGGTAAGCGTCGCGGGTGAAGTATTGAAGGGCTTTCCAGCGGCCGTAATAGTCGCGGCTCGACCAGGAGGCCACCGGCCAAACGTCGTTCAATTGCCAGTACAGCGTGCCCATGCAATACGGCTTGTTGCGGCGGTGCGCTTCGATGCCCGTCCGCATGCCCTCGGCCTGCAGCAGCTGGCTGATGTACACGAAATCCTGGAAGTTTTTGGGCACGCGGTAGTCGCGCTTCATGTATTCGGCGATGAGGGCGTTGCCGCGCGGGTGCTTTTGGTGTACCAGCATGACCGGTGATTCCAGTTCGCGGTCTTCCGGCAGGGTGAAGGCTGTGATGGTGCGCCATTCGGGGAAAGACTGGAACCCGTATTCGCTCATGAAACGCGGCACTTTTTTGTCAAAAACGGAAAAGGGTTCTTCGTCGTGCCAAACGCCCCAGTAGTGCGAATCGCCTTCGGTGAGGCTTTTGGGATTGCCTCGGCCGTATTTGGGCGAGCTTTCCCAGTAGGGGATATTTCCGCCGTCGTTGGCGACGTAGGTGGGCAGCAGGTCTTCGAACAGGATCTGATAGTCGCGCCAAAGCTGTTTTCGTTGGGCTTCGTTGAACTGCATTTGCCAGCCCCAGTTGTGCCAGGCTTCGTTGTTCTCGTTGTTGCCGCACCACAGGGCCATGCAGGGGTGCTGGCGCAGGCGTTCGAGTTGTTCGAGCGCTTCCGAAGCGGCAGTTTTAAGAAATTTGCCGTTGCCGGGATACAAGGCGCAGGCGTACATAAAGTCCTGCCAGACCAGGATGCCTCGTGCGTCGCAGAGCTGGTAGAACAGGTCGTCTTCATAAATCCCGCCGCCCCAGACGCGCAGCATGTTCATGTTGGATGCGGCCACGTCGTCGAGCAGCTTGCGGTAATGGTCGGGCGAAACACGGTCCTGGAAAATATCCTGCGGGATGTAATTGGCGCCTTTGCAGAAGACCGGCCGGCCGTTCAGTTTGAAGTAAAAACTGGACCCCTTCTCGTCGGGTTGGGTCACCAGTTCGATGGTCCGGATGCCCGTGCGGACGTAGGCTTTGTCCAAAATTTTAGCATTTTGGGTCACGGACACGGTGAAATCGTACAGATTCGGCTCGCCTTGCCCGACACACCACCAGAGTTTGGGGTCGGGAAGATCGAAGGTGACCGAATCCTGGTGCACGCCGGGCCGGATGACGCGGTCTTCGAGCGACTTGCGTTTGCCTTCCGAAAAATTGACGGTCACGTTGGCTTTGATTTCGGAGCGATAGCGAAACCGGGCCACCATCCGGGCGCGCTCATGGCTGATCTCCTGGGTGGTGACGTACACGTTTTCGATAATAAAATCGTCCCAGGCCAGCAATTCCGGCGCTTTCAGGATGCCGGCGCCGACAAATCGCGGGCCCCAGTCCCAGCCGTAGTGGAATTGCGGTTTGCGGGTCATGGTGCGGATGCCGCCCGGCAGTTCGTAGCCGAGGTTTTTCCAGTCCTGTTCGACCTTTTTGACCGGACTTTCAAAATACACGTGCAGCCGGTTGCCGCTCGGTTTGATCCATTTTTTGACGTCGGCCTTCCAGGTCCGGAATTCATTGTCCGTCTCAAGGATTAGGGAGTCGTTCAGGTAGACGTGGGCGTACGTATCCAGGTTTTTGAAAATGAGCTCGACGTGCTTGTGCTGCAGATTCGCTTCCGGGATGTCGAAAATGCACTGGTATTCCCAGTCCTGGTTTTCGATCCATTGCAGTTTGGTTTCGTTGTCGCGGTAAAACGGGTCTTCGATCATGCCGTTTTTGAGCAGTGCGGTGTGCACGGTACCGGGCACGTCGGCCGGTTTCCAGGAATCGGTTTGTGCCTGTCGGAATTCCCAGGAAGCATTGATGGTTTGGTGGAGCGGCACGGAGCTTGGGCCTTGAGCGTGGGCAAACATGGCAAAAAGTGCGAGCGTCGCAGTAAACGTTCGTTTCATGTGCAAACGATGGAGGATGAAGGAAAGGTCATTGGCCGGGGTCTGCGCAAATGTACACGTCCGAACCGAGCGGAGGACCGCCTCCGGGGTGATCATTTGTCCATATGATTCGTTAATTAGGCGCAGGGGATTTCTGCTTTGGCGGAAACTGGCATAATTTTGAATAATTTTTGAAGCCGTAGAAATATTCTACCTTCAATTTTGTTTTCAAGAAATTGAAAATCAATCTTTTAATCGCTGGCCCATTCTAATCACCACATCCAATGTCTTCCAATCGCAAATGCTTGCCCGGTGTGGGCGACCCAGCCCCGGCTTTTGAGGCGCCCACTGAAAAGGGAATCATCCGGTTCCCGGAATACAGTGCGGGTTGCTGGTGCGTTTTCTTCGCGCACCCTGCCAATTTTACAACAGCCTGGCGCATGTATTCCACCTTGCTGGCCCTCAAGGAAAGCTGGTTCAGCGCTCGTAATACCAAATTGATCGCACTCACCAACGAACCCATTCGCCTCAACGACTGGTCCGATAAGGTGCGCCGCTACATCGGCATTTACCTCAAAGCACCGGTTATTACCGACCTGGATTTCAACATCGCCACCCTGTACGGCATGGCCTCGGGCCGTCGCCGCCACCAGCCCGGCTACGATCGCTTGATTTATATCATTGATCCACAGGGAATTATCCGGCTGATTATTTACAACCCGCTCAAAAATATCGAGCAGGACATCGCCGACCTGGAAAAAGAACTGAAACGAATGATGGGATTTGAAGGACTGGAAAGCGAGGAGCAACATTTGCTCGAAACCCAACCCAGCGCCGAACTCGCCGAACGTTCCGACGCGACGATCAACGCATACAAGCCCCGGCCGGCGTATTTCAAAAAGCGAAAACTCAACCTGAACTGATCCGGATAAAAACACAAAAGCCCTTCCGAACGGAAGGGCTTTTTTTGTTGGCCCACAAGGACTCGAACCCTGAATAACAGAACCAAAATCTGCTGTGTTACCATTACACCATGGGCCACCATGTACTTTCTTTCAAAAGCGGGGCAAAAATAGGCCGACTCTTTTTGTCAAACAAGCCGACGCCGAAAATAATTCAATAAATCGGCATTTTTGTCTCATTGCATCCGGTACCAGTACTGTGTCCGGTAAAATGGCCCGATGTAACCGCGCACGACCAGCACGTTGGGATCGCCGGATTTGAGCCAGATTTTACAGGTGTACCATTTACCTTTTTCAGGGTCGAGAATGCGGCCCGATTGCCAGAAGCCATCCTGCAATCGCATGTTTTCAAGGATCACCATGTTCATCACCGGCTGGTTGTAGCGTTCGCCGGGGCATTTGTCGCAGCGGCGGTCGGGGCGCTCGGTGAGGATCTGAACGACTTTTCCAAAGAGCTGACCACCTTGCTCGTAAATCTGGACGTGGCTTTTAGCCTGCCCGTTTTCGTCGTCGATGGTTTTCCAGACGCCGGTGACCGATTGGGCGGGCAGTACAGCGCTCAGGCAGGCAAAGGCCAGCAGGCAAATCATTTTTTTCATAAACGAGTCATTTTTGGGTGTTTACAACGCTTGCCACAAGGCTTACGTTGCTGTAACCACTTAGTTTTTTTGACCACATCAGGGCACATGAAGGACACATAAAGAAAAGGGAATGGAACATGGAGAGGGCTCCTGGCACCCGAAAT
>JBGAJY010000306.1:0-4709 GCA_044224705.1 Saprospiraceae bacterium
CCTTTTCTAATGTGCCCTTCATGTGTCCTTCATGTGGTCAAAAAGAAAAAAATCTATGTGGTAAGCGCTTACTGAACATGAAGCGCTTCCGGCTTGCTCCACACCCTCATATCATTCTGGTAGTACAAAAACGCCTGGCTCGCCGGCGCCTCGAACTGCCCGGCGATATCGGCGCGCAGATCGAGGTCGAGGCGGCGGGTATCGCCCGGGTCGAGGCGTTCGAAGTGGAATACGGCATAGCCGTCCCATATCTCGTAGAAATCGCATTTTTTCTCGTCCACGAGTTTTTTGAGTTGCCAGGGCTGAAGGCTGAGTCCGGCCGGGATGCCGAGCACGATCATGGGTGAAGCGGCGGGCGTGGCGCCGGAATTATTGATGCTGGCGCTGAGGCGGACCGTTTGGCCGACCGTGGCATTGGCGCGTTCGAGCCAGGTGCTGAAAACCAGCGGACAACCCGCCGCATTGCGCGGCTGACGGGAGGCGTATTTGACCTCGATATCGAAAGGCAAAACGGTTTTCCCTTCAAAAAACACTTCGATGCGCGGCTGGTTGTTGGTGACAAACTGCTGCAAACCCGCGATTTCGATCTGCTGCGGATCATCTGAGGAAAAGGTTTTTTCCGCGACCCGTTTGCCGTCGATCTGCACGACCAGGGTGCCGTGCTCTCCCTGTCCGGCGCTTTTTTGGGTGAATTGCACGAGGGCCTTCAAGGCCAGAACCGTGCTTTGGGTGCTCCCGTATCCGTACTCGTTTTTCGAAGCCATGATGAATCGCATGGCTTTGTCCAGGGCGAGCGGCTGGTTTTGTTTTTTCATCAAAGCCAGGGCGACGAGGGAGGTGGTCTCGATGCGAAAACAATTGCCGCCGCCGTACATTACGGAGTGTGTGGAGCCGATCCAGGAGCCGTCGGCCTCCTGTTTTTTGAGCAGACGAGTAAGCAGTTCATTCGCGCGCGGATCGCGCTGGATAATCAGCGCATTGGCCAGCAGGGCGAGTTGATAAGGGTCGTCGCTTTTGACGGCCTGCTGGTAAGAGGCGTTGATTTCCGTTTGAAACTGCTGTCCGAATCCGGCCTCGCACACCGCCCAGGCGATATAAGCGCCCAGTACGCCGTCGCTTTGCCAGCCGTGCCAGTCCTCGCGGCGCTTCCAGCCGCCCTCGCCGTCGCGGCGGCCTTTCAGCCAGCGCACCGAACGATCGATGAGGCCCTGGTCGACCTTGTACACGCGGCTCATGTCCTTGAATTCCATGATGCCGTAGGCCGTCAGTCCTTCGTGGGCGGGATCGCGGCCCCACCAGTCGAAGCCGCCGTTTTTGCACTCGTAGGCTGCGAGTTGTTCGTAGCCGCTGGCGAGCAGTGCATTGGCGCGGGTTTCGAGTTCGGGGTTCGTCTGACCGGTCTGGCGCAGCAGGTCGAGCACCAGCAGGTTGGGATAGTTGCTGCTGGAGACCTGTTCGAAACAGCCGCCGGGCTGCTGGAGCATACGTTCCATGCCTTTGAGCACGTCGCTGAGCGCGTTGGGATAGGCCGTGAGGGTAATGCCGAGCGTGCCTTCCACGGGGTCCAGCAGGTTGAGGTTAAATACGTTTTGTGCGCCCTGGCCCGTCATCACCTGGCGGGCGGGAAAGCCGCGGTCGAGGGTGGGCACCTGTGCTTCGAATGATTCATCGAATGCTTCGGGGGCGCGAAAACGGATGCCCAGCAGCTGTCCGGGGCTGTCGGCGCGACCGACACGGTATTCCAGGGCGACTACTTTGGTTTCGCCGGCCTCGATGCGGACGGTGGCGGGCGCCTCATTCCTGAGTTCAAAATGAGCGGGCACGTTCAGTTCCAGCACGCCGCTGATGGCCTGTGCGGTTTTGTTGCTGAGGGCTACGTCGAGGCGCAGCAGGTCGCCGGAGATGACGTAGGGCGGCGTTTTGACCTGAATACTGACCGGTTTTTCGACAAAAAATTTGGACTCGCCATGTCCGGCCACACCCGCGTCGCCAATGCCTTCGAGGGTAGCGCGGAAATTGGTAATGGCGTCGGAGGTAAAAAACTCGACAGTGGCTTTGCCCGATTTGTCGGTGCGAATGGCCGGGTTCCAGTACAAGGTGGAGCGGTAATCGTTGTGCGCGGCGCCGTCGTCGCGGCTTTGGTAACGCGGTGAATAAAATTCCCGGGCGCGGGTAAATGCCGGCCGGCCGTACGGCTGCTCCTGTCGCGATTTGGCAGCGGCCGATCTGCGCGGCATGATGTCGTCGTCCTTGAAAATGGCGCCACTGCTCAGGTCTTCGGTGTCAGCGCGTGGGGCCCTTGTTACGACCACCTCTGCCAGGGCCAGTTCGTCGCGATTGGCGAAGTCGGCAGGGACCTCATCGGCAAGGATCATCACAACATTTTCCTGCTTCGCTTCGGGCATCGGCGCGTTGGTTACCTGCACGCCATCAATAAAAAACACGGTGGTGTTCGCGCGGCCGGGTCCGATCCGGACATCGTCGGCGTCCACAGGTTTCGCGGCCGTGGTGGCCATGATCGTATTGACGTTGCGGGTGGGCAGGTTTTTGATCTGGTCGGAGCTGAGGGTTTGCCCGCCCGTTGTTTTGTCCTGTTCAATTAAAGGGACTTTGTAAGCGGTGAGCATGACATCCTGGAGTAAAGTCCCTTGTTCCATTGTGGCATTCAGTTGGTTGATTTGCCCGGCCCGAACCTGCACACCCACGATTCGCGCGGTACTAAAACCGACGTAAGTACACTCTACGTTATAGGTTCCAGGCGAAAGCGTCATCCGGAACGCGCCGTTGAAATCAGTCGCCTGGCCTGCGACGAACTGATTGGCAGTGTTGAGCACCTTGACGCTGGCGCCGATCAGGGGTTCGCCGCCCTCGTCGGCGACCACGCCGGTGAGCAGGGTTTGCCCGCTTTGCTCGGGAGCATAAGACGTGGCATAGCCCACTTCACGACCGCTCATGTAGACATACAGGTTCTGCTGGTACTGATTGACGGGCACGTACTGGCCATTTGACAACTGCAAATGGCTGAACTGCGACAAATCGATCCGCTGGAAGCTGAAACGGCCCGATTTGTCGCTGCGTACGGCCGGGCCGTTGGGATAAAGTTTAAGCGTTTTATTGGCCCAGGGACGGCCGTCCGGATGGAGCAAATAGCCTTCCACGGTTGCCGGTTCGGCCAGATGGGGATAATTCAACACGAGGGGTTCCGTGGCTTTCCAGTCGAAACGCCGCCAGCCCTGGGTCATCAGCAGGTAGTCCAGCGCCTGATCGGCCTTGGGCTCCTTGGTGTCGAAGTAAAAATTAGGCTCCTCGATCTTGCCGCGCAGGTCCTGTTCCAGCAGCAGGCTCGCGAGCATCTGGCCTTGTTTGTCATCGGCGAACGTGAGCAGTTTTTCATCCGCCACGGCCAGGGAAAAAGCGCCCTGGACCGGGTTGCCGTTGCAGTCGCGCACCCGGAGGTCGAGCCGCACTTTGTCGCGGGGGAGGTACTGGTCCTTGTCGGCTTTGATCTCGATCTGCAGGCCGCGGTCGCGGTTGACAAAAACGAGGCGCTCCGCCTGTTCGCGGGTTTGATCGTCAAAGAGGGTAAAACGGGTGATGCCCGGTTGCAGGTTTTCCACCGGAACCTCCACAGTCGCTGCGTTTTGATCAAGGTCAATTTCCCTGAAATAAAACAGCTGGTCGCGCTGCATGCCCGTGAGGTACACCTTGCCAGGCCGCGTGCCGCTCACTTCGAAGCGGAGTTGTTTGGCGCTCCGGTCGAGCAGTCGAAGGGTGTAGCCTTCCGTCAGTGCGGTGGGTACCAGATAAATCTCCGGCTCCATGATTCCCGTGGGGCGACTCAGCAGGGCGGAATATTGCCGGCCGGGCTGTGGCGCGAAATCGAATGCGCCCATGCCGTCGTGGAAGGATTCGAAGCGGGTGATCTGGCGCCCACGATCATCCAAGATGTAGCCTGCGACATCGGCCGGTTTGCCGAATTCATTGACGGCTTTAAAGGCTACGCGGCCCGGAATTCCTTCCACCAGATCGCCGCCTTCGGGGAAAAACTGCAGGTCAATTTTGTTCAAAACGATGGGTACAGGGCGGGAAATCGCTTCGGGCTGGCCGTTGTGCTCCAGTTGCACGTTGAGCAAACCGTCGATGGTGGTGAGTTCAGCGGGCAACGAAAAGCGCAGGTAAGCGCGGCCGTTGGCATCCGTCTTGGCGGTGCCGGTCGAGAATTCATGTCCGCCGAGATTGACGTTGAAGCGCAGGTCGCGGCCGGCCAGGGGCCGGTTGTCGAGCCCGGAAGCGTCGAAGCGGGCCACGACCTCGTCACCGGGTCCGAAGGCTTTGCGCTCAAATTCGAGTTTCAGGTTGACGTTGGGCAGCACTGTTTTTTGCAGCGTGATGGTTCGTTCGAAGCTGTCGCCGGTGTTCAGCATCCAGTTCGACCAGGCTTTGATCCTGTACATGCCGCCGGGCAGGGATGCGGGAAGATCGAACTCGCCGGGCGCCGTGCCGTCGAGGGCGAGCAGCGTTTTACCGGATAAAACGGCGCCGCGGGGGTCGAGCAGTTGGACGTACAGCACCTGGCTGCCTATGGCTGGCAGGAGATCGCCGGCATTGCGGAGGTAGGCGTTGAACCAGAGCGTTTCGCCCGGCCGGAACAACGTCCGGTCGAGGTGCAGGTACAATTTTTCAGGATGGGTGACGGCTTGGTGGCGGGC
>JBGAJY010000307.1:0-4690 GCA_044224705.1 Saprospiraceae bacterium
CGGGGGCCAGTTTCACGTTCCGCTCAGAAATGCCCGAGGATTTCATTTTTAATTTTTCCCAAAGCGACTCCAACATCGTCTACTGCGCCAACCTGGTGTTCAACCGCTCCACCGATGGCGGCCTGAGCTGGGAGCAGGTCACCCATTGGTATAACGATGGGGTACACCCCGAAGTGCACGCCGATGCACACCACATCGGCTACAATCCCCACAACCCCTCGGAAATATTTTATTGCAACGACGGAGGGCTGTACAAACTCGATGAGCCCTCCGGCCAATGGACCGACCTGTCCAACGGGCTCGGCATCGCCCAATTTTACCGGGTTGCCATCTCGGAATACGGCCCGCTGCGATTGGCAGCCGGCTCACAGGACAACGGCGGTTGGCTCCGCCGGCCCGACAATTCCTGGATTCACACCAACGGCGGCGACGCCATGACTCAGCTGATCGACCCGATCAACGGCTATATCATGTTTACCGAATACTACGGCGGAAACGAAATATACCGCTCCTTCGACGGTTTCGCGTCCTATGCCACCATCACCGACAACCTTCCCGACGACCCCTCGGGCGATTGGGTCACGCCTTTTATTTTCAACCCGCAGAACCGGAAATCCATGCTCTTCGGGTTCCATGATGTGTACAGCACCTACGACCGCGGCAACACCTTTCATAAAATCAGCGACAACCTGACCGGAAGCGTCGACAACAAGATCCGCGACATCGCTTACGCGCCCAGCGACACCAATATTATTGTAGCCACCTGGCGCAACAACCTTTTCCGGACGCTCAACGGAGGCCAGTACTGGTCGGCCCAAACCGTACCCGGCAGCGACGACATCACCCGCGTGGCCATCGATCCGCTCAACCCCAACCGCATGTGGGTCTGTAAAGGCGGTTATGGCGACCACAAAAAAGTATTCCGGACTACCACCGGCGGGCTCCCCTGGGTGAATATCTCGGCCAACCTGCCCAACGTGCCGCTCAACTGCATCCTTTTCGATTCGCTCACCAATGTGCTGTTTGTGGGCACCGACATCGGCGTTTTTTACACCGATGCCGACCAGATCGACTGGCAGCCGTTCGGGCTCGGAATGCCGAACGTGTACGTATTTGACCTGAAAATCCGCCAAACGACGCGGCGCTTGTATGCCGGAACATATGGAAGGGGAGTATATTCCGTCGCACTGGACGATCTGACGCCTACCTACGAACAGCCCGCCGAAGGGCAGTCTTTGCGGATTTATCCGAATCCGGCCGGAACGACGGTCTTTTGGGAAAATACCGCCGGACCACAATTCAGCGGCAAAGCGGAAATGTTCGATCTGACAGGGAGGAGGATTTTGGAAAAGACCTTTTCCGGCCAATCAAGTTTCGATGTGAGCCGCGTGCCTGCAGGGCTTTATTTACTTCGCGTCAGTGATGAACAGGGCCGGCCGCGGGGCGTAGGCAAGGTGGAGATTGAGCATTGATTTTAACCAAAAAGCCCCGTGCAGTGCGCACCGGGCTTTTTTAAAAAGAGCGGAAAACGAGACTCGAACTCGCGACCCCCAGCTTGGGAAGCTAGTGCTCTACCAACTGAGCTATTCCCGCCTAGTACCGGCAAAAATACACGCCCTGCTGCGGCATCCCAAAAAATTCTTTCACACTCCGGGTCAATACCCCTTACCGGCTCAGGGAATTCCCTAATTATTTTCAAATGGCTCGCCGCAAAGCGTCTGTAAACTGAAAGTGGCACGGCTTTTGGCTATTTGTTTTTACAGTTTCCCGTATTGCGGCGCGTGGCGCCAACCCGTTTATAATCTGTTTTTTTTATCCAAAATCGTCGCTTTCGTGCGACCGGCGGCGCATCCGCCGGGATGCCAGGGCGCAAGATCTGCTATGAGTAATCTTCATCCGTCGTTTCAGCACAGCCCTTCCTCGGCTGCCAAAGGCTTGGAACTCCTGCCAAACACACCTAATCCCTTTATCGAAATGACCTTGTTGCGGTTCCGTTTGCCGGCCGCAGCCGACGTGACCATCCGCATTTTTGATGCCGATGGCCGCGAAGTTGGCGACCGTTCCATCCAGGGAGAAGCAGGCGACAACAATCTCCGCCTTTCCCGCACCGATCTCGGTGTGCCCGGTATTTACACATACCTTATCGAGTCGGTTTTCGGCTCCGCCGTCCGCCGGCTTATCATGTACTAATCCGTCCTCCAACAACGTATGATCTCATGATCCGCCGCCGCTGCCCGTTTGGGCGGCGGCGGTGTTTTTTTTATCAAAATGGGGTCGTCAACCTGAAAATTCCGCAGTCCGAAATTGTCATTCCAAATTAAGTTTCGCCAGCGCATGTTTTTTACCCCTCCCGCCCTATTTTTTTCTGAAAAAAAGTTTTACCGGTTTTTTTAAACGAAAAGAGCTGCTTACTTTTGCCGCCGATTTGGAGACGATTCTCCTTACTAAAAGTATGATAGCCGTTCGTAAGTTTTGGATTGCTTTGATTTTCAGCGGGTTGAGTGTTTACGCTTTTGCGCAGCACGGCGAGCCGCAGCACCCCCAACAGGCATCGGAACATCCTTCTGCCGAAGCACAGGCGGAACATCCGGGTGAGCACAGCGATTCCACTGCCCATGAGGCCCACGGCTGCGGCCATTCCCTGTCGGAAGAGCCCGAATTTAATGCCGGCGAAAATGCCGTGCACCACATCGCCGACGCCAACGCGCTCCATATCATCGGCGACACCTACCTCCACCTCCCCTGCATCCTCTACGCGCCCGGCCATGGCTGGACGATCACGACAACCTCCGCCTTTCACGTGCACCACCACGGCAACGGCGAGCAAAGTAAGGACGGCTACGTGCTGGTGCATGGCAACGTGATGCGCCTGAAAAATCCGGCCCTGTTTGAGGGTGAATTCCCCGTCAGCGATTACAGCCACGAGGAAATCGAAGTCGAGGGCAAAGCAAAAGTTCAGTACAACGCCATCATCAACGGCAATTGCGAGCCGCTCGAAGCCAAAACGACCTTCGACGGCGGCATCATGGGTGGCGGCATCACGAGCTTTTACGACTATTCCATTACCCGCAACGTGTTCACCATGTTGCTGACGGCCTTCTTCCTGTTCTTCCTTTTCCGCGCCGCGGCCAAATCGGCCGTCCGCACGCAGGGCCACGCTCCGAAAGGCCTCCAGAACTTCCTCGAGCCCTTCATCACCTTCATCCGCGATGAAGTGGCCAAGCCGAATATCGGCCCGAAATACGAGAAATACATGCCGTACCTCCTGTCGGCGTTTTTCTTCATCCTCGGCCTGAACCTGATCGGCCAGATTCCTTTCTTCCCCGGCGGTGCCAACGTGACGGGCAATATCTCGATCACGATCGTACTGGCGCTGCTCACCTTCTTTATTTCGACATTCAGCGCCAACAAGCACTTCTGGGAGCACACTTTGTGGATGCCCGGCGTGCCGGCCGTTCTTAAAATACTCATCCTGACGCCCATCGAGGTGCTCGGCGTTTTCCTGAAGCCGTTCACCCTCCTGCTGCGTCTTTTTGCCAATATCACAGCCGGTCACATCGTGATCCTGAGCTTTGTGAGCCTCATTTTCATCTTCGGTCACGCCGGTGAGAGCGTAGGCGGATCGGTAGCAGGCGCTGCCGCTTCCATTCCGCTGACGCTGTTCATGATGACGCTGGAATTGCTGGTCGCGTTTCTGCAGGCCTTCATTTTCACGATGTTGTCGGCTGTGTACATCGGCACGGCGATCGAAGAACCGCATCACCATTGATTTTAATGAATTAATGGTGTAATGAAATAATGAACCCTTGACCTGATGAATCCGGAGACAATTCAAAACAATCCGATCGTTCGGCACACATTTGAATTCGCTTTATTGATTGATAAATACACTGAAAGCCTTTACGAAATCCGCCGGTTTGATTTAGCCCGACAACTTTTCCGCTCAGGCACGTCCATCGGTGCAAATGTTTGGGAAGCTCAGCATCCGGAAAGTAAAGCAGACTTTTTGCACAAAATAAAAATTGCGCAAAAAGAAGCCAATGAAACCCTTTTCTGGTTGATGATTTGCGAAAGAGCAGATCGCTACCCTTCGCCAAAACAATTACTGGAAAAACTTACGGAAATCAGTAAACTGCTCAGTGCAATTGTGATTTCCTCCCGAAAATCCCTACATCCCTAATCCCAAGCTCAACCAGAAAACCCATTACTTCATTAAATTCATTCTTTTCATTCAATACATTAGAAACTATGTATTCAGCAATTGGTGCAGGCCTGGCCGTTATCGGCGCTGGTCTCGGAATCGGCCAAATCGGTGGCAAAGCCATGGAAGGTATTGCCCGCCAACCCGAAGCAGTGGGTGACATCCGCTCCAACATGATCCTGACGGCCGCTCTCGTAGAGGGCGCTGCTCTGGTTTGCATGGTGTTGTCCTTCTTCGTGGCCGCTCCCAAGTAAGAAACGTTATCCGGGCCGGCGCGAAGCGGTTGGCGACGCTATGGCCCGGCGTTTTTTTAATGAGTGAATGGGTGAGTGAGTGAATGAGTGAATAAATGCCGCTGCTTTGCAGCACCCCGAATAGCACATTAGCACATTAGAAAATTAGCACATTAAACGATATGCTTTTCCTGGCCGACTTTTCCGTCATCAAACCCGAACCGGGCTTGCTTTTCTGGACGACCCTTATTTTTCT
>JBGAJY010000308.1:0-4684 GCA_044224705.1 Saprospiraceae bacterium
CACAAAGAATACACAGATAAAAAGCCTAGTCGTTTTGCTGGTCGGATTTCAAAAAAAACCGCCGAATCTTTACAACGTCAACTCGAGGAAATGCGTGAAGAATGGAAATAGGCGCTTGTTTACTCGACTCTAATATTGTCATTGACTACATCGGCAATCAATTACCAGAAGACGTTGTGCGTCAGATTGACGAAGGCATCGAAGCGGGCTCTTGTAAACTTTCCGTCATCAATGAAATCGAAGTCCTGGGCTTCCATCCAGAAGACCCTGCTGAGTTTGTCCCATTTGAGGAATTCGTTGATGCTGTAATGACTTTGCCCTTAGATGCTGCGGTTGTTCGTCAAACCATCTTCATCAGACGAACATACAAGGTTAAATTACCCGATGCGATTATTGCTGCCACTGCCCTTATTCACGACCTTAATTTGTTGTCGCGGAATGAGTCTGACTTTAAAAAAATTCCAGGTTTACGCCTCCTTAACCCCCATTCCAACGTTTAAGCAAAGCCGGTTACCATCCCGCAAAACCTCGTAACTTGCCCCCCGCACTAATCGCCTTTGCTTTGATTTGAAACATTTCCTGACCCATTTCATACAGGAGAACTACCGCAACGGACGCCTGCACGGGCGGCTCCGCGCAGCGACCATGTTCATCGACCTGAGCGGTTTCACCCGGCTCACCGAAAAACTGCAACTCGTGTATGCACAGCACGGCTTTATCCCCTATTTCGCCGGCGACAGCTTCACCGCCATTTTTCCCTACGAAAGCAACGGCGCCGTCACCGCCGCCGAAACGGCACAACTCGCCCTGCGCGTTATCCAGACGGCCCTGGTGACCCTCCGGCGCTTTATCAGCGACCAGGAAGAAGCCGAGTCGCTGCTCTCCGAACACAACATCGGCATCAAAATCGGTCTGTCGGAAGGCGAGCTGGAATGGGGCATCGTGGGCAACCGCCGCAAAGCCTACTACTTCCGCGGCGACCCCATAGAGGGCTGCTCCCAGGCCCAAATGCGCGCCTGCAGCCTGGAGATCGTGTGCGACGAACGTTTCCTCACCTGGCTCGAAGCCGCCGGCATGACCGGCGCTCCGCTGGGCGATGGCTTTTTCCGCATCGACGCTTCTCCGGCCGATATTCCGCAGTTGCACGCCGAGGCTTTGAAACCCCTTGCCAGGCCAAGCATCCCGCCGCCCGACGTGGCCATCATGGGCGAATTCCTGCCGGAGGAGGTGTTCACGCCGCGCAATGCAGGCGAGTTCCGCAACGTGGTCAGCGTGTTCCTGTCCTTTTCAGGCATCGAAACGCACGAAGGCCTCGATCATTTTGCTTCGGTGGTGCTCGACCAAAGCGTCAATTTCGGCGGCTATTTCAAGGAAATCGATTTCGGCGACAAAGGCGGCGTCATGCTGCTGCTGTTCGGCGCGCCCATTTCTTTCGAAAACAACGTGGAACGCGCCCTCGAATTCGTGGCCGCCGTGCAGGACGACCTGCGCCACCTCGGCAACCTGACCGGCGCGCAATGGCGCATCGGGATCACTTCAGGGCTCGCGTTTACCGGCGTGATCGGCGCCGACGAGCGCTGCCAGTACGCCGCCGTGGGCGCCCGCGTCAACCTCGGCGCCCGCCTCATGGCCAAAGCCAACTGGGGCGAAGTGGTGGCCGACGACAACGTACAGCGCAACCGCAATTTCAAGTTCAACTACCGCGGCGACGTACAATACAAAGGCTTCGAACAAAATATTCCGACCTACGTGCTCACCGGCCGCAACCTCGGCGGACGCACCAATTTCGGCGGCGACTACTACGGCCGGGCAACGGAATTGCAAACCCTGTTCGACTTTGCGGCGCCGCTGCGCGAGGGTCGTTTTGCGGGCGTGGCCTATGTTTTCGGCGAAGCCGGCATCGGTAAAAGCCGCCTGAGCTACGAATTTCGCCGCCGCCTGCGCGAGACGATGGCGGGCGTGAGCTGGTTCAATTGCCAAAGCGACCAGATCCTGCGCAAAGCTTTCAACCCCTTTATTTTTTTCCTCAAAAACTATTTCGAACAAAGTCCGGAAAACACCGCAGAACGCAATTACGAACTGTTCGAGGCCAATTTCCTCGAACTGATGTACGACCTCACCGAAAGCCAGCACCCCGAGGCCGACGCCGTGCGCCGCGAGATCAACCGGACGCAAAGCGTGCTGGCCGCCATGGTGGGCCTCACCATGCCCGGCTCGCTGTGGGAGCAACTCGACGCCCGCGGACGCTACCAGAACGGCCTGGCCGCCATGGCCAACCTCTTCGTGGCCGAATCGCTGCTGCAACCCGCCGTCATCGAACTGGAAGACACGCACTGGTACGACGACATGTCGCGCGAGTTCCTGGCGCAGTTTATCCGCCGCGCCCAGGGCTACCCGCTCCTGTTTGTCGCCACCAGCCGCTACGAGGACGACGGCAGCAAAATATACCCGTTCCGGCCCAGCCTGCTGGCCGAACTGAACACGCCAACCTGCGAGGTGGACCTGAATTTCCTCTCGCCCGACGACTTGCGCGCTTTTGCTGAAGCCCGGCTCGGCGGCCCCATCCACCCCGACCTGTTCGAACTGCTGCAGCGCATGACGCAGGGCAATCCCTTCTACGTGGAGCAGATGGCCGATTATTTCCAGGAAGCCAAACTGCTCAAAACCACCGCAGGCGTACTGCAACTGCAAAACCAGGACATCCAGATCACCAATTCGGTGAAGGAGATCATGATGGCGCGCATCGACCGGCTCAGCGGCCTGGTGAAAGAGACCGTAAAAGCGGCAGCCGTGATCGGACGGGAATTTGAACTGCCCGTATTATCCGCCGTGATGGCCCGCCAGGAAGAATTTGTAGAGAAAAACGGCGACCTCGACCTGGTACTGAGAGAGCAGATACAGACCGCTGAAAAATGGCAAATCTGGCACGCGATGAACGAATTGCGCTACATTTTCCGCCACTCGCTCCTGCGCGAAGCCGCCTACGACATGCAATTGCGCACCCGGCTGCGCGAACTGCACCAGCTCATCGCCGAGGCCATCGAACAACTTTACCCCGACTCGGCCGAGCGTTTTGTCGACCTCGCCTTCCATTACGAAGAGGCCGAAAACCACAAAAAAACCAACCAATACCTCGAAAAAGCCGCCCGCCACGCACAGCGCAACTACCAAAACCGGCAGGCGCTCAAATACTACGAAAAACGCATCGCCAACCTCGTCGAAACCGGCAAGAAGTCCAAAAAACTGGTCAAACTCCTGCTCCGCAAAGGCTCGATCCACGAGCTGATCGGGCAGTGGGAAGAAAGCGAACGCGACTACCGCGACGCCCTCGGCCGCGCCGAAGCCATGGCCGACGACTACCTGATCGGGCGCTCCAACCGCCGCCTGGGCCAGCTGCTGATGCTGCGCGGCAATTATACCAGCGCCAAAACCCTGCTCGATGAAGCCATCCGGCGCTTCGAACAGGCCAAAGACCAGATCGGCATCGCCAAAACCTACGGCAACCTCGGCACCTTCTATTTCCGGCAGGGCGGCTACGACGAAGCCAAAATCTGGTTCTCCCGCGCTATCGAGATCAACCGCTCGGTGCAGCGCGACGCCGAAAACGCCGGCATCGTGGCTAACCTGGGCCTCATCTTCATGAACCAGGGCCACTACGACGAAGGCATCCGCTGGCTCGAAGAACAACTCGACATCTCCAAACGCGCCGACGACAAACAAGGCCTGGTGCTGCTGTACACCAATCTCGGCATCATCAACCTCGAAAAACACAGCCTCGACAGCGCACTGCTCTGTCTGGAAAAAGGCCTCGCACTCGCCGAAGAACTCGGCAACAAACTCTACGTCACCATCTGCATCGGCAGCATCGGCTCGGTGTGGGAGAAAAAAGGCGACTACACCAAGGCCATGCAAATGTTCGAACGCGACCTGGCCCTGGCCGAAGAACTCGGCGACAAACAGGGGCGCGCCATCGCCTGCGGACTCATCGGCGACCTGCTCTCCATGATGGGCGATTTCGACCGGGCCGTGGAATATTTGCAGGAAACACTGGCCCTTTCGCGCGAACTGAACTACAAAAAAGGCATCGCCAAGGCCTTGAATACGCTGGGCGACACCTGGTTCTACAAAGGCGATTACCCGCGCTCCGTGGCCTTCTACAACGAAGCCATCGAATACGCCCGCGAAATGGGCAACAAACTCGTGCTCGGCTATTCACTGGTGGAAAAAGGCGTCGTGCACGCGGCCGCAGGCGAAGTCGCCCCGGCCCGATTGCTGCTCGACGAAGGCCGCGACATCGCACTGGCCCTCGGCAATCCGGACCTCACCTTCGGCGCCAATATCCTGCGCGCCCAGATCATCCTGGCCGAAGGCAACCGCCCCGAAGGGCTGCGCCACCTCTACCAATTGCTGCAACTGGCCCGTACCGAGCGCGAAGAAGCGGCCGTGCACTATGAATTGAGGAAAATCGCGGAGAACCCCACGCCGCACCATTTACGCGCACTTACCCTCTACCGCAGCCTCCTGGCGCGTACGCCACAGTATATTTACAAGATCCGGGTGGAAGAACTGGAGAAGTCCATGCCGGCAAATTGACGTTATTTCACACAGATGTTTCACGCAGACGTTCGCAAACCTTTCCGCAGACGTCCGCAGAAAATCCTCTCATATCATTTCTGCGGACGTC
>JBGAJY010000309.1:0-5490 GCA_044224705.1 Saprospiraceae bacterium
ACGGGTCGTTTTGTACTTGCCTTTGCCGGGGCCAAAGTCGTGCGGAACAACGAAAGGCGTGTTGCGCACCAGCCATTCCATGACCGGTAGTGCCTGGCCCCAAGTGGCCAGCGTGTACTGGCCTTTTTGGTCGAATCCGACGCCGATCAGTTGTTCGGTCGTTATTTCAGTCTTCTCATTTTTCTGCGGCGCTTTGAAAAAATCTGGATCGGCATTGTACAACGCCTCGCCCAGCGTCACCGGCTTCCAGTGAAAATCCAATTCCACCCGGCCGTTTTCGGTGATCTCCTGCCGGCCAATGAAACCCGATTCGGACATCTGACTGTCGCCATTCAGGATCGCATAGCCGAAAAACATATCGTCGCTGCCGTCGTATTCCAGGATAAACCAGTCGCTTTGGCCGTAGAAATAGTGGGCGTACACGGTTTGCTCCATCAAGGACTTTTTCGATTGCGAGCGGAACTTCGGAATGGCCGAAAGCATCTTTTCCACCTCGCTCACGATGGCCTCGCGCTCCTCGTTAAATCCGCTGACTACCCGTTGCTGGTGCAGGGGCATGAATTTTTTGGCCAGGGGATAGTTGTTGAAAGAAAAAGACTTTGGCCGGTCAGCCGGTTTAGGTGTTGCAGGTTTAGCAGCCACCGCCCGGGCAGGCTCGGGCAAATCATTTTAGCCTGTGCTGGCTCGGGTTTGACCGGTTCCGGTTTTGCAACTTGCATAGTTCCGTTCAAAAACTTTACGGGTCAGCAGTGGCATAAATCGCCGCGTCGAGGTTTTCGGCGGTTTCATGCGGCACGGTGAAGTTGGCTGATGCGTTTTTGACCAAATAATACGAAGTCACCAGGCGCAGCGGTTCTCCGGTCTGGTCGATAATCTGCTCCTGCCGGGCGATGGGCACCCTCGTCCAGTCGGGCGATTTGCGGCGGAGTCAGGCTTCGAGTTGGTAGGTCGCGGCGGTTATGGGGCGGTTTCGAGGTTGAGTTGTTCGAGGACGACGAGCATCTGTTCCATTTCGGAAGGCTCGCGGTCGGGGATGGGCTGATCAAGGTTTAGAAGCCCTCGAATTGCTGGGCTTCGGCTAAGTAGGTCATCTGGTACTTGTCGGCCAGGATGTCCAGGAAGGCTTGCAGGTCGTCGCGGTGCACGTAGCCCGCCAGCAGGTTGGGCGGGTAACTGACGAAAGCCTTGGGCAGGCCGCGACTGCGGTCGTAGGTATCCTGGAACAGCAAATTGACCAGGTCTTTGTCGCCGTAGTAGGGTTTGAACGCCGTGGTTTTCGGCATGGTCACCCGGTACATTTCCTCGCGGGTGCGCACGAAGGCGATAGCGTTGTTCAGGGCCGTGCCTTCGACATAGCGGTATTGCTGGTAGCCCGGGCGGGTCTGTACCATCCATCTGCCAACGCCTGCACGGAAGCTGTCGGGTTTCGGGTTCCGATTTCTGCTCCCGGCCTTTGTGATCCACTTCTTTTTGCACCAGGATACCCGAGCGAATACCGCCGTCGAAGGTGCTGTATTTGATCAGTTTGCCGCCGGCGCCCTGCAAAAACACGTTTTTGGCCGACAGCAGCATATTGCCCGTGGCGATAAACTGCTCTTCCCGTTTGTTGCCGGCGCTGTCGTGGCGGTTCCAGTTGTACAGCAAATCCTGCAAAAACACCTCCTGGTTGTGGGTGCTCATGCCCATCGCCGTGAACACTTCCGGGCTGTTGAATTTGAGCGTCCAGCTGCGCTCCGGACCGTAGATCGCGGCCGTGATGCGCACGTTGGCCGGGTTGAATCGCGTGGGATCGCCCACGGGTTTCAGGAAATACAAACCCGTCACCACGCCGTTCAATTCCCGCGCCGTGCCGGCCTGCTCGATGCGAAACTGGAAGGGCCGACCCACTTTGAAAAAGTCGATGATGCGCAGGCCGTTGTTCGTTTCGGCCGTGATTTTGTTTTCCTCGGCGGCCATTTTTTCTTTCAATTCGGTGAGTACCTTATTTGCCTTTTCCAGCCCTTTTTCCAGTTTTTCCACGTCTTTGGATTTGCTCGAAGTGCGCAGGGTTTCCAGTTCGCGGATTTCATCTTCGACTTTGCGCAGTTTGGCGTTGCGTTCGGCGGATTTGGCGGCGCGCAGTTCCTGACGGCCCGCTTCGTATTCTTTGCGGAAGCGTTTTTGAAACTCCTCCGGCGAACTGCCTTGCAGCGTTTTTTCCATGACGGCCTGCACCTCGCTCCATTTCATCGGGCGTTTCAATACGCGGGCTTGCACCTGTTCCAAAACAGCCGGCTGACCGAACGGCGTGGGCCGGCCGCTGCCTTCTTCCAGCAGGAATTGCTCCTCGGTTTCGGCTTCCAGGGGCAGGTATTCCACTTCCAGATCGTATTCGCCGCGCTGTTTGAGGTCTTCGACGTATTCGTTGTAGCGGGCCAGCACCTCGGCGTAGGCCCGTTCCTGTTCCTCCACGGTAAGCAAGGCGATGCGGCGGCTGAACATTTCGGCGAGATCCGAGCGGGCGTAGGAGGAGTTGTTGTCGTCTTCGCCGCTGTCTAACCGGAGTGCGGCAGCGATCATGTAGTTTTCACCCAGGAAACCCTGCACCACCCGGTCGCCGTATTTGTTGAAAAAATCCGGCGATTCCAGTTGGGCGTCGCTGGATTTCTGACTGCCCGTCGTGTTCGCATCGAGGCTTTTCAACTTGCGTTTGAGCACCATCAAAATACGTTTTTCCGCTGGGATGGACGAGGACACGTACAGGTATTCCGGCAGGTTCACCTGGCCGGTTCGGTTGATACGCCCGCGTTTTTGCACCTCGGTATTGATGTCTAATTCCGGCTGGTGGATAATCATGGCGCGCTGGCGCTGGTCGCGGAATTTGCCGCTGGCATGGGCCGATACACCGGTGCTGGCGCTCTGGTTGATGAGCAGCACGTCCGCGTCGCCGGAGTTGAAATCGGCAAAAAACTGCTTCACGTTGGCCTTGAACGAGCGGTACACCAGCGTGCCGCCTTCGTCTTTGATCTGGAAGGGGCGGCCGGTGCATTCGCGCACCCGGTAAAATTCGTGTCCGGCGCCGCCCACTTCCGACGGCTTGCGGGTCTTTTCGATGGTGTTGATGAGTGTGTCGATGGGCGACAGGCTGATGCCGGCCGAGGCGCTTTTGATTTTGTCGCGCAGGTTTTCCAGCATCGAGGCGCTGAGGGGGTCGAGGTCGGCGGGCGAGAGGGTGTAGTGTTTGATCTCGCCGGTTTCGGTGGCCACGGTGTATTTCAGCGCGTTTTCCAGCGAGCGGTTGAGCACCATCGCGAAGTCCAGGTTGTCCACCTCGTCGCCGTTGGTGTAGCCGAACTCGTCCATGAAGGAGGCCATCGTGTTGGCAAAAGCGATGACGACTTTTTTGTTCTCGCCCAGCAGCCGGATGGCTTCCCGCGCCACCTGCCGGGCCTTGATGCTGAACAGCAACTGCCGGATGACGTTGTGGGTTTTGTTGAAAAACGGCGAGTTGGACACCCCGCCTTTTTCGGTGCCCTTGCGCTTTTCGGCCTTTTCGCCGCCGCTGGACAGGGCCTTGCTCATGGTCTCCAAATACGGCTCGATGACCTCCTGCTCGAACTCAATAATGTCGTTCACCAGGCCGATGACGGTGTTGTAAATGACCCGGTGCTCCTCGTAATCGTCGGGCAGGAAGTTGTACTCCACCCGGATGCCCTCGAAACTGCGCTGGCGGCGCAGCATTTGTCCCGAGGCGACCAGTTCGCCGGCGACGATCTCCTGCAAGGCCACGCCGCCGCGGGCAAACACCTCTTCCAGTTCGGTCGCCTTGATGTTGGCATGACTGATCGCCGTCTTTTTGGCGTACACGGGCATGTTGTCGGGCCGTTTGGCGAAGGTGGCCGACAGGTAGCAGCAGCCCTGGGCATTGGCCAGCAGCCGCTCCCGGATAAAATAGCCGGTAGTGCTTTCGCCGCCCGAGGCGTTGTGGGCTTCGTCCAGGATCACCACGGCGCCGTGCGACAGGGCGGCGATGTATTCGGTTTTGAAATTGGAGGCCGAGGGTTCGGACTTGGTCTTTTTGCCCAACTGTTTTTGGCTTTCCCAGTCGGAGGACAATTGCGAATAGGTCAGCATGGCGAAGTCGTAACCGGGCGGCAGGGCGTCTTTGCCGGCGACCAGGTCGCGCAGTTCGCCCATGCTTTTGGGGAGAAATTTCCGGTCGCGCCGCCACTCGTGGACCTTGACGATGGTTTCGCTGTCCAGCGAGATTTGCAGGGTGGCATTGCTGTCGCTGTTGAGGATGAGCGGCACGAGGTCCACGCTGCCGATGTCGAACAGGTCGCGGTAGATGTCGGAAAAGAGGGTGGCTTTTTCGGTGATGAAGATGGTCGGCAGCCCGTTTTTGGCCCCGTAGCGGATGATGGCCGCCGCGATGCGGCCCTTGCCGATGCCGGTTTGGTCGCCGATAATCATGCCGTCGCCGCGTTCGATGTTCCAGATGGCCAGGGCGATGGCGTCCACCTGCTCGGCGGAAAAGAACTCGAACACGTTGGATTTGAGCGGATAATGCAGTTTTTGGGCCACGTACAGGTCGGGACTGCCGATTTCCTGCCGCAGGCGCAGAAGGGCCTGGCGGGTTTGGTAGGCCATGCTGCCGGGCAGGGAGACTTCGAGGGAGGTGGCGCGGGAGATGGGGCGGTAGGCGGAGAGGCCGGGGGTGAGGTCAAGGGTGGGGTTCCTGGGTTTTTTCGGGGGTGGTCATGGAGGTGATTTGGGTTTTGTTGCAAATATGGCGATTGATTAAGAGAATTTGCAAGGAAATACGGTCGTGGGCTTGGGGTTCCTGGGTTTCTTCGGGGGTGGTCATGGGGGTGATTTGGGTTTTCGTTGCAAATATGGGGTTTTAAGGAGGGAATTTGCAAGGGAAATGCGGGGAATTATTTTTTGGGAAAGGGGGACAATGGCCTAATGTTGTAGCGAAGGTCATTTATGCAGAAGGTCACTGAAACTCACTGACCTATAAACGCGATCGCTACTCATGAACTGTCCTGACAAAGTTGAGATTATGAAAAAATAAACAGCTTGTTGATCACTTGCATATATAAATTGTGGGGTTAAATTTGCAAATCAAACAACATACTCATCAATGATTTGACAAAATAACTCCATATTAACGGGTTACTTTATTAGATAAAATCACGTTGATAGGCAATATTGCCGATAAAGAAAAAAAGGCGCAATGCGGGTTTGGGTCTTTCGTTTTCGTTGGCTTCCAGGAATCGCCTTCTAATCGTCGAATATTCGGGAACCAACCATTCCCTGCAATAAGAAACAAACAAAAAATAAAGAAAAAATATAAATATGACTTCTGAACTGACTATAAGCGTGGAAAAAGATCATTTAGAGAGGCTTACAGACGTAAGCGGCTCTACTGCATTGATTGAATTAATATGGAATAGTTTGGATGCCGATGCCACAAAAATAGATATATATTACAAGCACGAGGTGGGA
>JBGAJY010000001.1:0-153930 GCA_044224705.1 Saprospiraceae bacterium
CCGCGCCGAAATCGGTTTTCAGCCAAACCAGAACTGGCTGCGTTGCCCAATTGCCCGGAAGCGCAGCGTCAAATTCATAAGTACCGGCCGGGTGTTCACCCTTCCAAAGTACCTGTTCTGTTGATTTTCCATCCACGGGGATGGTTTTCAGGATGACGTTCGTCCTTGCACCCAATTCCACCCGGATGTGCAGCGGCCCGCTGCTGGGGTTGGGCGTGACAAACAGGCGCGGCTCTTTTGCGGACCCCTCGCTCTTGGTCTCCTGAATGCCTGTCGACCCGGAGGAATACCGGAACAATTTATGGCCCGATACAATGGCCGTCTCGGGATTTACCCGCCAGAACCGGTTCAAATTGCCCAGTTGACCCGCAGGAACTTGGCCCCAGGTTTCTCCTCCATCCGTACTTTCGAACAAGTTCGCGTCGCCGGTAAACCCATGCATGGCGTTCAGAAACCCGATCATTTGAAGGTGGTGCGAGGCCGTAGCCACCTTTTTCTTCACCCAGGTGGCGCCGCCGTCGCTGGATTTGAGGATTTGAGTCGTAGCTCCGGCAATTTCAAGGCGTTCGATGGAGGCGAAAAAATGGGTTGAATCCGGCGTTTGTAACTTCCAGACATAATCGTCGTGAAAGCCGGTTTTGATCTTGGTGTTCCAAGTGAGGCCCCCGTCCGAGGTGGACAGAATAATGCCGCCTTCGGTGGCGGGTTGGGCTGTTCCGCTGACCCAACCACTGTCTGGCGTAATGAAAAAGATATCAACCAGTGCCGTGGCGTAGGCGCTCATATCGATTTTTTCCCAGGACTGGCCGCTGTCGTCGCTTTTGATGATGTAAGCCGGCGTCGACCAGACACCGCACCCGTAAACCCTGCCATTGCCGGGGCAGGAGAGACCGCAAATGCCGCCAGTGAGCCCAGGTACTTCCGCCGTGATATTTTGCCAGTTTTGACCGCCATCGGTGGTTTTGAAAAAATAGCTGCCGCTCATCAGTCCGCCGCAGAAACCGGTGTCCGGGCTGATGAATTCTATGCTGCGCAGGTAGCTGGCGAGGCTTGTCTGGACCATCCAGTTCGCGCCGGAATTAACGGTGTGGAAAATTTCTCCGTTGGCATTACATGCCCAACCCAGGGCCGGATTGACAAAAAAAACGTCGTCGTAGCGGCCCCCTTCGGGTGCGTCGAGGGTGGTCCAGGTTTGGGCGCTGAGGGTGGGGGAGCAGATGAAAAAGTAAGAGCACAGGAAAATGAATAGGTTACGCATGTTATCAGGTATTGTTAAAAAACATCCAAAGAAACATGCTTCACCTCAAAACTTCAAGTCCAGCCCTAGTGTAAAACTCCGGCCGGGCATACGGTAACGTTCCAGTTCTTCATATTGGGCGTTATTCAGGTTACTGATGGACAGCCAGGCTGCATAGCGCCCCGATGGAAGCGAGTATCCGACTTTGGTATTGGCCACAAAAACAGCGGCCGGCTCGCTGCCCGGATAGATAAATACCTCTTCAATCCGGCTGCGGTACCGGCAGTCTGCATGGAAAGTAAACCCCTGGAAGTATGCGGTCGCTCCCATGCCAAAGGAGTGGCGAACCTTATAGGCCAGCACATCGTTGATGCGCTCCGCCGAGATGTCTTTGGCATCCAGAAAGGTATAACTCACACTCAGGGTCAGCAATCTTTTCCACTGCTGCTGGTACGAGATTTCAACGCCTTGCATCCGCGCAGATTTCAGGTTGATCACCTGGTACAACAGCGGCTCAAGGGGGTTGGACAACTGGCGGAACGAGATCAGGTTGTTGTAGTGGTTATAAAACAAGGCCACATCGAGAGAGCCTCCCGGTACAGGATGGGCTTTTACGCCAAGTTCTGCCGACAAGTTCAGGCGTTCCGCGCGCAGATCGGGGTTGGGCTTGAACCGGAGCCCGCCGCCCTGTTCAAATTTGATGAAACGCTCTGCCACAGGCGGGTCCCGGAATGCCTGAGCGAGCAGGAGGCGAAACGACAGGTTCCGGTTGGTCTCGTACAGAAACGCAATTTTAGGACTCAAATTTGAAGACCTTACCTGGCCGAATATGCTGTAATAGTCGAACCGCAGGCCAGCCGTAGCAGTCAGTTTGCGGGTAATTGCGAATTCATCCTGTCCATACAACCCTGCGCCCAAGGCTCGATGTTCGCCATACAACACGGTATCAGGCCGGCCCGAAACATCATCCCAGCGAAGGTCCAGGCCCGCAATGAGGCAGTGTCCGGATCGCGTAAAAAAGTCCATCTGGGTGATATTGCCCAGCCGTCGGGTGTGTACATCCGATTCAGATAGGACCTGTTTGCCGGTATTGATGTTCGTGCTGTCGTTGCCGGGGTCGGCATCGAAAGTGAATTTTGACTGATTCGAGTAATGGTAAAGGCGGGTTGAGAATTTAAGATGTTCGTTGGGGGTGACAGCGTAATACAAGTCTGCGTTGAATTCGCGCCGATCCTGGAAATCGTCGAGCCGGTATGCCGCCACCTGGTACGCCGACTGGCGGCTGAGCCAGGAAGCAGGCGTGTCGTTGTAAATCCGGTTGGCGTTGGCTGAAAAGAGCAACTGGTGTTTGGCGTTGAACACCCATTTGGCTTTTGTAAAAAAGTTGTACAGTTCGAAGCCGGATTTTTCTTTGTGTCCGTCGTCGCTCTTCCAACTGCCGTCCAACAGGTAGGAAAACTTCCCTAACTGCTGGCCGTGGCTGAATGCGATCGTTTTGAAGTCGTTATGACGCTTGTATCCGGCAGCGCGCGGCGCGCGGTTGTACATGCCATAACTCAGCTGCACGCGGGTCTCCGGTGCGGCGCCAGGGATTCGTGTAATCACATTGACTACGCCGCCCATGGCACTGGAACCATAAAGTGAAGAATAAGCCCCCCTAACCACTTCAATCCGTTCGATGGAGCCGAGCGGCACGAGATTCCACAAAGCGCCGCCTGATTCGGGACTGAGTGCGGGGCGGCCATCGATGAGCAGCAGAACCCGGTTGCCGATTCCGCCCCCGGCCACCTCCGAAGCCCCACGAATGGAAAAAGCCTGTACGTTGGCACTGCCGGATCGCGTCACCAATACACCAGGCATATTGTCAAAAGCCTGATCGAAGGTTCGGATGCCCTTTTCCTGAATTTGTTTGTCCGTTATGACACCGATACTTGCGGGCGCAAGCCGGATGGCCTGGGAGCGGCGGGTGGCTGTCACGACCACTTCTCCAACGCTCAGTGAAGCGGGTTGCAGGGCCAAATTAACGCGGGTAACCTGACCGGCAATCACTTCCAGATCGGTCATTTTCAGGTCTTGAAAGCCCATAAATGTTGCCGACAAAGCATACCGCCCGGGAAGTATATCCTTAATTTGGAAACTGCCGTTCGCGTCGGAAACAGTACCCTGCGTACTGTTTTGAAGCCGGATGGTAACCGAAAAAAGCGGGTCTCCATTAACCCCGTCTCGAACGAATCCTTCCACCGACCCCGTCCGACCTGCTTGATCGCCAGACGTGGATTCCATGGCAGGAAGGACTTGCGAGGCTGCCGCAAACGGCGTTAAACCCGCAAGTCCTATCCACCAATAAGATATGAAAAAGGGAAGATGACGGGCGAGCCTGCTTAGTGGTACCACTGCTTCACAAAATCGAAGTCCGCTTTGAAGTTGATTTCTTTTTGCTCGCCCTCGGCAATTTCGATGCTTTCAGGCGCCGGATAGTCAAAGATGGGAATGATGCTTCCGTTCCCTGCCCGTATCCGGATGACTATGCCGTGGCTGACCTGGTCCGGATTGCCCCAATGCACGCCAAGGGTTGCAGATTTCAGCGTCGGGTCGGTTATTCTATCATGCCGAAAACCGAGTGCAAGGGCTGAATAGGTGCCGGGTTCCACTTCAATCTCGTAGGAATAAGTGCTGACGCCGGGTTTGTATTCAAAAATGACGGGATTTTGGGCATTATAGGGCGCTCCTACGGCGAACGTGCCGCCGAGCACGTTGGGTCCGAAATAATTGTCGGGCACGGCACCCCAGCCGGCAAGCGGATCAAGACTGAATTTAGGGAAAATGGTCAGTTCTACTTCGCCACTATCCACCCAGGATGACCAGGTGTCGGTATTTTCAATGGTGATGGTACCGTAAATCTTGGTTGTTTTGACGGGATCGTCCTTTTTACAGGCGCTGAAAAAAACAGTTGTGGCGAATGCCATCAGCACGATGGCGCCTGAGGTCTTGGAAAAATTGGTAAAACGCATTGCGGTAGGTAAAATGACAAGTGAAAAAATGACGCGCCCTGCGCGTCCCGGTTTGTTGCCGCAAACCTAAAACCGCTGCGATTGCTGATTCTCACCGTTATGTCAAATTACCTTTAATACGTAGAGTTCGAGGTAATATCAAGTTCGACAAGGGAATTCACCGCCCAAACCCGATCCCCCTCCGCTGAAACACCTGCAACTTATCCTTGTCAAACGTAAACGTAGCCACGTCGTCCAGCGAAATCGTGTGCATGTCCTCATTTGATTCGGGCTTGTTTTGGGCAATGCGCAGGTTCTGGTTTTTAATGGCTTCCATAACCACTTGCCGCACCGTACGAGCGTTTCCGAAATATTTGTCGCGGAACTGGTAGAGGAATGCCATGTATTTGCCCAGGTGCTCGCGGGCTTCTTCCGTGACGCGGAATTTCTCCTGCTGGAACATGAACAGGGCGATTTCGAGCAATTCTTCCGGCTCGTAGTCTTCGAAGCGCAGAATTTTGTCGAAACGGCTGCCGAGGCCCGGGTTGGCTTTCAGGAAAGCGTCCATGTTCTCGGGGTAGCCGGCCACGAAGACGAAAAACTCGCCACGGTGGACGGCCACTATTGGTCAGCGCGTAGGCTTCGTCGATGAACAGCACGCCGCCCATGGCTTCTTCGATACGTTCGGCGGTTTTGATGGCCGTTTGTCCGACGTATCCTGCGACCAGTCCCTGCCGGTCGGTTTCGAGCATATGGCCGCGTTCGAGTACGCCGAGGGCTTTATAAATCTTGGTCAGGATACGCGCTACGGTGGTTTTGCCGGTGCCGGGGTTGCCCACGAAAACCGTATGCAGAAAAAAGCGTCCGAGCACGTCGCGGCCGTGTTCGCGGTAAAAACGAACCAGATTGACCAGTTCGCGGATGTCCTTTTTGATGTTTTGCATACCGATCATGCCGTCCAGTTCGTGCAGCGCCGTGGCGAGCAGGCTTTCGTCGATCGGGATATTCGGCATGGCGCGTTTGCGCAACACCTGAGCGTTGGCCACATCTTCGTGAAGGATCACCTTGAGTGCTTCGGGTCCGAATTGCCGGGCCTCCGGGTGGGCCATGATGCGCAGGCCGAGCTGAATTTTGGCCTTGTCGATCAGGTCGTGCACGAAACGGGCATTGCCGAAGCTGCGGTCGCGCTTGCGGAAGGCGTCGGTGATGAGCTCATCCACGAGCACTTTGGCTTCGGCGGCGAGCACCACTTCTTTTTCGCGGGCGGCGTAGTCGGCGATCAGGCTCAATTCCTGCGGCAGATAATCGGGGAATTCGAAAGTGAGTTTGAACCGGCTGCGCAGGCCGGGATTGGAGTCGAGGAATGTCTTCATCTCCTTTGGGTAGCCGGCTACGATCACGGCGAGATCGCCGGGACCGTTGGACAGTTCCTTGACGAGGATTTCAATCACTTCCTTGCCGAAGTCCTTGGTGTCTTCGGCCGAACGGGCCAGGGAGTAGGCTTCGTCGATAAACAACACGCCGCCGCGCGCCATTTCAATGGCATCCTTGACTTTTGGGGCCGTTTGTCCGATGTACTCGCCTACGAGATCGGTGCGGTCCACTTCGTGGACGTGGCCTTTGGTGAGCAGGCCCATTTTTTTGTAGAGCCGTCCCATCATCTTGGCTACGGTGGTTTTGCCGGTGCCGGGATTGCCGATGAAGACCGAATGCACGTTGATACCGTCGCGTTCGGCGAAGCCTTTTTCTTTCCGAAGTTGCAGGAACTGAATGTACTGCGCGTGCTCGCGCACCTTGCTTTTGATTTCGCCGAGACCGATGAGGGCATCCAGTTTTGCCAGAACGTCTTCGAAAGTGTCGGCGTCGTCGGCTTCGGGCAGCAGGTAAATTTGTTGTCCTTTATCGGGCACCCACACACCGTTGGTGCCTTCCTCCCAGTCGACGCCCACCTCGAAAGGCATTACGGCGAGCAGTTGGTCCATGAAGACGATTTCGGCCGTGTAGCGGTCGTCGCGCCAGGAGCCTTTCACATTGGAACCCCAGCCGGCCGTGATTTTGACGCCTTCATCGCCTTTTTCAACCCGGTGCAGGCGGACCACCTGGCCTTTGAGCTCACGCGCGTCGTTGTAGAATTTGATAAAAAGTTCGCATTGCCATTGTTTACTCAGCAGCAGGTTTTTGAGCACGACTTCTGCGTAGATATAGCGGGTTTCTTCGCTGTTGAAGCGTTTGAGGTACTGCCGCTCGAACTCCGGCGTGTCGTCGTAGGGGCCTTCGTACATGCGCAGGGTGCTGATCTGGCAGTACGGATTGTCGCTTTTGGTGAGCGCTTTGCCGGCATCCTCGATGTAAAAATATTTGGAGGCAACTTTTTCCCCTTCAATCCAGGCTTCCCAGTAGTAGGTGCCTTTTTTCCAAAAAACGCCTTCTTGTTTGTTGCCCCAGCCTTCGCGAATGTACCCGACCGGGTCGTACTTGCTGACCTTGCGGCGGAAGGGCAGGTTACAGATTTCCTTGCGTTGTTTCTTGACCGAATAGCAACGCAATTCGACGGTTACCTCCCAGTCTTCCAGGTCGAAATACTTATTGTGAAACGATAATTCCGCATAGACGTAGGTCGTTTCCAGGCGGTCAAACACCTGGCGGTATTTCTTTTTGTTGTCGGCCAGCCACTCGGTGGATGCATAGACTTTGAGTTCGCGGAATTTCCAGCGTTTGAACTCGGGGTCTTCATGTGGCGGTTGCGATTGGTGAGTTCCGTAGTACATAAAGCGTGCACGCTTTTGGGCGAATTTCAGGGGAAAAGAATTAAAATGACCGGAGGAGCATAACGGCTGCCGGTGCATTTCAGTTGCCGAAAAATACGGCATTTTTCAGCCCTGTGGAAAAAAAACTCGGCATTTGCCGGGCGGTAATGCCGTGAATGCAAAAATTTCAGGACACTTCAAAACCCTCGCATTCGGCCGTTGTTACAGACGAGGGTTGAGGGCAAATTTGAATCTTTCCAGATTGCAGGCTTCTGGGGCATCCGGCCAAACGGAAGTTAACGCTACTTTTGCCCCCCTCCAAAGCCCACCTTTTTTACAATGGCTACCGTAAAGTTTTTGTTCGAAGATAAATCCATCGCCCCCAAAACCGTCAGCGGCAAGTTTCTGGACCTCTCCATTCTGGAGCTGACGGAAGAATACGACGTGCACCTGAACCACAATTGCGGCGGAGTGTGCGCTTGTTCCACCTGCCATGTTTATGTGGAAAAGGGAGAGGAGTTCCTTGAAGAGATCTCTGAAAAGGAAGAGGATTTCATCGATCGCGCCATCAGCCCCCGCCTCGAAAGCCGCCTGGGCTGCCAGTGTATTATCCTGGATGAGGACGCGGAAATTACCGTCACCATTCCCGACCAGCGTCAGATTATCGGTCACGAACACTAATTTTTTAATGATGAATGATGAACGATAAATGATGGATGCGGCTTTGCGCTTATTCATCGTGGTCATCGATCATTCATCATTTATCGTTCATCATTCATCATTAAAAAAAGATGCCTTTCCACGATTTTGACAATTTGCCTATTAACTGGGCCGACCATGAAGATGTGGCCATGGCGCTGTACGAGCGTTTTGGCGACGATTTTGATGAGGGTAAAATTTACCGGGTGCGCTTCACAGAACTGCTGCAATGGATTTTGGAAATTCCGAATTTCGCCGGCAAACGGGAAGAGTCCAACGAAGGGCACCTGGAACAAATTCAGGCCAAATGGGTGTATGAATGGCGTGCAAACAACAAGGATTGAGGTTTTGCCGCATATTTATCAGCTATAAAAGACCTTTGTCCCGTTTTCAAACCGTTGTAAAACCTGCTGTCTTTTGGAAAATTTCCCGTCTTCCCTCGATCCCGGTTCCGATGCCCGTTCGTTCCTGCCCGAGCCTTTGCCTCCGATGGAACTGGTGCACGTATTCGATAAAATGCGCGCGGTCAAAGCTTTTGTTTTTGATGTGGACGGGGTGCTGACCGACAACACCATGCTCGTTACGGAAGCCGGCGAACTGCTCCGCTCCATGAACGTGCGCGACGGCCAGGCGATCAAATGGGCCATCAAAGCGGGTTTCCCGATCGGTGCGATTACGGGCGGGCGATCCGTCGGTGTTTCGAAAAGACTGGCCGAACTGGGACTGGAACAGATTTATTCGGGCGCCGCTGAAAAGGCGCCGCCCTTCGCCCAGTTTCTGGAGCGCTACAACCTCATCGCCGCCGAGGTGTGCTACATCGGGGATGATTTGCCTGATCTGCCTGTTTTGCGAAAAGTAGGGCTGGCCTGCTGTCCGAACGACGCCGTGCCAGAGGTGCTGGAAGTGGTGGATTACATCACGACGGTGCGCGGCGGATTCGGATGTGTCCGCGAGATCATTGAAAAAGTGATGAAGTTGCAGTTTAAATGGCCGGAGTACTGAACGGAATGGAGTAATTGGGCTGATGGATGGAATGAAAAAATGAAAAGGGCGGCTTGGCCCTCTCAGGAACTGCCGGCTGGTCATTCCCTTCATTTATTTTATTATTTCATTCATTCCATCCTATTTTTCCCCCATGAACCGGCTACTGGCTTTCCCCCGGCTGTTGCGGCTGCCCAACTTGCTCATGGTGTTCCTGACGCAATGGCTACCGTACTGGTTGGTGCTGCGGCCGGCTATTCTGAGGGGTGGTGGATTGCCCGTACTGACCGAGCGCAGTTTCAATCTGTTGGCCGCGACCACAGTACTCACCACCTTTGCCGGCTACCTGATCAACGATTATTTCGATCGCGATATCGACGCCGTGAACAAACCGCAGCGCCGGGTAGTAGGGCGTTTTATCGCGCCCTGGGTCGCTCTGGTGCTGTACGCGGCTGTGCTTGGCGTGGTGGTCTGGCTCATGCTGCAGCTCAATGCGGAACTGCCCTTGCCGCACCAGCCATGGCCCTTGTGGTTGTTCCCGATCGTGTCGTTGCTGCTTTTTTTGTATGCCTGGCAGTTGAAATGCACGCCCGTAATGGGCAATCTGCTGGTCGCCCTGTTGTGCGCTGCGGTACCGGTGATCCCCTTGTTTCCGGAGAATCGTCCATTGTGGATCGTTTCGTTTCAAAATGCCGATGAGGTGCAACAAGCTGTCGGTTTGTTGTGGCTATATGCCTTGTTTGCCTTCGTAACCACTTTGCTGAGGGAACAGGTGAAGGACCTGGAAGATTTTCCCGGTGATTCGGCCTGCGGCTGTTCGACCCTTGCAGTGATCAAAGGTGTTCGATATGCCCGGCTGCCGGCGGGATTTACCGCGCTGACGGTGGTAGCCCTGACGGGTATCCTGCTGTTTTTCTGGATTGAAACAGACGCGCCGACCTGGCAGGTGATTGCCGGCGTGCTTTTTTTGCTTCTGCCCGCGGCTACGGCTGCCGGAATGATTTATTGGGCTACCGTCCGTATACATTTTCGCAGAGCAAGTTTTTTGATCAAATTCGTCATGCTGGCCGGCGTTTTCCTTTTGTTGCGCTCCTGGCCGGATGATCTCGTTGCCGCTCTGGATGCCTTTTTACGGGACAAAGGGTTCTGAACCTGCCTTAATTTTTAGCAAAAAAGAGCCGCGCTGCATTTCGCTGAAAAAGCCGGCTGAGGGAACAGCATCTTTGCGGCCGTTCGTTATTTTCCGAATAATACAAATCAAATCCACTGTGTTTTCATGACAAAAAGTCTACGCCTGCTCGCCTTCCTGATGGCCGGGGCAGTCACGCTCCATGCTCAAATCACACTTCCCGATACTGCGGGCTGGAACACGCCGCATTCGTATCCGCCGCAAGTCTCTTACGGACAGTTGCTGGGCGCCGTGCCGCCGCTCCGGGACCTTGAACCGCGACAACCACCTGCAACGGACATGCGCCCCGGGAAAATGTGGCACAAGCGCAACTATTTCAAAACCAACGACTTCAACAACCCTAATCCATTGCCGCCCGATGGGGATCCCCTCGTGGGCAATGCCGCTGAACGGGCGCCAAACAGCGGTCCGCAAATCAATCTGCTGCAAAGCTTCGCCGGATTGAATTCTGACGTGACCCCGCCGGACCCCAACGGCGACATAGGCAAAAACCATTTTATCCAGACGACAAACGGCAACGACGGCGCGATCTTTCGGATTTGGGACAAGCAAGGCAACTCCGTGTATGGACCCGCTTCCACCAGCACCATTTGGTCGCAGGTAAACAGCAGTAGTTTTGGCGACCCGATTATCCAGTACGACCCCGGCGCCGAGCGCTGGCTCCTGATGGAACTCAAAGGCGGACTGGGCACCAACGAACTGCTTTTTGCCATTTCGGATAGTGAGGACCCGACGGGCGGCTGGAAGGCCTATATTTTCCAAACACTTGGTTTTCCTGATTATCCCAAATTGTATATCTGGCCGGATGCCTATATCATCACTGTGAACGAATTGGTCAATGGCGTCGGGAATGTTTGTTCCGGATATGCCCTCGAAAAACCCGCTCTGCTAGCGGCCGCCCCCGAATTTAAGATATATCGTTATGAAATGCCCAACTACCTCTCCATCGTCTTCCAACCGGCTATTGCTGCAGATTGGGAAGGAGGCCCGCCACCTCCTGCAGGCACCCCCGGCACGATTTTCCGGGTGTACGACGACGCATGGAACGGAGGTGTTGACCAACTTCAATATTGGCAACTGACGGTCGATTGGCAGGACGTGGACCAAAGCCACATCGACGGCCCGCAGACAATTTATACCGCTCCTTTCGAAACCCGGGTATGCTGGACGAGCATGTTTGATTGCATCGAGCAGCCCGACGGCAATGCCCCCCGCATCACCGCACTGGAAAATATCCTGATGTACAGGGCGCCTTACCGCAATTTCGGCAACTATGAATCTGTCGTGCTGAATCATATCACGGACGCTTCTTCCCAGACCGGCAACGGCGGCGATGCCCAGGTGCGCTGGTACGAATTGCGGCGCAGTGACAACAATCCCTGGACAGTGTACCAGCAGGGCACCTATGCCCCGGATGTAGCCACGAACCGTTTTATGGGCACTATTTCCATGGACGCACAAGGCAACATCGGCCTCGGTTACTCTGTGTGCAGCGATCATACCTACCCCGGACTGCGCCTCACCGGCCGCCGGGCAAGCGACCCGCTCAATATCCTGCCCATTGAAGAATTTACGCTTAAAGCCGGCGGAAACAGCCACTTCAACGACAATCGCTGGGGAGATTACAGCAGCATGTCCGTAGACCCGGAAGATGGATTAACCTTTTGGTTTACAGGTGAATACCAGCCGGCCAGCGGCAACTGGGGCACCTGGATCGGCTCGTTCCGGATTGGCCGCGACACCTTTGACGTGGCGCCGGAAATATTGACGGCGCCTCAATCCTCCGCATTTCTGGGAAGCACGGAGCCGGTCACCGTCAGCATACTCAACGGCGGTCTGAACCCTGCAACCGGCGTGTCGGTCACGTTGCGTTTTGAAGGTTCCAACGTCGTGACTGACGTAGTGCCCGGCACCATTTTGCCAGGGGAAAGCGTGGCACACACCTTTTCCCAAACCGTCGCAATGCCCGTACCCGGTAAAACCTATGCGTTTGAAATTATCACGAACTGGCCATCCGATGCTTTTTCAGAAAACGATACCCTGCGCACTTCGGTCAAAAAACTAACCACCAACGACGCCTCTATTTCCGGTAAAACAAACCTGCCCGGCCTGGTTTGCGGCACAGAACAACCGGTGGGACTAATTCTGCGCAATACTTCGGGAGCACTTCTGCAAAGCGCTGAAATCTACTGGCGCCTGAATAATCAGGCTTTTCAACTCTATCCCTGGACGGGCAACCTGGCGCCAGGTGGTCAGGACACCGTTTACGTAACCCTCAATGGCATCAACAACGGCCTGAACGGCTTGCGCGCCTACTCCAAATTGCCGAATGGACAGGACGACCAGTTCAAATCCAACGACACCCTGATCGTCAAGTTTATTGGCAACCTGGACGGCACCTACCTCACGCTGAACAGCCAGACCGAATTCGGAATCCTTCACTGGGAATTGCGCAGTCAAACCAATCAGCTGCTCCTTTTTGACGACCTGACGCCCGGGCAATCCAGCGTTCAGGTGTGCAGTGACGACAATACCTGCTATAAAATCATAGTAAAATCGACGACGCTGGCCTGGCAGGGCCATTTCCAGTTGCTCGACATCTTTGACAATGTGTTGGCCGAATTCAATTACGCTTCGCTTGAACCTGATACGATCGTGTTCTGTACACCGGAGCGAAAAATGACCGACGTAGGCGCCCTGAAACTTCTGAACCCGGTTTCTTCCTCCAACCTGAGCGCCAGCGAACCGGTGGAGGTGGCTGTGCGCAACTTCGGCCTTTCCGAGCAAACGGGTATTCAGGTGGCTTACCGCGTCAATGGCGGCACGTGGCATACGGAACCACTGGGCAGTCCCTTACCTGCCGGCGCGACGGCTACGCACGTTTTCAGCACCACGGAAGACCTGAGTCTTCCGGGCGGAACTTATCTTTTTGAGCTCAGCGCAACAGTCACAGGCGACCAGGCGACGGCCAACGACACCACGAGCGCCATAGTAAAACTCCTGGAAGAACGCGATCTGGCGGTTCAAAACGTCCACATCACGCAGGGCTGCAACGACGTAGCCGACGTGTACGCCTCCGCCATTTTGTACAACAACGGTTTGTCGGAAATCACTGCTTTCCAATTGAATTACAGCGTGAACGGAGTGGCACAAACGCCTTTGCAGGTGGCATCCAACCTTTTGCCCGGTGCCTCCACAGAGTATGGTTTTGCCGTGCCGGCCAGCAACTTCGGGCAAAACAATCTGTCCGTCGACGTCACGAACATCAATAATGCAGGCGAGGATGCCGACCCGAAAAATGACACGGCATCGGTTCATTATACGCTCTCACCGGATGCCCTCGCCTATAGTTTTTACCTTCAAACGGATGACAAACCGTCCGAAACGACCTGGGAGCTGCGCGATGCTGCGGGCACTTTGCTGCGCAGTGGCGGCCCTTACACCAATCCCGGAGCCTCCGAATACGCCTCCTGGTGTATTGCTCCCGGAACCTGTTATACTTTGAAACTGCTCGACTCGGGCGGCGATGGCATGACAGGCAGTGCATCCATTGTGGACCAGTCCGGAAATACGGTATGGACCTTGACAGACGGCGCTTTCGGAAGCGAAATCAGTTTCTCGTTCTGTATAGAAGTAGGAACGCACGCGCCCTCGTCGTTTGCGAGAGTGTTCATCGCCAGCCCGAATCCGACGAAAGCATTGCTCGAGGTGCGTGTTGCTGCCAAAGATGCCGAACGCGTTGCCTACTGCGAAGTATTCGACGCCCAGGGCCGCTTTTTGCAAATGGCGCGCTTGGTGCGTTGGGATGATTCGTTGCGGGGAGTGGTTTCCCTGGAGCCGTATCCAAACGGCATTTATTTCCTCCGGATCAAAGGCCTTGACGTGCCGCTGGCAACCCGGGTCGTGAAATCGACGAATTGAGCCGCCGAATTATTTAACACACTGTCATGGTTATGTTGTGACCGTCCCGTCGAAAAGACGGGACGGTTTTTTTTATGCCCGCATGGTCCCCAATCAATTACAGGATGTTTACCTCTGCTTCCAGCCGAATGCCGAACGCTGCATCCACCGAATCGATGATGGCCTGGGCGAGCGCCTGAACTTCTTTGCCCGTAGCGCCGCCATAATTGACCAGAACAAGCGCCTGTTTTTCATAACAACCCGTGTTGCCCACGCGACGGCCTTTCCAGCCGCATTGCTCGATGAGCCAGCCGGCAGGAATTTTGACGAGTCCGTTGGCTAGTTTGAAGTGCGGAGCCTGCGGATACGCGGCCAGGACACGTTCCGATACAGAAGACGGCACTTCCGGATTTTTGAAAAACGACCCGCAGTTGCCCAAGACGGCAGGGTCGGGGAGTTTGGAGGAGCGGATCTGCACAATGGCCCGGCTCACGTCCCTGACGCCTGCCGCTCCGGTGATACCCATTTCGGCCAATGTTTTTTGAATATCGCCGTATGAGGTATTGATCCGGTGCTCCTGTCTGCTGAGCCGGAATGTGACGCTGGTGATGCAGTATTTGCCTTTGGCTTCCCTTTTAAAAATACTGTCGCGATAACCGAAACGGCACTCAGCCTGCTGAAATACACGCAGATTGCCACTGCCCAGTTCGACGGCTTCGAGGCTGACCAGCACGTCCTTGATTTCCACGCCGTAGGCGCCGATATTCTGAACCGGAGCAGCGCCGACGGTGCCGGGGATCAGGCTGAGGTTTTCCACCCCGCCCAAATCCTGCGCAACGGCCCACAGCACGAAATCGTGCCAGACGACTCCTCCGCCGGCTTTTACAAGCACTTCGTTGTCAACGGTTTGGATTATTTCAATGCCTCCGATGGCATTTTTGATCACCAGGCCCGGCAGGTCGCGGGTGATCAGAATATTGCTCCCGCCGCCGAGTACAAACACAGGCCGGGTATTGCTTTGGAGTATCGTTTGCAGTTCTTCACGGGTGGATATTTCGGCAAAAAATTCGGCTTCGGCGGGCAGGCCGAAGGTATTGTAGGGCAGCAGTTGGACGTGTTCTTGCATACGGTTATGGCAGAAAGTTCCGCCTTGGAAAAAATGGTCTAACGGGTCAGAAGCAATTGGCTTGCCGGCGCAGCAGGTTAATGTTTTGAATGTCGTAGTCTTCGTAGCCGGTGGCCCAGCCGATACGGATTTTGTCGAGTTCGGTGCGTTGCATTTTCCGGAGGATGTCGCGGTCGAGACCGTATTGGGCCCTGAAAATAAAGGTATCGCCGCTGGGGTCCGACACGCCTTCATCGGCGCGTTGATTGTACACGCTGAGGGTTTGGCCGTCGATGAATTTGAGAATGGCGACGCCGTTTTTATTCAGTCCGCCGAAGGTTTTCCGGGCATTGGGATCGTGGATGGTGAATGTGAGCCAAAGCGAAGGCGTCGGTCCCTTTTCTGCCAGGGCGGCTTCACAAACAATGTGGGATTGCCCAGCCGGGATCACTTTTTTGACGTATTCGTTGGTAAATCGGAAAAGTTCGGCGCGTTGCACCTCGCGGTAGGTTTCTCCTGAAAATTCGTCCCGGGTGTTTTGCGCCAGTACGCAGGGTGGCGTGGGCGGATTCAGCATGACGTCTGCTTTCGGGTCGTAGGGTTGATAGCGTTGCGAAGGCGGCACGCTGCGTGTTTTGGGTTTGCGCGGATTTTTGGTTTGGGCTTCATCGGTCGCCGGATTGCCGGTTGCCAGGCTGTCGGTGGGGGGCGGCGCAGGAGCGGACGGCGCATCCACCACCCCTGGCACACCGATGACCTCTGCGATGGGTTTTTCCTGCGGCGGCGGAGCAAGGCCGGCCAGTTGGTTCAACTCCATTACCTGGGCACTGAGTTTGGGCAAATTTTTGCGAGCAGCGGCAGGTGGCAAGGCTTGTGTTTTACGGGCGAATGCCAGGGTACTCGCGGCTCTCTTGTGCAAACCTCCTGCGGTTTTTTCTGCCTTTTGCGCTTCTTTTTTGGCTGTTTCGAGGTTTTTGACCACTTCTTTGGCCAGTGTAGTGTCTTTTTTGGCGGCTTTCCATTCCGCCTCGGTGTTTTCTGCCGTCGCTGCGGCGCGCTCGTGCTGAGCGGCAAAAAGGCTGTCGAGCAGCGTTGCCTGGGCGCTCAGTTCGGTCAGTTCCTGCATAGTCGCTGCGTTCAGCAGACTGTCGGCCAGGGCCAGAGAGTCGGTGGGTGTTTGTGCGTTCAGGACGGTGGCAGGCGCCAGAAAGCCGCATGCCAAAACGATCAAAAGGTGATATTTCATGGTAAAAACTACTGTTCTGAGCGAATGGATCGGAAAGGGAAAGAAGGCTGTCATACTTTCGCGCGCCCGTTTCAGTGGGGATGCTTATTGGAGTATGGCGTACTTTTCGCGACAAAAATAGGGCGATTTACCCGCTGTAAAAAACTGATCCCGGGCTTCCGGGATCGAACCATTTCCACCACGTTTCCAATGACAAACAGAATTATTTATGTCGAAATTCAGTTTTTGTGCCGCCTTTATCATCATCATGACCGCTATTTCCTGTAATCAACAGCCCCAACCTAAAACCTCAAACATGCAATTTAACCCTATTCCCGTGACCTATCCGGCCACGCGCCGGGACACGAGTGTGTCGGATAAATATTTCGGACAAACGGTCCGTGATCCTTTCCGATGGCTCGAAGACGACCAAAGCGCCGAAACCAAAGACTGGGTGCGCCGCCAAAACCTGGTGACCAACGGCTACCTCAGCCAGATTCCCTATCGCGACAAGATCAAAACCCGCCTGCAGGAGATCTGGAATTTTGAAAAATACGGCACGCCGTTCAAAAAAGCCGGCCGCTATTTTTTCTTTAAAAATGACGGACTGCAAAACCAGAGCGTGTTTTACGTGCAGGACCAGCTCGACAGCCAACCGCAAATGGTGCTGGATCCCAATTCTTTCAGCGCCGACGGCACGGCTTCGCTCGGCGAGATCGGGTTCTCCAAAGACGGCCGCTACCTGGCTTATTCCACCTCGGAAGGCGGCTCCGACTGGCGCACGGTGTTCGTAAAAGACCTGCAAACCGGCCAGTTGTTGAGCGACCAGTTGAAATGGGTCAAATTCACAAGCCTGGCCTGGGCCGGAGATGGTTTTTATTACAGCCGCTACCCCGAACCCAAGTCGGGCGGAGCGCTCACGGAAGCCAATAAATTCGGCGCCATCTGGTACCACAAACTGGGCACGCCGCAATCGGACGACCGGCTGATCCACGACGACAAGGCGCATCCGGATTATTCTTTCGGTGGGCAAACCACCGAGGACGAGCGTTTTCTGTGTCTCTCAGGCTACGAAAGCACGAGCGGCAATATGTTGTCTTTCAAAGACTTGTCAAAAAATCAGGCAAATTTTACGCCCATCTCCACCAATTTTGAATACGACTACCAGGTCGTCGACAACGTGGGCGCCAAACTGATTGTCCTGACCAATGCAGGCGCGCCCAACCAGCGCTTGCTATCCATCGACTCCGAACATCCGGAGGAAAAAAACTGGCAAACCCTGGTGCCTGAAGACTCGCTCGATGTGCTGCAAAGCGCGGCGCTTTGCGGCGGCAAACTCGTGTGCACCTACCTGCACAATGCCGCCAGCGCGCTTCGCGTGTTCAGCCTGGAAGGCAAGTTGCTCAAAGAAGTGACCCTGCCCGAGTTGGGCAGTGTGAGCGGCGTCAGCGGCCGGCAGGACGATCCGCTGGCTTTCTTTTCCTTCGCTTCTTTCCTGCGCCCCACGACGATTTACACGCTGGATATGAACACTTTGGAGACAAAAGTTTTCAAAGCGCCCAAACTGGATTTCAACCCCGAGGCCTACCTCACCGAGCAGGTCTGGTACACGAGCAAGGACGGCACAAAGGTGCCTATGTTCATCACCCGGAAGAAAAACATCGCCTTCGACGGCCGCAATCCGACCCTGTTGTACGGCTACGGCGGGTTCAATATTCCGGTCATGCCCGGGTTTTCGGCTTCGCGGGCCGCTTTGCTGGAGAACAACGGCATCTACGCCGTTGCGAACATCCGCGGCGGCGGCGAGTTCGGGGAAAAATGGCACAAGGCCGGCACAAAATGTCAGAAACAGAACGTATTCGATGATTTTATCGGAGCGGCGGAGTTTTTGATCGCCAAAAAATACACCTCTTCGGACCGTCTGGCGATCCAGGGCGGCTCCAACGGCGGATTGCTCGTCGGCGCCTGCATGACGCAAAGGCCCGATTTGTTCGGCGTTTGCTTCCCCGCGGTGGGCGTGCTCGACATGCTTCGGTACCACAAATTCACGATCGGCTATGCCTGGGCCTCCGATTACGGGAAAAGCGACAACAAGGAGGAATTTGACTGCCTCATCAAGTATTCGCCCCTGCACAATGTGAAAAAGACGGCTTATCCCGCCACCATGATCACTACTGCGGACCACGACGACCGGGTGGTGCCCGCGCACTCCTTCAAATTTGCCGCAACCTTGCAGGAAAACCAACAGGGCGACCGTCCCGTGCTGATCCGGATCGAAACCAGCGCCGGCCACGGCGCCGGCAAGCCTACCTCAAAATTGCTAGAAGAGGCTGCTGATGTGCTGGCGTTTATGCTGTATCAGATGAAAATGCCGGTGATTTATTGAGGGTGTTTCGCGAAACTCCTCTCGTCTGCGCGAAACACTCCTTCAAATCCACCTTTTCTTCCTGAAATACCACAGCATCGCGACCATAACGATAAACATACCGCTCAGCACGAGGAAATAGCCGTGTTTCCAGTGCAGTTCCGGCATAAAGTCGAAGTTCATCCCGTACACACCGGCTACAAAGGAAAGCGGGATAAAAATGGTGCTGATGACCGTGAGCAGGCGCATCACATTATTGAGCCGGTTGCCCACTTCGGCCTGATACAAGGCTTCAATATTGGACAACAGATCGCGGCTGTTGTCGAGGCTGTCGAGGATTTGGGTCACGTGATCGGATACGTCGCGGAGATAAGGCCGGGTGCTTTCTTCCACGATGTCGTTGTCTGTGCGGTACAGGCGTTGCGTCGCGTCGCGGAGCGGCAGCAGGTAATGCCGAACGATGCCGGCAGTCCGTTTGATCTGGAAGATCCGGGCTTTATCCGTTGCGCCGATCTGATCAGGTTTGTGGTGAAAATTTTCCTCCAATATTTCAATGGCTGATTCGATCTCATCCAGCACGGCATAGTAGTTGTCCACCACCATATCGATCATACTGTACGAGAGGAAGTCGGGGTTCTTTTTGCGCAGCCTGCCGAGGCCTTCGCACACCCGTGTCCTGACCATGTGGAAGGTGTCGTCGGGGTCCTCCTGGAAAGAAACGAGGAAGTTCTTGCCAATAAACAGGGCGATTTGCTCCGTATTCAGTTCCAGCGTTTCGCCGTTGAGTTGCAGGTTGTGCAGGATAAAAAACAGGCCGTTGTCGTATTCTTCCAGCTTGGCGCGTTGCTGGGTGTCCAGAACGTCTTCCTGGGCCAGCGGGTGAATGTGAAAATCCTTGCCTACCTGAGCGATAAATTCCGCTTCCCCGAGGCTGCGCACGTCTACCCAGGTCACGCCATGTTCTTTTTTTAAAAATTCCGGCACATATTGATCCCGGAGCAGATGGTCCTGATCGCCGTACCACACCGTAGTGACATGGGCCGGAATGACGGGCCGGGAGCCGGTGTACAGTAGTGTTTCGGGTGGCAGCCCTTTTTTTCGAATATGGTGGCGCTTCCTTTTGGACATGACGTGGGTGCGAAGGATGTATTTGAGACAAAGGTAATGGACCTGAAAACAAAACCGCCCGCCTCGCGAAGCGAGACGGGCGGCGGAAATTTAACCGGAAAAGTGTGGGAAAATTATTTCCCGGTGGAAATCATCTTGCGAACCAGTCGGCCCGAAGGTGTTGTCAATTCGTAGAACATCACGCCGTAGTCCGAAGCATTGTTCACGCGGAACACGATCTCATGGTAGCCGGCGCTGTATTGGCGGCGGTACGAGGTGATCTCGCGGCCGCTCAGGTCGTACACGCGCAGTTGCGCTTCGCAGGCCTCGGGCAGGATAAATCCGATCGTCGTTTCCTCGTTGAAGGGGTTCGGACGGTTTTGCAGCAGCTGCGCCCGGCCTTCCAGTGGTTCAATGGATACGGAGGTGCTCAGTTCGCTGAACGAAAGCACCACTTCGGATTCGGCGTGCTCGGCATTGAAGGCCATTCCGGGCAGCACTTCGTCGTTGAGTTGCAGCAACTCGCTGAGTTTGGCGCCGCCGGTCAGTGCCTTGAAGCGAACCTTGAACACCGGTGTGCCGGCTGTCAGGTTAATGCCTGAAGCATTGGACCAGGCTGCGCGAATTTCGCCTTCGGCGGCGTTGAAGGTGCCGAAGTTGTCGGTCGCGTTGAGGGAAAGCGGGCCAAGCGGCTGGATGTCAATCAATTGCAATTGTGTCGGATCGAAGTCGAGTGCAAACTGGTAAGCCGTCAGTTCACTGAACTGCGCTGCGGTAAACACCGCGGTCAGTTCCTGATTGGCCTGCAGTTGTTGGTCCTGAACGAGCCAGATCAGCGGCGAGGAGGGCGCGAACACCGGCGCCGGAGTGCCGTTGACGTTGCCGATCTTGATGCCGATGAAGTCTTTGTTCAGCTGATCCGTAGTAACCGTGCCCGGGATCACAATCCGGTTGTTGTTGGGCAGCAAAGGCCACGGCGGAAGCGTCAGCATCAGGTCGGCACGCAGGAATCGCCAGGAAGTATCAAATGCAGCCAGGGCGAGCGGATTGCCCATGAGGGCCGAGGTGATGATACTGGCATCCACAGTCGTGATTGTGTTGGTATGGTTCACGTCGGCAGCCACCTGTTTGTACGGATCGGTGATCGGCAGTGTGCCGGCCACGTGCGCCTGAATCGCCTGAGCGTCTTCGATAGTCACGCCATCGAGTTTCTGGGCGTTGTTCAGGGCAGGTTTGGTCGGTGTGATCCGCAGGTCTTTGCCCGCCGGGATGGTGAACATGTACATGCCGCTGTTGTCCGTCATCGTCATTAACGGAGAGGCGGGTACCGGAGGCATGGCCGAGCTGGTCAGGCGTACCGTGGCGTTTTTCACCGGCTTCGGATCGGTCACCCGATTGTGTTCCCAGATGATCTTACCGGCCACCTTGATGCAATTCACCGACACGGTGAAGGTGCACACTGTGGTGTTTCCGCTCGCATCGGTAGCCGTATAAGTCACTGTGGTGACGCCGGTTTGGAAAACCTGCGAAGGCGGAATCGTACCAGAACCGCTTCCTGTCGTGGCGCCGCTGAGCACCCAACTGAGCGAGTAGGCGCAGCTCTCTGTGACAACTGGCACGTCATTACTGCCGTAGACACCGGCGCAGTTACCCTCCGTAGCGGTCAGGGTGACATTGGACGGGCACTTGAAGAAGACCGGAGCGGTGACGTCTTTCACTTTTACAGTCATGGTGCACATCGCCGTGTTGCCGCTGTTGTCGGAGGCCGTTCCGGTCAGAATGGTAGTACCTACCGGGAAGATGCTGCCCATCGGGATGGGACCGAACGTAGTGGTCGGGGTGCCGCAGTTGTCCGAGGCGCCGAGGACGCCAGGGGTTACTACCGCGCTGCAAGCATCTGCGGGAGCATTCACTTCGATATTCGGCGGGCAGGCAATCACCGGCGGGCGGGTATCGTTCACCTGTACATTGAAGGAGCAGGTGACCATATTTCCGCCGGCGTCGGTTGCTTTCCACGTAATGGTTGTGAGGCCTTTGTTCAGGTTCACACCCGTCAGGGAAGTGCCGGTACCGGTGGTTGCACCGGAAAGGCTGTACGTGATGGTGGGCATTCCGCAGTTGTCGGATCCCGTGGCGTTGAATTCCGCTCCGGAGACTGTGTAGAAGCAGTCATTCACGTTTGTGGCGCGTGTCACAGTGCCACTCACCGGGCAGTTGACCGTCGGATTTTGTGCGTCCAAAACCGATACGGTTTGAGTGCAGGTGCTCGTGTTGCCGGCTGCATCGGTTGCTTTCCAGACAATGGTGGTCACACCGGAGTACACATTGTTGAGCGGAACACCGGTATTGGTCACGGTGATGGTGCCGGGGCAGTTGTCGCTCGTTGAGGGTACGCCCAGATTGTTCACCACGGCCGTGCAACCGCCACCGTCGGCATTGACAGTGATATTGCTCGGGCAGGTAATGGTCGGGGCTTGTCCGTCGGTCACAACGACACTGAACGAGCATCCGGCAGTATTGCCGTGAATGTCGGTCACCGTCCAGAGGATCGTCGTAGTGCCCTTGTTCAGAACAACTCCTGCAAGCGAGGAAGAACCTGAGCCGGAACTTGCGCCACCCAGCGTGTAGCTGGTTGTCGAAGTGCCGCAGTTGTCGCTCACGGTCGGATTGAATTCCGTTCCAATGACTGTGTATGTGCAGGCATTCATCGTAGTGGTGCGACTGGCGTTGCCCGGGCAAACGATCGTCGGCGCCTGGGTATCGTTCACGGTTACCGTGAATTGGCAAGCCGTGGAATTGCCCGACATGTCGACCACCATGAAGCTATTGGTCGTTGTACCGACCGGGAACAATGCGCCGCTGGCCAAACCACCTGTTTGTGTGACGGTGAACATGCAATTGTCCGAAGCCGTGACGGTATAAGTCGTCACTGCGCCGCAGGCGTTGGCATCGTTGTTTTTGACGATGTTGGCCGGGCAGGCGATGCTGGGCGTTTGCGTGTCGTTTACCGTAACGGTAAAGGAGCAGGTAGCGGTATTGTTGTTGATATCGGTCACGATCCAGGTGATGGTCGTGGCGCCTTTCGGCAATACGACACCGGCAAGCGTATTGGCTGTGACGGGCGTGTTGGCACCCAATTGGTACTTCACGTTGCTGATACCGCATCCACCGGTGATGCTTGGATCAAATTCCGTACTGACCACCGTGTAGGTGCAGTTGGCGTCGGCATTGCGTGTTGCATTGCCGGGGCAGCTGACCGCCAGCGGGTTTTGAACAATGCTGGTCGTGTAGGAAACCGAGGACGAGTTGCCGCAGCCGTCGGTTACCGTCACCGTAATAATGGCCTGGCAGGTACCCACCACTGTCGAGGACATGGTCAGGCTGCCGGGGCAATTATCGGTTGCCGTGGTAGCCGCCTGTGCTGCTGCCTGTGCGGCGGCAATCGAGGGGTACGACGATGCAATCGTGCCGGCGAACACGTTCGGAGGCGTATTGTCAATGCGGGTATTATAGAACACCTGGGTGCTGTTTCCAGCGCAATCGGTCACCGTTACCGTCACTACTGCGGAACAGGTGCCGTCGGTGGAGGCGCTGATTTCCAGGTCTTCAAAGTCGGTGCAATTGTCGGAATAGCTGGTCGCCGCAAGGGCCGCTGCCTGCGCTTCCGCAACGGTATGGTAGCAGGAGCCAATGGAGCCTTGGGACACAAAAGGAGCGATGTCGTCCATGATGACATAGACACAGACAAACAATTCGGGCTGCTCATTTCCGCAATCGTCGGTCAGACGGAAGGAAATGGTGATCGTGCGGCTGCAATCATCCGGATTGTAAACGCTGCTGATATTTTCAACAGAAACAAGGATACTGCCGGGGCTGCTGCAATTGTCGAAAACACAGCCGTTCATGGAAGGAATGGTCACACCTGCGACCGTCCAGCTCGTGAATACGTCGATAATTTGTCCTTCTTCCAGGGAAGTGGTGGCGTCCTCGGGGCATTGAACATTCTCGCCTTGCGAGGTTTTGATCACCAAAGGCATGAACTGGCAACCGGGAGCAAAGGTCGGCGGCTCATCATCGATCAGCGTGATCACCTGGGTGAACACGGTTTCCGATTGATTACCGCAGGCATCCACGGCGACCCATGTATTGGTGAAGGTTCCGGATCCTTCGCAATCGCCCTGGACAAATTCGCCTTCGGTTTTGATGGCGTATGCGTCCGGATCACAGTTGTCAATTACCTCAGGCGACAACGATTGAGCGGCTAAAAGCGCCAGTTCATCACTGCAGGAAATCTGCCGGTTCAGACTGGGCTGGTCCACGAAATCAGGCGCCGTATTGTCGTACAGGTTGTAAATGCAGACGAAAGGCTCTTCCTGGATATTTCCACAAGCGTCGGAAAGCTGGAACGATACCGTGATGGTGCGGCGGCAGGGCAAATCTTCATCGTCATATACGATCGACATGACCGTGACATCGATTTCAGAAGCTTCGCTGCAATTATCCGAAATACAGCTGCCAAGGGCCGGGATCGATACCCCGCCGACTGTCCAGGTCGTTGCATTGTCGATGACCTGTCCTTCTTCCAGAGAAATGGTCGCCTCTGCCGGGCAATCCAGCGTGTAATCATTTTCGTTGGTGCTGTACAGGTTCAACGGCATGAACTGGCAGCCTGGCTCGAAAGTCGGGGCTTGCTCGTCGCTCACCTCGATGATCCGGGTAAACGTGCTGCTGTTGCCACACTGGTCGTATGCCGTCCAGGTCATGGTGATGGTGTAGTTGTAGTCGCATTCCTGGCTGTACACCGGGTCACCCACTGTGGGTACAGTTAAAACAACTTCACAATTATCATCCACGGCCGGCGGGTTGGCCAGCATAGCATCCGACAGGGCATGGCTGTCGTCGCAGGCGGCGTAGAGGGTTTCCGTGTTATCTGCGTCATCCCAAACCGGCGCTTCGGTGTCATTGATAATAATGTTTTGAAGCACGTAACCTTGATTTCCGCAGGCATCTTCGAGATAATAGGTCCGGCGGAAGGTGCAATCTTCATCCAGCGGACCGTCTTCGTAACCGGTGACCGTTACTTGTCCGCCGCAATTGTCGGTGGCATTGATGGTTACTTCCATCAGTTCAAGATCAGCAAAGCAGTAGATAGTGAGATCGCCCAGCGGGTCGGCCGTCGGCGGTGTATCATCGATGGTTACATCGTAGGACACGGTACCAGTAAGGCCGCAATGGTCGGTCACCGAGATGGTGACGACGCCCATTTCGCAGGGATCGTCCTGATTCGTGCTGGCGGCATAGGAAGCATCCACAATCAGGTCTTCCACATCGGTGCAATTGTCGCTCCACGTGGTGATGCTCAACGCGTAGTCGATGGCCTCTTGTGAGCTGTGGAAGCAGGTTTGCTCCGGCGTCTGGTCCACCACTTCCGGTGCATCAGCGTCGATATAAACGTTTTCGTAAAGGATGGTCGTGAAGTTGCCACAGAAATCGGTTGCGGTAACCACCAGCGTGTAGGGGCAGGTCGCCATGGGATCTACATAGCCGTCATATTGAATCGGGCCGGGGCAGTTGTCCAGCGCTTGCGTAATACTGATCGCTTCGGCCAGAGCATCCTCTTCATTGGTGTAGCAGTTTCCACTGAGCGCCAATGGGTTGGGATCAACTAAGTAAGGATCCGTACCGTCTACGCGGGTGTTGTAGGTCACCTGCGTTGAATGTCCGCATTCATCCTTAACCGTTACGATGATGGTCAGATTGCAGCGGTTGTTGGGGTCCACAGCGACCGCGCTGAATTCCAGGTCTTCCGCATCCGTGCAGTTGTCGGAAGCCTGTGTAGCCGCAATGGCGGCGTCGTAGGCATTTTGCAGGGGCTCATTGCCGGACGCTTCTTCATAACAATCGTCGATGATACCGGCCTCCGCTTCGGGCGCCTGTCCGTCGATGATTACCTCGTAGCTGAACGACTCTTCATTGCCGCAGGCATCCGTCGCAGTGAAGTTCACAAAGGCATGGCAAGAGAACTCGTCATAGGTGATCGGCTGAAGGAGGATCGACTCGATGACGATTTCTGCACCTTCGGAGCAGTTGTCCGATTTGTGCGCTTCGGCATAGGTCAATACGGCATCGATGGCTTCCGACTCCGTATCAAAGCAGCTCACCTCATATTCACTGTCGTCCACATCCGGGCGGATATCGTCTTCGACGTGAATGGTTTGCGTGACGTAGGCGGTATTTCCGGCGGCGTCGGTGACGCAGTAGAGCCGCCAGATGATCAGTTCGTCGTCAAAGCATCCGGAGCCTTCGTTGTTCGATTCATCGCAGAAAGTGATGGACAAAGGCTCGCAGTCATCGGAAGCAGTAATGTCATCGATGGCATCCAGGGCATTGGGAATGTCATCGATGCAGTCCAGATACACTTCTTCCGGGTCGATACTGGCAACCGGCGGTGTTTCGTCCACCGTCACCGTGATGGTGTAATTCACGCTGCTGCAACCGGTCGTCGTATTGGTGACGATTAATTGACCGCTGTATGTGCCGTGGGTCAGGCCACAGGGCACTACTACGATCAGCTCACCTTCGATCAGATCCAGAACAGCGGTATTGATATCAAAGAAACCGGGATCATCCCAGTCGATCGAATACACATTGGGGCTGCCTGTCGAGGCCAGAATCGGGAATGTCACCATGCTGTTTCCGGGGCAGGGCACCGGGCAGATGGCCGAAGGGTTGCCGAGGACGATAGCGATCGGATTGATATCTACCGATCCGTCCATAGTCATCACCGGAACTTCCTGGAAGGAACTGTTGTCGGCGTGAATCGGCGTCGGAGAGCCGGTGATGGAAATGCTGGCACTGCCCGAATTGGTCGTCACCTGGAAAGTCAGGGACAAAACAACCGTCCCGTTGGGCAGGGTTTGCGGAGCAAAGGAGGAATACCAGCTGTATTCCAGTTGACCGTTGGAGACAGCGAGCAGGTCATTCACCAGCGGGGCATCTCCACCGATGGCGAGTGCGGAATAACTCGGCAGGTATTTCAGTTGCGCAGGATTCCAGGAGAGAGAATACTGCAAGTCAATCAGATCGGCGAAGTTGTCAGCAGTGATATCCACTGTAAAAATTTCACCGCAGGTTGTCGAAGCCGCGCTCGGCACGGCTGTCAGTTTTACTGCCGGAAGCACGGTTACCTGGTAGGTAGCTGTTCCTGTGCAACCTGCATTATCGGTCACCTGATAGGTGATGGTCACCGGTCCGCCAGGCGTGACGCCGGTTACCAGACCGGTGTTGTCCACGGAGGCAATCAAATTGTCGGAAGAAAGCCAGGTTTCGCCAGCCAGAGTGCCCGGCAGTGTAATGCCCGGTGTGCCAAACAAATATGATTGCGCTCCTGCATGCACCACCGTCGGGCCGCTGATAGAAGGAGTGATGGCATAGTGGATGGTAAGCGTTACCACGTCGGAGAAGACATCCGCGCAGGCGCTGTTCCAGGCCCGCAGACGGATTTGAACACTTCCGCCCGGCGCCGGCCAGTTGCCCCAGGCATTCGTCAGCGTAAGCACTTCGGTGCTGGCGCCGAAAATATTGGGGATGTTTTGCCAGCTCATCGTACCGGTATTGAAGTACTGCCAGCGCAGGTTGAGCGGGCCGGAAGGGTTGTCTACATCAGCCGTGAAAACAGCCGTTTGCGGCGCTCCGGGACCACAAATCGTGACCGATTCAGGCTGGTCCAGGAAAGTAATCGGACCATATACTTCCAGCAGGAAAGGATCGGAAGTGACACTGCAGACGCCGTCGCTCAGGGTGACGCGGTACTGATAACCATTCAGCGCATAGGTTGCGCCGGTGATATTCAGTCGGGTAAAATTCGTCGGGTTGGCAGGGGTCGTGTTGTAAAGCGGCCCTGCGACCACCGGATCCCAGCCGCCGCCGTCGTTTACTTCCCAGGTGGCGGTCACCGGAGATACCGGAGAGGTGCTGAAATTGACCCGGAAGAAGGTATTGTCGCCATCGCAAATGGTGCGGATCAAGGTTGCGGGTTGATAGCTGACAATATGCAAATCGTACACCGTGATGTTGTCCGTTGCACTGCTGCTGCAGCCGTTTCCGTCTGTGAACGAATACGTGATCACATGCGGGCCCACGCCTGCTGCTGCGGCATCAAAGTTCGGGCTGCCGGAAATACCCGCGCCGCTATAGGTGCCAGGACCTGGGTAGCCACCGCCGAGCGGGAACGGCGTTTCGGTAATACATGCCTGGTCGTCCGTCAAATCAAGTGTGACCGTCGGCAATGGATTTACGGTAATCACCTGGCTGGTCGAGGAAGAACAGTTGTTGGCAGTCACAGTGACCGTGTAGGTGGTCGTGGATGCAGGCGATACGGTAATCGAGGCAGTTGTCGCGCCGTTGTCCCAGGAATAACTGGTGCCGCCGGAAGCGGTCAGGGTCACCGAAGAACCGATACAGATAGAACCGTCGTTAGAAGTTGTTCCGGAGTTTTCCGTCACGCTGATCACCGGTGTCGGGATCGGGTTCACGGTAATCGTGTAAACCACCCAGTCGTTGGGACATTCTTCGGGGTCAATGATGTTATTGTCATTTACATCATTGAAAATCCGGAAGCTCATCACCAGGGTGCCGGGGAGATTCGGATTGACGAGTGCGACCGTCCCGGTTGCGCCGGCGAACAGGGTCACCAATGCTGCACAATTGTTGCAGAATGGCGCCGAGACGTTATTGGCAACAATGGTTTGGTATGCTTTTATGTTGCCCGCCGAGTTGGTCAGGTCAGAGAACGCACTGATTGTAACGTTGTTCGTACCGCCGTTGCAAAGCGCGAAGGCTCCTGTGTCGTCCTGACCATCGTTATTATTTATCACAGTAACTCCGTCGATAGTGGCGCTGAGGCTCGGCATCGGATAAACAGTGATGACCATACTGGTGGACGTGGAACAGCCGTTCGACGTAACGGTCACCGTATAAGTGGTGGTACTGGTCGGACTGTCGGTAATGGCGGCCGTTGTTGCGCCGGTGCTCCACGAATAGCTCGTTCCACCGGAAGCCGTCAGGGTGGCTGAAGCGCCCAGGCAAATGATAGCATCATCGGCCGTGCCGGAGGTTTCCGTCACCGCAATAGCGGGTACGGGGTAAGCGTAGACGTTGTACACCAGGGTGACCGGAGTGCCAAGGCAATCGGTGCCGGCGTCATAATCACCGTCGTTGTTTACGTCCAGATAGGGTGTGTAAGTCTGGTTGAAATTACCGGAAGTGCCCATTGACAGGCCATAGGGGCCATAAGGCAAACCGCCGATATTGAAATAGCCAGCCAGTTCACCCGGGCCAAAATCATTCTGCGGCCGGGGAACGATGACGGGCACGGCATTATAGGTGATATTGCCCGAGCCGGTCAGGTCTTCCAGGAAGCCGACCTGGGGATTATTGGTGGCGAAAGCTGTAAAGGAAAAGAAATCGCCGTCGCAAAAATCCAGGGTAACCGTAGTCGGGCCGGTGCTGCTACCGCTTTGGGCGGGGTCGCCGATCACCTGAGCGGTGAAAGAAAGCACCGGATTCGGATGAACGGTAATGGTGAAAGTTTGCGAAGACCCCGTGCAGCCATTGGCCGTCGGGGTGACCACGATCGTTGCCGTCACATCTGCGGCACCGGTATTGGTTGCCGTAAAGGACGGAATGTCGCCGTTGCCACTGGCAGCAAGGCCGATGGACGGCTGGTCGTTAGTCCAATTGTAAGTGGCGCCGTCGCCCAGGTTGCCATTGAAATCAATCAACGACGTAGACGAACCATGACAAACCGTTTGATTGCTAACGGCATCAACTGTTGGGGTGGGGTAGACGGTTAAATAAATATCGGACAACTCAATAGAGCAACCGGTCGTTTCATCCGTTACAATAATACTGGTTAAGGATACGGTTCCATAATTATCTCCATTGAAATCAATGCCTTCTGTATAGGTGTCCATGTCACCGGTAGATACACCGGTATAGGAAATCGGATAGTTCCCGTTATCATCGCTGAGGATAGCGGTGATACTATAGGTGTGGCCGTTATTGGCATTATCCGTAAAAGTCAATTTGACGGTTTCTCCCGGACAAATGGCAGACGGCGCGATGCTCACGCTTACATCCGGCAAAGGATTGACAAGAACGCTGAGCCCCGTAGCGGTACTGGTGCAACCATTCGTTTCATTGACTACTGTAACCGTTCCGATGGTGAGATCTCCGAAAAAATCCACGCCTTCGGTCCATTCCAGGTAATCCGTTGAAACCACGTCGGTATAGGACATGTTGTGCGTGCCTTGGTCGTCGGTGTAGCTGCCGGAAATCGTAAACTCCGTTCCCGGTGCGTAATTGCTTTCAGTGAAGGTTAAGGTGATCTGGCGTCCTGCACAAATTTCGGAAGGCACGACAGAAATCGTGGCATTCGGCAGCGGATCTACGATTACGCTGAAATTTGCCGTTCCGGTGCCGCCGCAAATGCTGCTCACCGTCATGGTGGCGGGGTAAGTTCCAGGGCCTGCGCCGGATACGTCAATATTATTGATCGAAGATGGGAAAGACCCTGGCGTTGTTGCAACAGGGCCAATGTCGGGAATGCTGGGCGACACAAAATCAATACTGTAACTCGTAATATCGCTGCTACTGGACAAAACGGAAAGCGTGGCTGTGGCAGCATCATCGCAAACGGTGGGGTTTGCGCCGAGGGTCACCGTCGGAGTGCCGGCACAGATGTAGCCCGTCACCTGCACATTGCGCAGGTACAGGTCGCCGGTCAGGTTGGAACCACTGGAGAGTCCATAAATTCGAAAAGTGATGGATTCGCCGGCGTTGACGGTGACGGCTGGAAAAGAATTCCAGATTCGTTGTACCCCCAAGCTGTTGCAGTTGTTGCTGGCTTGCGGATTGCCGGGGTTGACGGAGGTCCAACTGCCGGCCAGCGTCGTCTTGCTATAGGCGTACCGCAATGATGCGGGGCCGTCGTCAGCGGTGCCGGTCTGATTTTCCCGACGTGAATTGCCGGTGAAACCAGTGATCAGCAAGCTGTTCATGCCAGTCGGAGTGAGGGTAAAAGTGACGTAGTCTTTGTTGGTGTTGAACACATCCACGTCAAAAGTATTGGTGACGGGCCAGCCGTCGGATCCAAAACCCTGGTTAGGACCCGGACAATCGCCCCCGCTCAGGGGAGCGTCTCCAAGGGTCAGATTAGTACCGGAAAGCCCCATGGGTGTGGTGGCTGAGCCATCGGAGGCATTGGTGTAATTGTAAAGGGTGATTTGCGCCGTCGCACTTGTTGGCTGCCAGGCTGCCAAAAAGAGGATCAACAGCGACAAGCAACCAGTTTTCAACCACAGGGGGGAGTTGTGCTGGTTCAGAGGTACAGTTGCGCTCATAAGGAAATAATTTATCGGTTGAGAAAAAGAGGGAGATGGATTACAGAATTACAATTGGCGCAGTCGGATACCCCGGGGCTCGGTAGCCACGGGTGCGACAAGGAAAATAAAAAATGATGAGGTGTGGGGGGGAGGGGGATTATTGGCGCCGCAAACGGCGACCGACGAAAACTGAGCGTTCGAAAGGCGAGTGAAATGGTTTGGATTAAAAAAATAATTTGTTCAAATACCTTGCCAAAGGTAGAGACTGGAGGTGACTCAGCAATACTTTTTACGTAAAAGGTGGGTAAATTTGAAGGAAGCGGCGTAAAAATCGAGGCAGCGGACAATCTACCCTTTAATTGGTACGGTTTTTGGCATTGGGTAAACGTCAAAATTCTAAAATTGGCAAAGAGCCCTTAAAATACGGTTAAAGGGCGGGATCAGCGAGAAGGCTTGCAGTGATGCAAACATCTGAATAACAAGCGGTTAAGCCGATTATACTAATATTAACCGCCAAAAAATATTTGAATGGTTCTCCGATTTCGCTTTAAACTTGTGCCGTTTTTTGAATCCTTTAATCCGTCCTCGCGGTTGGTTCCGACTTCCGGCCGGTTTTCATTCCAAACCGATCGCTTGATGAAGAGAATACGACACTTCTTCAGACATCTCTCCATTCTATTTTTCCCATCATCAAATTTGTTGACCATGAACAGCAACTCGACTCTGCGTTGGCTGACGTCGCTCTGTGTCACCCTGCTCCTGCTCCTGGCAGGCCAACAGGCAACCGCGCAGTGCGATATTTCCTTTCCGCCCTCGCCAGCCACCATCGGTCTCACCCTGGACCCCGTTACCGGTACGGCTAATCTCACCCGTGTGATGATTAACAATGCCGGTTACAGTACCGGCACCTGTTCGCCGATGACCAGCGCCAAGACACGGATTTATGCCGACCAGGCTAAAACCGTTTATCTGGGCACGCCACCTCTGCTACTGGACTGCTCCGATCTCGCCAGTCCCCAGCCCCTGGAATTTTGGGTGGCTTTTGCGCAGGCCGCCGGCGACCCGCCTAACGACCCGAACGAAAGCGAAGCCAAACAGTTTTTTGTCCACCTGGAAGATATTACCCCTCCGAACATTAGCTGCCCGGCTTCGCCGGCAGTATTCACGGACCTGAACCAGTGCTACGCTACCGTGGGCGGCCTGACCCCATCCTACTCCGACAATTGCGGCGTAACCAAACTGACCTGGATCAAATCCGCCCCGACGGCAGGCGTCAGCCCCGCTACTGGCATCAATGATGTCAGCGGCACGACGTTTAATACCGGTACAACAACGATCACCTACACCGCTTCCGACCTTTCCGGCAATACCGCAACTTGCAATTTCACGGTAGCCGTGACCGACAACCAGCCTCCCGCCATCGGCCCTTGCCCGGCGAATGCTTCGGTCTCCACCGATCCCGGCGAATGCTCGGCCTTCCGCTCCTTCACCCAGCCGCCCAGCTCCGACAACTGCGCCGTCGCACTCGTGACCTGGTCGGCTCCCGGCGCTATTCCCCCTTCGGGCAGTGGCAATATGACCAACGTCGAATTTCCCGAAGGGATGACGACCGTTACCTATACCGCTACCGACGGTTCCGGCAACCCCGCGGCCGTTCCCTGCAATTTTTCAGTAACGGTAAATGATACCGAAGCGCCGGTACTCGTCGGTACGCCGTCTTCTCCTCCACCGGTGGGTACCAGTACGGGTACCGCTACACCGGGTAATCTTTGCGACGGTTCCTATACCTGGAACCACCCGTCGATCACCGACAACTGTGCAGGACCTAACCTGCTGACCATGCAACTGTCGGGCGCAACCGTTGCGCCGGCAGCCTCCGTGACCCAGGGCGCATCAATCACGCAATTGTTCAACCTTGGAACAACCGTCATTACTTACAAGGCCACCGATGTGAACGGAGGAACCTCCACCACCTCCTTCAGTGTCACGGTTTTCGACAATGTTCCCCCGGTTGTAGTACCTGCACCTGTCAGTCAGGTATTCAATTATACCGTTACCGCAGGCGACTGCTCCAAAGTGGTCACTTTCACCCGCCCCTCACAGGGCTCGGTGAGCGACTGCGGTTCGGTGACGTTTACCGAATCCGTTCTTTCAGGCCCCGACCCGCTCGTCCTGAGCGGCGCTCCGGCCTTCCCGCTCGGCGGGGGCGGCTCCATCACCGTACAGTTCCCCGCGGGCATTACGGTGATCCGCTACCAGTGGACCGACAACGTAGGCAATGAAGTGCACATCGACTACACCTTTAATATTGTAGAAAACGAAGCGCCCGATGCAAAATGCACGGCTTCTACGATCACACTTGTCCTTGATCCCCAAATCGGCGTCGCACTCCTGGACCCCAGCGTGGTCGATAACGGTTCGACGGACAACTGCGGTATCGCTTCTATTACGGTGTCCCCGACTTTGTTCGACTGCACCACACTTGGAGCCAATACCGTGACCCTGACCGTTACGGACGAAAACAGCAACTCAGACAACTGCACCGCATCGGTATTTGTGGTGGACAACACTTCACCTGTTGTCTCCTGCCCGGGCAACCTGACCGTGCCTGCAAACGCTATGTGCCAGGGTTCAGTAGGCGACTTGATCTTCAATCAGGCTGCTCCCATTATCCCGATCACGGTAGGGCCGAAAGAATATTTCGATAATGCGCTCGACCCCTGCGGCATCACTTTCCAATACAAAATCAACGCCGGGTCGTTCACGACGGTGCCGGTGGGGATGTTCAGCGATTATAACCTGACCGGATTGGTATTCAATTCGGGTCTGAACACGGTTACCATCCGTGTGCTGGACGGTTCGAACAATGCAGGAACCTGCTCCTTTACCGTAAATGTCACCGACCAGGTCGGTCCGACCTTTACGCCGGTTGCCGGCCCGCCGGCCAGCCCGGCTAACGGAAGCACGGTCAATCTCAACACCACCGCCAACGGCTGCGGTCAGTTCTACAACTGGTCCTGGCCAACGGTCGCGGATGCTTGCAGCAACCCGGTTTCCACAGTGCTGCAAACCCACCAGCCCAATGCTTTCTTCCCCTTGGGCAATACGACGGTCACCTGGCTGGCCAAAGACAACGCCGGCAATATTGGTACTTACACCTTTATTGTTAACGTAAAAGATATGCAGCCGCCGGTTGCAAAATGTAAAGACGCAACCCTCAATCTCGACGCCATGGGGGCGGCTACGCTGACTACGGCTCAGGTGGACAATGGCTCGACAGACAACTGCTTCTTTACCCTTGCGCTCTCCAAAACCAACTTTACCTGTGCTGACCTGGGCACCCAAACCGTGACCCTCACGGCTACCGATGGCGGCGTTCCGGTGAACACCAATTCCTGCACAGCTACCATTACGGTGAACGACCTCATCCCGCCGACGGCTTCCTGCCAGGCAGGCACTTTGCAGGTAAATGTTACCGGCGCTTCGGCGACGATCACCACCTCGCAGATTTACGCTTCCATCAGCGACAACTGTGTGGCAAAAGACAGCATCCGTCTCGATGCAGGCGCTTATGCCAAAACCTTGACGGTTGGATGCCCGCAGATCGGCGCCCACGTCGTCACCCTGAAAGTGACCGACAATGCCGGCAACACAGCCACCTGCCAGCGCAATATCCAGGTGAACGACACGGGGGTGCCGACCTTCACGGCTCCTGGCCCGGTCACCATCGCCTGCAACGTCCCTAGTCTGCCGGTCAATACCGGCGGCACGCCGACGGCCTCCGACAACTGTGATGCCGCCCCGGTTGTAACTTATACGGATGTGGTCAATGCCGGCTCCTGCCCGAACAGCTTCACCATCACCAGGACCTGGAAAGCTACCGACGCTTCCAATAACACAACTACCCACACGCAGGTAATTACGGTACAAGACATTGTAAAACCCGTATTTACAATGGCTTCCACGTTCACGACGACGACCGACAGCCCGAATTTCTGCGACGGTCCGCTGACCGTGACCGTGACGCCGGCTGATATTTCCGACAATTGCTCGGACTACGCCGATCTGACCTTTACGCACACGGTGGATTACCCGACGCCTTCTTACGGCTATGTGGACGTACCGGTACCGGTTGCCGGTAATTCGGTGGGTGCATTTTTCCCCATCGGCACTACGACAATCGTATTTATCGCCAAAGACGAATGCAACAACACCAGCACGCACTCCGTGCAGGTGGTGGTGACCGATACGCAAGGCCCCGTATTCAGCTATCCCAAGTGTGGTGAGCATATCGTGCTCCCCAACACCTCGGGCGCCTGCTCGAACCTGTATTCCTGGGTACGCCCCTGGTCGGCAGTGCCGAACGTGAGCGATTGCCTTTCATTCTCGGTCAGCGAATCGATCAGCGACCCGACTGTACAGCAGTCGATCAATGTTTCCAATCCTTTCAGTTACAACGGGTTCTTCTTCCAGGTATTCGCTACGGCGCAATTCCCGGTTGGCGTGACCACTGTGACTTATACTGCCGTTGATGCCAGTTTGAACGTTTCGACCTGCGCTTTCACGGTTGAAATCGAAGATATTCAGGCGCCCTTGCTCACTTGCCCGGGTAACCAAACTTTCACGGCAACCTGCCCGACGGCACAAGTGCCCGACTATCGCAACCTGGTTTTGGTTTCGGACAATTGCCCCGGCGACGTCGTACTGACCCAGACTTATGCACCGGGAACCACGCTGGGCAGCATTTTTTCGCCCAACCCGCCGGTTTCAGGTAACACCTTCCAAATCACCATTCAGGGACAGGATGCCTACAATACCGCAAGCTGCTCATTCAACGTGACGCTTCAGGACGGCCAGGCGCCGATCCCGACGATTGCGGTACTTCCGATGCTGGTTGATTCCTGCGGCGGATTTGTGATCGAAGCGCCAACGGCCAACGATCCCTGCAATCCCAATGCTCCGATCATTTATGGCTCGCCTTCCACGCCGGTAGGCACCTTTATCCCCGGTACGCCGCCCAAGTACAACCTGACGCCTGGCAACTATGTCATCACTTGGGTGTACAATGACGGCAACGGCAACATCAGCACGCAGGCACAGAACATCACCGTGCTGAACGACATTTTCCCGCCTGTGGCGCTGTGCAAGCCGCCTTTCTCGGTGAATCTGAACAACCTGGGTCTGGCCACCATCTCCGTAGCCCAGATTGACAACGGCAGCAACGACCCGAACGACTGCGGCCCGATTACGTTCAGCCTGATCAATTCGATCCTCGACTGCACGGAAATCGGCCAGGCTACCGTGTCGCTGGTGGTGACCGATCACATGAACAACAAGGATACCTGCAGCACGACGGTAACCGTGATCGACAATACCCCGCCGCTGCTTTCACAACCGGCTGTTATTCCGCCGATTGAAGCCTGCTCGCCCATTCCGCCGCCTGCGACGCTTTCCGCTACCGACCAATGCGACGACGACGTGGAAATCGTACTCACGCAAACCTCTACGCAGGATACCATCGGTTTTGGTAAATACAACTACACCATCACTCGTCTGTGGATAGCATCGGATACCTCGGGCAACACGTCAAGTGCTCTCCAGGTCATCACTGTACACGACACACAGGCGCCGGTGTTCAATGTACTGGCCCCTGATACACTGATCATTCCGACGGCGCCCAATGCGCTCAATTGTTCGGCATTTGTAAATCTCAACATTGCACCTTTCGTATCCGACTGCGCTACCGGCGTCGATCTGACGATCAGCAGCACCGGAGGTATCGGCTCGGGAGCAAATGTGAGCGGTACATATTCTGTCGGCACACACATTGTGGTCTTTACGGCCAAGGATGCAACGAATAACACTTCCACGCATTCGGTTACCGTCATTGTAAATGATGTGACCCCGCCGACCGCGGTTTGCATCAACGGCGTCAGCGCCGCCTTGCAACCTTCCGGCACGGTAAACGTGACGGTGAACCAGTTCAACAACAACAGTTTTGACAATTGCACGAGCGCGCAAAACCTCCTTCTGGCTATCCAGCGCCTCGACGACGACACCCTGCAAACGCCCAGCGCCACGCTCGAATACGATTGCAGCGATGCCGACGGCACCACGCAACATCCGGTTAAACTGTTCGTCACGGACCAGTACGGCAATATGTCAAACTGCCAGACTTACATCGTCATCCAGGACAACGTCAACCCGACCATTACTTTCTGCCCGCCGAGCAAAACCGTGCTCTGCTCCGACGACCTTTCGCCGAGCATTCAGCAGGAAGCCCTGGCTACAGACAACTGCCCGGATAACGTCTCGGTCAACTACTCGGATTCCAGCGAACCGGATACCATTGGCAACGCCTGCTATCTGATTCACCGGGTATGGACGGCTCATGACCTGGCTGGCAATACCTCCACCTGTGTACAAACGTTCAGCGTAATCGATACTGTTGCGCCTGTTCTGAGTGCTTACAACCCCGATATCACCATCTCCTGCTCGGAAGTGCTGCCTGGCCCGTTGGCCATCACAGCTACCGACAACTGTTCGCTGAATGTGCCGGTGTTGTTGGAAGAAGATACCCTCAATGTGGCCCAGGGCCCTTGCGGCAAGTACAGCTACACCATTGCTCGTACCCGTACGGCTGTTGACGATTGCGGCAATGCAACCGTCAGCGTACGATATATTACGGTAGTGGATACCACCGCGCCCAGTTTCCCGGGTCTGCCCGACACCATTAAAGTGTTCTCCGCCAACAACCCGCCGAACAACAACTGCACCGTACCGGTGTCGCTGGACGTTTCGCAATACTTGTTCGACTGCTCCTTGATTGGAGAGATGCTGGTGTTGAACGACGCGCCGTTTGGCAACGATTCGCTCGTCGCCAGCGGAAACTACCCGGTGGGCAGCTACATGATCCATTTCTACGCTACGGATGCCTGCGGAAACGTGGGACAGGATTCCGTTGTGCTGGAAGTGATCGACAACAGCATCCCGACCGCCATTTGCAACAACAACGTCGTGATCTCGCTCGGCTCCAACGGCTCGGCAACGATCCAGCCGGATGACATCGACCTGGCCAGCACGGACAACTGCTCCATCGACACGATGTACCTCGATCATTCTTCGTTCGATTGCGGCGATCTGGGTCAAAACCCCGTCACCCTCACGGTGGTCGACGTTTACGGCAACCTCAATACGTGTACGGTGAACGTCAACGTCACCCTCGGTATCGGCAGTGGCCTTTCTTTGAGTACCCAGGCCATCGACGAGTCGTTCTATGGCGCGGCCGACGGTACTGCAAGCGTTACTGCAACGGGTGGTTCCGGCAACTTCACCTACGAATGGAGCACCGACGAATTCACCTCCTCCATCACCGATTTGACGGAAGGTACGTATTACGTGACGGTGTATGATCAAAACAGCGGATGCCAACAGGTGGATTCTGTGACGATTAACGCTGGCGCTAAAATCAAGCTGACGGTCGGCGATGCCGATGGCGCACAGGGTGAAATCGTGACCGTTCCGGTGTCGGTCGACAACTTTACCTCGGTCGACGGTTTCTCCTTCACCATCAACGTGCTCGATCCGTCGGTAGGTACCGTGCTCGGCGTTTCATCTGTGGATGCGGCGCTTTCGGCCAACCTGCAGGTCAACCTGCTGGCCGGCAACAACCTCGGCGTGCTCTGGACCGATATTAACCCGCTCAGCTTGCCCGACGGAACAATCATGTTCTACGTGGATGTACAGTTGAGCAGCGTCGCACCGCTCGGCTCCCTCAGCCCGGTCAATGCCGTTGGCGTGCCCGTGGTACTGAACTTTACGGTGGAAGGGTCGGGTGGCCCCGTGGATGTACCGGTCGATCAGATGAACGGTTCGGTTGAAATCACTTCACTCGTGAATACCGACGTCACCCTCGCCGGCGACATCAAAACCTGGGCGAATCCGGAAAACCCGAACAGTGTGGAAAAACCGGTGGCCAATGTAACGGTGACCCTTTCCGGCGCCGTCAGTGGTACGGAAGTCACCACCGCTACTGGTACTTATGACTTCTCCGTGCCGCTCAACGTCAATACGCTCACGGCTTGTAACAAAGTCACGGTTGGCCCGCCCTTCAATGCAGGTGTTACCGCTGGCGACTTGCTGCGCATAGTGAACCACATTTTCGGTGATACCTTGCCTTCGCCTTACCAATGGGTGGCGGCTGACGTCAACAACAGCAAAACGGTCACCCTGGCCGACTACCTGTTGATCCAGCGCCTCGCTCTGGGCACCGACCAGCATATCATGAACTCGCCGGACTGGAAGTTTGTGCCGAAGAGCTATACGTTCCCACCGAACGATACGCCTTTCTTCGGACCGCTTACTGTTCCATTCCCGCAATCCATCGAACATAACCCGACCGACCAGGATTACCTGGACGACGACTTCGTGGCGGTTCGTATGGGTGACGTAAACGGCAACACTCCGGTGAACTTTACCAATGACGATGCCGACGACCGCTCGGGCGATTTCTTCAAATTCCGACTGACTGATCAGGGCTTCAAAGCCGGCGAGCTGGTGGCGATCCCGTTCAAAGCGAGCGACTTTACCAACCGGCGCGCTTACCAGATGACGATCAATTTCGATCCGACGGTATTCGAACTGGCTGATATGAAAGGCGGTAAGCTGGAATTGACTGAAGACAACTTCGGTACGGCACACCTGTCCGACGGTTTCCTGACCACCCTGTGGGTGAGCCGCGATCCGCTGACGCTGTCTGACGACGAAGTGCTCTTTACGGTCACATTCCGCGCCTTGCGCGGCAGCAATGCCCTCTCGAAAGTGCTGCACGTCGGTTCGGAAGTCACCCGCGCCGAGGCTTATGACCTGAATGGCAATACCATGAAAGTGGACTTCGAATTTGTGCAGCCGCTGAACGGCCTGAACGAAACGGACTTTACTTTGTACCAAAACCAGCCGAATCCGTTCCGCGAAGGCACCAGCATCGGTTTCCGTCTTCCGGAAGCCGGCCGCGCTTCGCTCCGCGTGTACAATGCAGCCGGTCAACTGGTGAAACTGGTCGTGGGCAACTTCGATCAGGGCTACAACGAGGTTCGCTTCCAGCAGTCTGATCTCGGCACGCCGGGCGTTTACTGGTACGAACTGGAAACGCCGACGCACAGCGACCGCAAAAAGATGATCCTCATTGATTAAAAAAGCAGCCAAACCAAACGCTGCCCGCAATGCTGGGTAAGGTTGATGAAAATGGTTTATAAAGTTTATGAGGTTTATAAGGGTTGATATGATCAACTGTATAAACTTTTATCAACCCTTATAAACATTCATCAACCTTGCCAAGCAAAGCAGGCAATCTTGTGTCGGCTTTTTAATTCGCTCTGAACCATGAGAAATGTTCTATTAATCCTAATCCTTTTTGCGTCGTTGTTGGTCCCAACGTTGTCGCAGGCGCAGGTGGTGCTCAAAACCGATTCCATCGCTGTGCCGTGTGCTTCCACCGACACGTTTCTGATTCCGATCAGGGTACTAAACTTCACCGACGTGGGGTCTTTTCAGTTCACCCTGTCCTGGAATGCGCAAAACCTGGATTATATCGCCACTACACCGCTCCAGCCTGCTTTTACCGCAGGGCCGGTCAATTTCGGCTATGACACTTCGTTGGCGTTTGTCAACAGTGGCAAGCTGACGTTCAACTGGACCAAATTTGGCGGCGGAACGGTGGCAGATTCTACCATCCTTTTTTCAGTAGCCTTTGTTCGTATCGGCGGTCCATATACATCTGTCGCCTTTTCCAACGATCCTGTGATCGTGGAAGTGACCGACGTGGATGGCAACGAGGTGCCTTGGGTGGTGATGAGTGGTGGTGTACAACCCATTGACAATGAAGGTCCATCAATTACCTGTCCGGCCAATGTGGCCGTTCAGGGAGTCGGACCAACGCCTGTGTCGAATATTGCTCCTGTCAGCCTGACGGACAATTGCGGCACCCCTTCCGCCGGGTTTAAAGTTACAGGAGCAACCCTTTTCAATGCTCCCAACGACCCCGACGCCAGCGGAACGGTTTTTAACTTCGGACAAAGCACTGTGACTTACCTGGCCTCTGATGTGGGCGGCAACACGAGCTCCTGCTCCTTCAGTGTTACCGTTGAACCGGGCGGCACCGACGATTTTACGCTTATCGCGGGAAATACCACTGGCTCTTGTAACGTGACGCTGAGCATTCCGATCACTACCCTGAATTTTGATTCCCTCGGGTCGCTCCAGTTTTCCTTAGGCTGGAACACCCAAATTTTAAATTATCAATCGGTCAGTAACCTACATCCCGCCCTGATGCTGGCGCCGAGCAATTTCGGAACAGCACAGGTGAACAACGGCTACCTGGCTTTCAACTGGACGACAGGAAACCCGCTCACCGGCGGCACCAGTTTGCCCGACGGCGCGGTTTTATTTACCATCGACTTCACCGTCGTGGGCGCCGCAGGAAGCAATTCCTCCATAGCGTTCGGCGATTTCCCTGCCGTTCGCGAAGCTTACCAGGCAAGCGACCTCATCAACGAGCTCCCGATCGTCACCATCGATGGTCAGGCAGATATTTTTGACAACGTCGACCCGATCCTGGTTTGCCCGGTCAGTATGGCTGTTCCGGCTGATCCGGGTTTTACCACGGCAACCTTGACCAATCTCGGTCCGCTGGCCCTGAACGACAATTGCGCCGGCGTCGTATCCCTGGCTTATAACAGCACCGGCGCTACACCGGGCTCCGGCAACGGTGTGGCCAATGGCATTTACAATGCGGGTACTACCACCGTCACCTACACGGCAACCGACGCGAGCGGCAACACGGCTACTTGTTCCTTTAATGTCGTAGTCGACGCGGGTCAGACCCTGAACTTGTTTCTCGACAGCGTTACCGTCGATTGCCAGGGCGCAGGCGATACCGTTTCGTTCAATGTGACGGTGGAAAATTTCGTGGACATCTGGGGCCTTCAATTCTCGGTAACCTGGGACGAAACTGTGCTGAGCTTTATCAGCGTCACCAACCTGCACGCGGGTTTGGGTCTCGATGCATCCAGCTTCCTGGGCTACACAGGCACGTCGAACGGTATCCTGCGCTTCCTGGACGGCGACGGCAGCTTCGGCTGGCCCGACCTCCCGGACGGCGACATATTGTTTACGATCAATTATGTCGTACTCGATGCCAACGGTACGACCAATCTCGATTTCCTCCCGCCCTTTGACGCGGTCAACGGTTCCTTCAACTCGGTGCCTTTGAGTACTTCAGGCGGTTATTTCCAAAGCAGCGACCAATCAGCGCCGAGTATCACCTGCCCGGCTGCCCAACAGTTTGTGGCTCTTCAGGGAGAATGTTCGGCTACCTCGGCTTTGCCGACGCCGACGGCAACGGACGCTTGTTCGGGCGTTGCAGACATTACCCAGACACCGCCCGGTAACACTTTTAATGCCGGTACAACCCTGGTGTTTTTTACGGCGACCGACAATGCGGGAAATTCCGCAGTGTGCTCTGTGACCGTAACGGTGACTGAAAACACGCCGCCTCAGCTCATTGGCTGCCCGACCGATCAGACGGTCAATGCAAGCGGCGCCAACTGCCAGGGCGTTGCCGATTGGACCGCGCCAACGGCTACGGATGCCTGCGGCCAGGCGACGGTGCTGTCGCCAAACTTCCCGCCCGGAACTTCTTTCCCGGTCGGCAGTACGACGGTGATCTACTTCGCCACCGACCAGTCCAACAACATGGCATCCTGTGCCTTTAACGTTGTGGTTCAGGATATTGAATCTCCGGTATTGACCTGCCCGGACGATATGACCGTGAGCGCTACCGGCGGAAGCGGCAACTGCACGGGCATTGCTGAATTCAGTGACGCGACAGGAACAGACAATTGCGACCAGTCCCTCGATTTTACATCCGATTATGCTTCCGGCGAATCTTTCCCGGTAGGTACGACGGTGGTCACTTTCGAAGCGGAAGACGATTACGCCAATACGGGAACCTGCCAATTCTCGGTGACCGTTCTGGACAATGCTGCGCCTAACCTGCTTTGCCCGAACAGTATTGTTGATACTTCTTCTGCCAATACCTGCGGCGCCAATGTCACTTGGGCTACTGCCACCGCCAGCGATGATTGCGATGCTTCCCCGGCGGTCTCTGTTGATCCTCAGGTGTTCTCCGGTGACTTTTTCCCGACGGGAACGACGGTGATCACCTACACAGCAGTCGATAATTCCAACAACAGTACAACCTGCAGTTTCAGCATCACAGTGGTGGAAACCATCCCGCCGGTGCTCAGCAACTGTCCGACACTGATCATTGTCGATTTGCCGGCCACCGATTGCGATACGGTTGTCAATTGGACGGCTCCGACGGCTACCGACAACTGCGCTTTGGATACGGTTTTCTCCAATATTGCTCCCGGATCCAACTTCGTAGCCGGCCAAACGCCGGTCACCTACACCGCTGTCGATGAAGCCGGCAATACCAGCACCTGCACCTTCGATGTGTACGTAGTGGACCATATTCCGCCGGTGATCACCTCCTGCCCGCCCAGCGACACGGTCACTGTTTCCGGTTCCTGCGGTGTAGTGTATCCGTGGACGCTTCCGGGTGTAACAGACAATTGTGACCTGGAGCCGACCATTATCGCCACGCCCATGCCGGGAGATACCTTCGACGTCGGAACGACCAACGTGATCATTTATGCGGAAGACAACAGCGGCAACCGCGATACCTGCGCGTTTTCAGTCACGGTAATCGGTTCTTCCGTCCCCGGATGGATCGATGTGCCCGATGACGTTACCTTAAACATCGCCGCTGGCTGTGATACCACTTACAGTTGGCAACCGCCGTCTGTGGTGGGCTATTGCGAACCCCCGACGATAACTGTGGTACCTGACCCTGGTTCGACTTTCCCAACGGGTGTCACTACCGTGACCTATACGGCAACCGACCAGAACGGCATTCAGATCAATACCTCCTTCACCGTCACGGTGCATGAAAGCACGCCGCCGAGTATCAATTGTCCGCAAGGCGTGATAGCGAGTGTCGGTGGAATAGTCATCTCGGACCCGAGCCAGATTGTGCAGGAAATTGATACCGTGACCAGTTGTGACGGCGCACGGCTCTATTTCTCGTCACCGATCGGACTCGACAACTGCTCCGGTGTCACTGTGGAAGCAGATGGACTGAGCAGTGGTGATGCCTTCCCTGTAGGGATCAGCGTACTCAATTATTTGGCAACCGATGCATCGGGGAACACGGCAGTTTGTTCGTTTTCGATCACCGTGGCGCCGTTGCTTCCGCTGACGCCCTCTGTGATGCCCCTTGTAGCTTGCATGGAAGGTGAAACAGATACCATTGCGGTGGAGTTGATCCCAGGCGCTACCTATACTTGGACAGCCCCGAATGGCAGCACCATTGCGGACACCGACAACCAGATTCTGGTGATCGCAGGCGGCGGCAACAGCGGCGTGTATACTGTGAGCGCCAACATCAACGGTTGCCCTACGCCCTCTGCCAGCGCAGAAGTGCTGGTTGCCTCGGCCCTTGCGGCAGTAAACGATACGTTCACGCTGGGCGCAGGCATGCTCGACACGCTGAATGTTTTGAACAACGATATTTTCATTCCGTCCGACGGAGGAGTGACCGGGTATTTCCCGGATAACAACAACGACCTGATTTTGCTCAATGATGGCACTTTTTCCTATGCCATGGGTGAATCGAATTTCACTTTCACTTACCAGCTGTGCTCCAAAACCTGTCCGGATTTGTGCAGCGAGGCCACGGTGACCATTTTGCTGCAAACCGAAGGTTGTCAGTTTATTCCGAATATTTTCACGCCGAACGGCGACGGCGATCACCAATACTTCGTGATTCCTTGCCTGGAAGCGGGCACCTTGCAGAACAGTTCCATTGTCATTTTCAATCAATGGGGCGACAAGGTGTATGAAGCCTCTCCATACCTGAATGCATGGGATGGAACTTTGAACGGTGAAGCCGGGAAAGACCTTCCCGACGGCACGTATTTCTACATTTTCAAACCGCGTCCGAACGATCCGCCGCAAAAAGGCTTCGTAGAAATCTTCCGTTAACTTTTTCGGGTCAATGCCGGCCGGACGGCCATCGCGCAACCGGCCGGTATTGACCTGTCAAAAAATAGGACAACATGAAAAAAGCACTACTTCCGCTCTTCGTCCTGGCCTTTGCCGCGCTGCGGCTCGAGGCACAACAGGAGCACCAATACACGCAGTTTATGTACAATAAACTGATTATCAACCCGGCATATGCCGGCGCCCGCGGCATTCCGTTCCTCACAGCGATTTATCGTAACCAATGGATCGGTTTCAAGGGCGCGCCGCAATCGGCCCTGTTGAGTTTTAACGGGCCTTTCCTTACGCCCCGGGTTGGGGTAGGGGCCACCATCTCTCACCAACAAGTGGGTTTGCAACGCGATTTTTACGCCGCACTGGCTTATTCCTACGACCTCGTTTCCAATGATGAAATGTCGATCCGGGCGGGTATCATGGGCTCGGTTCGTTCCCGCGGCATGAACCTCGCCGATGCGCAGGCCGATCCGACGCAAGCCAACAACGACCCTTCTCTGGACGACCAGAACATCAACATCACCTACGCCAATGTCGGCGCGGGCGTGTACGGCACCTTCAACGAGCAATTTTACGTGGGTTTGTCGGTTCCGCACATCTACTCGAACACGATCGGTTTCAATACCAATCCGTTCAATTCAGCCAACTTTACCCGCACGGCAAAAGGCCTGCCTCACTTTTATGCCATGGCCGGCGCCATCATTCCCATCAGCGATAACATCAACCTGATGCCGGCTTTACTGGCCAAATACGTGCACAATGCTCCCTTTGATGTGGATTTGAATATCAGTCTGGACCTCAACCAGAAATTCACGGCCGGCCTTTCCTACCGCGCGGGCGGCGATGGCCCGGGCGAATCCATCGACCTGTTGGCCTTCTGGCAGGCCACTCCGCAACTGGGTTTCGGCGCTGCTTATGATTTTACTTTATCGCCCTTGCGGGACTACAATGCCGGTTCTGTCGAGGTGATGGCACAGATCGATCTGAAAAAGAAAAAACGCAACATGTCGAACCCGCGTTTTTTCCTGTAAACAGATCAAGGATTTTATTTTGACAGGATTGGCATGATTTTCAGGAGATAAAATTTTAAACATCCTGATTACATGTCAATTCTGTCAAAACCTCTATTAATCATCATTATCCCAATTCTGGAATCATGAACGCCTCCAAGCATATCTCTGCACTGTTCAGCTGTTTATTGCTGGCCGTAGTGCTCAGGGCCCAGACACAGCCTGTCGAACCGGCGCCGGTGACTGTGGACCTGAAAAACGAAGAAGCCATCAATACGGCCGGACTGGAATTCAGTCCGACATTTTTTGAAGACGGTATCGTTTTTATTTCCACCAACACGGCCGGTTTGAAAAAGGAAATGGATCAACGGCTGAAACTGCCGGCCATGTCGATTCTGCGCTCCCGCCGCAGCTCCGACGGCACGTTGCTGCCGCCCGAACCGTTTGCCAAAGAAATTTCGACCCTGTACAACGACGGCCCGGTTTGTTTTGACCGCACGGCCGAAACAGTGTTTTTCTCGCGCAACAACATCGCCAAAGGCAAGCCCAAACTCGCCAAAGACAAAACCCAGAAACAACGCCTGTTTTTTTCCAAAAAGGAAAACGGCCTGTGGAGCGAACCCCAACCCTTGCCTTTCGGCAGCGACCAATGGGACGACGTGCACCCGGCCATCAGCATCGACGGCGACAAACTGTTCTTTTCCTCCAACCGCCCCGGCGGCTCTGGCGGCATGGACCTGTACGTTTCCTACCGAGTGGGCGATTCCTGGAGCGAACCGGTAAACCTGGGCTCCACGATCAATACGGCGGGCAATGAGGCTTTCCCTTTTGTGCACGCCGACAACACCCTTTATTTCGCTTCCACCGGGATCGAAGGCGGACTGGGCGGATTCGACCTGTACTACGCTATTCCGGAAGGCGCCAATACCTGGACCAAGCCGATCAACCTCGGCGCCCCTTTCAGCTCCAAAGGTGATGACATCGGCCTGATCGTGGACCTCAACAAGATCAACGGCTACCTTGCTTCTAACGGAAACGGCGGCAAAGGCAGCGACGAATTGTTCAGTTTTCATACCGAAAACGGCAACCTCGACGACTATCTTCTTCAAAACCAGCGCGTTCCCGACCGCAACCTCGACCTGGTGGTTTCGGCAACCGACAAATCAAACAGCGCACCGCTCCCGTCTGCCAACGTGAGCATCCTCAATCTGGAAACGAACAATGCCATCGGCCGCGACGAAAACGGCAACCTGATCACTATTCAGAACGTGAACGGTCAGGACGTCATGCGCGCCACACCGCCGGATAAGGGCATCAACGGGATGACCGACAGCAAAGGCCAGTTCACGACCGAGGTAAAGCCGGGCAAATACGCGGTGACCGTTTCGAAGGAAGGATACCAGCCCAAACAGTTCCGCATGACCATTTCCAAACCCGGCAACCAGCTCCAGGCAGCCCTGGAAAAGGTGAATATGTCGGGAAAAGTCCACTGGAATGCCACGGCCTTCAATTACGTGACCAATGCCCCGCTGGCTGGCGCCACACTGGTACTGACCGACAAGAAAAATGGCGCCCGCGACACGCTCGTTGCCGACGCCAACGGCATGGTTGACTATTACCTGAATGAAAATTCTCAGTACAAAGTCGATTTTTACCAGGGCGGACGCATGATCGGATCAGCAGATGTAGACACCCACGACTGGAACCTGCCCAACCAGATCATGCTGCAAAACTTCTCCGTAGCCCCGTTGCTGCCGGGTACGGTGATTGATCTGCCCAGTGTATACTACAACTTCAACGACGCCACACTGCGCCCCGATTCCCGCAAAGACCTGGCCATGGTCGTGGCGCTAATGCAACAACAACCCTCCATCAAAGTAGAAATCGCCAGCCATACCGACTGCCGTGGCAATTCCAATTACAACCAGGAACTCAGCCAGCGCCGCGCGAATGGGGTAGTGGAATACCTCGTCAGCCAGGGCATTACGCGCGACCGCCTGCGCCCTGTCGGTTACGGTGAAAGCGAACCGCGTAACCGTTGTACGGACGGCGTCCCCTGCACCGATCAGGAACACGCCCGAAACCGCAGAACCGAACTCCGTATTCTCACGGGTGTGCAGGGGGCATCGGTGGTTTATGTGGACGGCGAAATTGCCGGCAACCAAACGGCTACTGATCCCAAGGAAAAAGTCAACACAGCCCCGACGACTACAGCTACCAATCCGGTGGCAGTACGCAACGGCGCCAAAGACGCCTATTACGTCGTTGCAGGCTCTTTTGCTTCGGAAACCAACGCCAAAAACCGCGCAGCCGAATTGCAAAAATTCGGCTACACCGAAGCGCAGGTAGTGCAATTCAGCGGATCGCCTTATTTCTCGGTAAGCGTCCGCAAATTCGATTCGCAACGCGATGCCGTTGCCCTGAAAAAACAACTGGACGCGAAGCACAAAATCGATTCCTTTGTTCGCCCCATACCCGCAGGCGGCAATTGATCAAAAGCAGATAAAAAATGACAAGGTTGGCAGGGGTTGAAAAACCCCTGCCAACCTTTTTATCTTTGCGCGCCAACTTCCCGGGTGAGTTTTTGTTACCCTGTTTTAAAGATGAAAGAGTAGTTTCAAATGGCTATTATCATTACTGACGAGTGTATCAATTGCGGCGCCTGTGAGCCGGAATGCCCCAATCACGCCATTTACGAAGGCGGTGTGGAATGGGCCATTAACGACGGCAATACCGTAAAAGGCGCATATCGCCTTGAGGATGGAACTGTAGTGGATGCCGGCAAAAAGAATACGCCCGTTTCCAACGACTATTATTACATCGTACCGGACAAATGCACCGAATGTGTGGGTTTCCATGAAGAGCCGCAATGCGCGGCGGTTTGTCCGGTGGATTGTTGCGTTCCGGACCCCGACAGGGTAGAGTCGAAAGACCAATTACTCCACAAAAAAGAAAGCCTGCACCTCTAAGCGCAGGCTTCCAGCAATATTTCAGATTTTCAATAATTGCCTGCTGGACCGTGATAAGCCAGCAGGCAATCTTTTTACCGGCCGGAGCGGTCAATCATGCCAGCGCTGGCCTGTTGGGTGCCGAACATCCAGACATCCTGTATATTTACATGGGCCGGACGGGTAGCCATAAAATAAATTACCTCCGCCACGTCAGAAGCTTTTAAGGGCTGAAAATCCTTGTAAATCTTCGCTTTTTCCGCATCTCCGTCGAAACGATTCAGGGCAAATTCGGTCTCCTCCACGTGCCCAGGGCTAACCTGGCTCACCCGGATATTGTGTGTGAAAAGATCCATACGCATGGCGCGGGTAAGCGCATCGACGGCAAATTTGGTGGCGCAATACACATTCCCGTTCGGATATACCTCCTTTCCGGCGCTCGATCCGATATTGATGATATGGCCGTGTTTGCGGCGTACCATTTGCGGCGCAATGCAACGGGATACGTACAGCAAACCTTTCACATTGGTATCGATCATGGTTTCCCAATGATCCAGTTCGCCTTCATGGATGGGCGACAAGCCCTTGGCCAGGCCCGCATTGTTCAGCAAAACATCCACATTTTGCCATCCTTCCGGCAGGTGGGTCAGGTGTTGCTGCACGGTTTCAAAATTCCGGACGTCGAAACTCAATGTCAGCACATCGCTGTGAAAAGACTCGATAAATTCATTTTTAACGGTTTCCAAACGATCGGCGCGGCGACCAACCAGAATTAACCGGTGACCATTTTGGGCAAACAACCGGGCTGTTGCCAGTCCGATGCCAGAAGTAGCACCGGTAATCAGTACCGTCAGTTTGTCTTGCGGCATGGTTGGCTGTGCCGCTGTGCCGGGTTCCTCTTCACTCTGGCTGCCCGCTTCGGGCTCCTCGGAAGCCGGCTCGGGGCTGCCTGGATGTTCCGCTACCGGCTCTTCCGGTTCGCTTACCGGTGCGGCGGGGTCTTCCGTTCGAATTGTTTCGAGAATGACCGCGGGTTCGGCCGCCGGCGGGCTGAGCAAAGCGGCGAGTCTTTCACGGACCTCCTGATCATCGGGGTCGCTTTCCAGTGCTTTGTCGAGGTAGTGGATAGCTGTTTCGCGGTAATCCCTGAGGTGTTCGCTGGTAAGCAGACCCAGCTTCCGGAAGATGCCGGGATAATTTGGCGATAATTCGGCCACGCGATCCCAGCAAAATTTAGCAAACAAAAAATCACCTTTTGCAACAGCCTCTTCACCGATTTGATCAAACGATTTGGCTTCTGAAATATCGGGAGTTGCAATGGTGGTACCGGCTTCCGGAGGGTTGTCCTGCGCCTCCTGGCGGTCGAATTTCGTCAATGCACTGTCGTATTGGGCGCGCAGTTCGGGATGGTTGGGATGCTCTTCCAGGGCGAGTTGAAATACCTGAATTCCGCGCTCGATGTGGCCGTTTTCGAGCCAAAACCAGGCATCCCGGATGGTTTGACTGACGTCATCCTCCATATTGGGAGCGGTTGGCGACGGTTCTGGTGCCTGCTCAGCCGATACTTCTTCAGTAGCGTCTGGCATCTCGTTGAGCAGGGCTTCGATATGCTCAAAATCGGTCGTGGGCGCCGGCGTTTTTTGCTCCGGAGCTGCTTCGTCAGGCCAGTTCAGGGGTTCGTCATCTGCCGGTTTAGGAGCAAGCGGGCCCGACAGCACGGGCGCCTGGGCCGGCTTTTCCTCCGGGACGGGCGGCGCCGGGGCGGCGAGGCGACGGTATTGATCATGCCATTCCTGAAGACCAAATTTTTGGAAAAAAACAGCAAAGTCTTCGGCCAGCAATTGGTTCCAGGTAATGCAGTCGCTTTCCCGGAGCGCAGAGATCAGATCGAATATTTCGTTGGAAATATCCCGGATGACGGCGAGGTTGGCATCGAATCGTAGCCGTTCTTCTTCGGGAATGTGCGATTGTTGCCCGCTGAGGTCGAGGAATATACTTTGCCAATGGTTGGTGTACTGGATAGCATTCACCATGCGATCGATCCGGGTTTCGACCACGGCGCCGTCGGCAGAAGTTCCATTGGCCACGACGGCAAGCAGCCGCTGTTGCCGGTTGAGCGTTTGCACCAGTTCAAGCGCGCCCGACATGCAGTGGACGTTTTTCAGCCAGTTGTCGGTCACCAGCAAGAGCACAGGGTCCTCCGCTGTACGCAGGGCAACCGAAAAATCGCCTGGCTGGCTGACAGCCTGGTCGGTCACGTGTTCAAAGGGGATGCCAAGACGGCCGAGCGGTTGTTCGATTGCCGCTGCTAAATCTGCGTTTTCGCGGCTGTAAGCGAGGATAATCTTGTTCATATCTGGCAAGCTAAATGCGCGCAGGCATGGTAATCGGTTTAAATATTTCAACTGGAACGTCCGGGAATGCGGATTATTCTCGCCGTAACGTTTCGATCAAATTGGCAAAATCACGCTGAAAATCGGCATATTTTGAGGTCGCCGGGCCGTCAAATCCGGTGTGGATGCGCCGTACCCGGTTGTTTTTGTCCAGTATGATCATGGTCGGGAAAGCCATCACTTTGTTGAGCGAGGGGAATACCCGCTCAACTTCCGCTGTACCTGATTTCCCGGCAAAAACCAGCTCGTAAGGCAGGCCCATTTGCGTTTTGTACTTGCCCAGATGAGACAATATCTGTGCCGTATCGCGGCCGCGTTCAAAAGCGAACCCGATAACAGCCAATTCATTGGCGGTTTGCGGATTTTTTTTCAAAAATTCGCTCAAAAAAATGCCCTCATCACGGCAATTGGGACACCAGGTGCCCATGATGGTGAATATTTTGACCTTTCCGTCGAATGCGGGTCCCGGAAATGTCAGCCTACGCCCGTCGGGCGTGGGCAGGCTGAACGCGATTTTTGCCACATCTTGTTTCAGGGTCGTGAGGGAATCGGCATTTCCCAGGCGGAAATTGGGATCCCGCCAGGCAGTCCACAAGGCTTTGTAATGTGTGCCCGATTTGAATTCGCCCTGCAGAGTATCCCCATCGATGTTCCCGGAGAATAAAAAAGCATGCGCTCCGTCGAAGCAGGAAAGCCAGAATTTCCGTCCCTGCACGGTGCCTTCCAGGAAGCGGTAATCGCCCGTTTCGGTTCGAAAGGTGCCTTCCAGATGGTTGCCATCCTGTTTAAATTCGCCGATAGCCTTTTCCGGGGCGTCCGTATCGATGCCGAACAATGTTGCCCACTCGCCGCTTAAATTGGCTGCCGGGGCGACTTTCAAGGGTGTAAAACGGTGGTTCTGACCAGCCTTGGCATAAAACGGAATCCTGTAATTGTCCTTCGTGGTCACGACCCATTCGCCCGACATGACGCCGCCCCGCACTTCGACATGGATGTACGACTGGTACTCCGGAAACCAGATCGTCATGGTATCGCGGGCCGTATGGCGGTCGCGTCCGAAGCCGATACTGTCGCAGCGTATCCGCTCGGAACCGTTGGCGATCTCGATATAGAAATGGTCGTCATCGGTATATTTAACTTCAAAATTAAAGGGGAGGTCGCCTTCTTTGAACTGGTCGTACAGGATGTACACCGTATCTTTTTTAGATACCGGAACCTGGTATTTTTTCAATTCCAGCACGCCTCGCCACGGGCCGGGAGCGATCTTGCTGTAGGTAGTGTCGCTGGTGATGCAGCCTGAAAACGAGAACAGGATAATAGCGGATAAAAGGTTGATCGCCGGAAGTTTAAATTGCATGTTGGAGGCGCGGTTGTGGTCGGTGGTTAAAAATCGGACATTTGAAGCACCCACCCGAAAAAGGTTTCAGGATGGATTCTTCAAAAGCGCACAAAAGTAGCGCGCTTGAACAAGGAACGATGCCAGATTTTGACGACCGTCGAAACGGCAAATCCTGCCAATAGGTTGAATGGTCGGCGCACAAAATGTCCGGTAAATCAGCGGCGCCGCGACAACAGATTGGTAGCGCTCATGAGCGCCGTGCCAAGCACAAAAAGGCCAAGAGCCAGGGCAAAAATCAACATAGTGCTGAGGGTTTGATTGGGTGGAGAGGAGCTGGATTTACCCGGGCGGGAGTATGCGAGTAAAAAATTCCGAGAAAAAAGCCGGAGGAGGTACCCGGCCTTTTCGGAATGCGATTAAGTTGGTGAGAGAGCGGAATAAAGGCGGGGGCCATTTGAAAAATAACCCATTAATCTGAAAGCGCATTCTCCAAGAACAATGCCAAACTTTGCCGCACGAAATTTTAAACGGCCTGTAAATGGCCGGCGACTCCTGCTTTATGACAAAACTTTGCCTGCTTGCCTTGTTTTTGCTTCCGGTCGGCTTGCCTGCCCAGCAGCATGCCCGTCAATATGTAATGCCCTCCGATCCATTGGTGCAGCAGAATTTGAACGAATGGAAAGGCCTGAAATTTGGTCTGCTGATGCACTGGGGGACTTACAGCGAGTGGGGCATCGTGGAGTCATGGAGCCTATGCCCGGAAGACGAAGGCTGGTGCGAACGGCGCGGTCCTTCAGCGTCGAATTGGTTTGAATACCAGCAGGCTTATCAAAACCTGCAAACCACTTTCAATCCGGTTAAATTCAATCCCGAACGCTGGTCGGCAGCAGCCAACGCCGCCGGCATGCGGTATGTCGTTTTTACCACGAAGCACCACGATGGGTTTTGTATGTTCGATACGCATCAGACGGATTATAAAATCACCGATCCCAGGTGCCCGTTTTCCAAAAACCCGCGCGCCGACGTCACCAAGGCTATTTTTGAAGCGTTCCGGGCCGAAGGGTTTAAAGTGGGCGCCTATTTTTCAAAACCCGACTGGCATTCCGACAACTTCTGGTGGCCCTATTTCCCACCCAAAGACCGCAACATCAACTACGACCTGAAAAAATACCCGGAGCGCTATCAGGCTTTTAAAGACTATACATTCAACCAACTGGAAGAATTATGCAGCCGTTACGGCCGCCTGGACCTGCTCTGGCTCGACGGCGCCTGGGTGCGCCCTGCCGCCACGATCGATCGCACGGAATCCTGGCAAAAAGGCATTCCTGACGGCCAGGATGTGGACATGGACCGCATCGCTGCAATGGCCCGCCAACGCCAGCCGGGCATCATGATCGTAGATCGCTGGATTCCAGGACCCTACGAAAACTATCTTACGCCGGAACAGGGCATTCCGCCTGCACCGCTGGGCGTTCCCTGGGAGACCTGCATGACGATGGGTGATTCATGGTCCTACATTTTTAAAGAAAATTACAAATCGCCGCGCAGGTTGATTCATACCCTTTGCGATGTGGTGAGCAAAGGCGGCAATCTGCTGCTCAATATCGCGCCGGGCCCCGAGGGCGACTGGCACCCGGAGGCGTATGAACGGCTGCGCGCCATCGGGGAATGGATGAAAGTCAACTCTGCCGCCATTTACGACACCGAAACGCCGCGTAGCGGACTGTTCAGAAAGGGCAATTTTGCATTTACCCAAAATGGCAACACACTCAACGCCATTTATCTCGCTGCCCCGGGAGAAACCTTAATGCCGGACCAAATTTTGATTCAGGGCATTACACCAAAAACCGGATCGGAACTTCGGTTGTTAGGTGCGGACAAAGCGCTCGTCTGGCGGCAAACCGCCAAAGGCGTGCTGGCCTGGATTCCTGTCGAATTGTCGCGTCGGCCGCCTTGCCAATACGCCTGGACCTTTGTCCTGGAATTGCCATAGTTTCAAGCGGACTTGCCCGGTTCGTGCGTTTGCCGTTATTTTTGTCGACTAAAAAACAACCCAACGACGAAGTCATGCTGCAAAACTGGTTAAAGGATATGGTCGAACGTCATGCTTTCGGGGTCTGTCAGTACCTCGGAGAGCGGATGCATGTCGCACCGGGTGAAGTACGCAAGTACTTCATTTATACTTCATTTATAGGTATGGGTTCGCCCCTGATCTTGTATCTTGTATTCGCCTTCTGGGTCAATCTGCGCCGGTACATCCGTCGCGGCAAAAATCTGCTCTGGGGCTAATTTGTCATGAGAGGACCACTCAGAACAATACTCGCCGGCGCGGGCGCCATGAAATGGGGCGGTGGATGTATCTCCACCATCCTGGTTTTTATCCTCTTGTACTGGCTGCTGGGGCAGGTAAACTGTTGAAAAAAGGAATTTCCCGCTTCAGAATTTGAGGCGCAGGAAATTCTCTCTTGCCCTTTTTACACCTTGCATCGGTGTGGTGGCATAATGTTCCAGTTCCACGATAAAATACTGTAAACCAGCGAGTTTGCGCTCTTTGAAGATTGAGGCAAAGTCGATGCTCCCGTCGCCGACTTCCACGGTTTGGCGCTCAGGAGTTTTCGCCATGTCCTTGACATGGCAAAGTTTGAAACGGCCCGGATAGCGGCGAAACCATTCGACCGGCTCCAAACCTGCGTATTTGACCCAATAGAGGTCCATCTCCATCATCATCGCAGCAGGGTCGACCTCCTGGAGCAGCCATTCATACAGCATCCGGCCATCGGCGCCTTTTATCTTGAATTCAAAATCGTGGTTGTGATAGGCGAATTGGATACCCGATTTTTTAGCATGCGCGCCGGCCAACTGGCAGAGCTGAACGATCTTTTCCGGTTGCGAGCGTTCCGCTTCACTGATCCAGGGACAAACGGCATAGCGCAGCCCCGCGTTAGCCAGATCGTCGATGGCTTTTTTTGCCCTGTCGGACAGTGCCTTCCCGTCCTGGTTCAGGTCTTTTAATGACAAATCGAAATGCGTTGTACGGATTGCTATTCCGTTGTCTTTCAGGAGTTTGAGAAAGGCGGAAAAAGGCATGTCGAATATTTTGCCTTCTTTGAATCCAAATCCTTCCACCTCTCTATATCCCATTTTTGCCAGGGCGGCGATGGTGCCGGAGGCATCGCGTTTCATATCGTCACGCACGCTCCAGAGTTGCAATCCAAGGTGTTTTACAGGTGGATTTTGAAGAAAAAAAGGCAAATGCAGGGCGGCCCACTGGCCTGCCAGGGCCATGGCCGAGCTTTGAATGAAGCGGCGGCGATTGATGTGAATATTCATGATTGAGTTCGATTTTAGGCCGTGAATTTCAGGAAAACTTTATGCAAAATTCAAATCCGGACTTCGACTGAAAATTGACGCATCGGCAACTGAAAATTTAGAAAAATCATTGGCACAGCGCGAAAAAAGCCGTCGAACATTTGCCTGCCCTAACAATTTTGAAAATTTTCCCGAAAAAGCCTTTGGCAGGTAAGAAACCTTTGTGTGTAATTTACCCCGGGATTTAACGGTCTTTGGGTATTGGTCTCAAGGCCGCCGTGTGCATGAAAGACCAACAGCCAAAGCCTACCACCAATTTTATCCAACATGATCCAGGTACTCCATATTGCCGCCGAGTGTTACCCTGCCGCCAAGACAGGCGGCTTGGCCGATGTTGTCGGTTCTCTTCCTAAGTATTTTACCAAAGCAGGCGTTCTGACCGCAGCAATAATTCCCAAATACGACCTGAAATGGATCCGCAACCAGGAATGGATCACCGTTTACCAGGGCTCCTTGTGGATGGACTGGCGTCAGATTCCCTTTCGCGTGCAGCAAGAGGCGGGCAACACGCAAGGTTATCCGCTTTTTGTGGTGGATATTCCGGGACTTTATGATCGTCCGGGCATTTACAACGACCCGGATGGCAGGCCATATGGCGATGAAATTCAGCGTTATATCGCCTTTCAGCAGGCCGTGCTCGAATGGTTGCTTTCCTTCAATTGGTATGAGCGACCACGCGTACTCCATTGCCATGATCACCATACGGGATTGATTCCATGGATGGTCAAATTTTGCTCTTCGTACCAGCAGCTGGCCCCCATCCCCACGGTTTTTACCATCCATAACGGGCAGTACCAGGGCATGTTCGGCTGGTCCAATGGCCATTTTATCCCGCCTTACGAAGGAAATGCCAAGTGGCTGCTCGACTGGAACGGCGTGATCAATCCCATGGCGGCGGCGATCAAAAGCGCGTGGGCGGTGACTACCGTTTCGGAAAGTTATTTGTACGAACTGCACCAGAACAGCCTGGGCTTGGAATCCTTGCTACGGCAGGAATGGCGAAAAGAAACGGGCATCATCAACGGGATCGATGCTCATGTATGGGACCCGCGAACCGATCCGATGATTGCTCATCGCTTGGAAGGAGATGATATCCAGGACTTTAAAATGAAAAACAAAGCGGCGCTGTGCGAATGGTTCGGGTTTCCGATGGACATGCCGATCATCAGTTTTATCGGCCGGATTGTCTCCGAAAAAGGTGCGGATTTGCTGCCAGATACCTTTAAGCGCTTTATTCACAATGGCGGCAAAGCGAGTTTTCTCGTGTTGGGAACCGGGGAAACCTGGACCCAAAACGAATTCCGTCGCATGGCTTACGACTATGGCGGCCGCTTTAATGCCGTTATCGATTACAATGAAGCCCTGTCGCACCAGATTTATGCGGGCTCTGATTTTCTGATCATGCCCTCGCGGGTGGAGCCCTGCGGACTCAATCAGATGTATGCCATGCGCTACGGCACGGTGCCGATCGTTCGTTCGGTGGGCGGGTTGAAAGACACCGTTCCGGATATTGCCGAGCCGGACGGCTCGGGCCGCGGAATTCGCTTTGATCAGTTCAGCATTGAAGATGCCTATCACGCCGTTTTCCGCGCTGTTTCGATGTGGCACAACGAACCGGGAATCCTTCAATGGCTGCGGCGCAAAATCATGGCGGTCGATTTTTCCTGGGAACATACCCTTGAGCAATACGTCCGGGTGTACCGCCAAATCGGTGCGCAAATAGCACCGGAACCAGTACGGCAAGTGGCAGGGCCGGTTGAGGTAAAACAGGCTGAAAAGCCCTCTGCCAAGGCAAAACCAGCAGCTCGCGCGAAACAGGCTGTAAAACCAACGCCTGTTGCGAAGTCCGCCGGACATCCAACCACTGAAAAGGCGACCAAAAAAGTAACCAAGACCAAACCTGTAAAACAGGCGGCGAAGGCTGCTGACAAGCCTCAACCTGCTGAAAAATCTGCCCCCAAAGTGGCCAAAACGAAACTTGTTGAAAAAATTCCGGAGCCTGTCAACCAGCCTAAGATGACTGAAAAGACGACTAAGACTTTAAAAAAAACCAAAAAATAGCCACAATCTGATTTCATCACCCGTATTCCGGTCACTATGATAAAAATGATTTGCCTCATCCTCGGCGGCGGCGCCGGCTCCCGGTTGTACCCGCTTACCGAGAAACGCTCGAAGCCAGCTGTGCCCATCGGCGGAAAATACCGTTTGATCGACATTCCCATTTCGAATTGCATCCATTCGGGTGTCAAGCGGATGTTTGTACTTACCCAATACAATTCTGCTTCCCTCAATGCGCACATCAAAAACACGTACAATTTTGATGTTTTTACCCAGGGTTTTGTGGATTTGCTCGCCGCAGAACAGACTCCCGGAAACAAGGATTGGTTCCAGGGCACTGCGGATGCCGTTCGGCAGAGCCGGCAACACTTCATGCGCCATGATTATGACTATGTGTTGATCCTTTCCGGCGATCAGTTGTATCAAATGGATTTTGAAGAAATGGCCAAACACCATATTGCTTCAAATGCCGACATCACCATTGCCTGCCTGCCGGTCGATGCCCGCGATGCCACCGGATTCGGGATCATGAAAGTGAATGACAAAGGCTACATCCCGCGCTTTATCGAAAAACCAAGCCTGGAAGAGCTGCCTGAATGGGTGAGCGAAGTCAGCCCGGCCAACGAAAAACGCGGCAAACATTTTCTGGCTTCCATGGGCATCTATATTTTTAGCCGGAAGGCCATGGATGACCTCTTCGCCGAACATCCCAATGCTACCGATTTTGGCAAGGAAATCATCCCCGCGGCCATTCAGGCCGGTCGAAAAGTATCCGCTTATCAGTACGACGGCTACTGGACGGACATTGGGACGATTCATTCTTTTTTCGAAGCCAATATCGAACTGACGGATCATATTCCTTCTTTCAATCTGTTTGATAATGACCATTTTATTTATACCCGTGGTCGTATGCTGGCGCCGGCCAAGTTTTACGGCGGCACACAGATCAACAGGGCGCTGATTGCCGAGGGTTCCATTATTCATGCCAGGATGATCGAAGGCTCGATTATCGGTTTGCGTTCCCGAATCGGCGAAAACACCGTGATCAAGGATTCCATTGTCATGGGCAATGATTTTTATCAAACGCTAAAGGATATTGCCACGAACCCCGATGAAATCCCCATGGGGGTCGGCCATTATTGCCATATCGAACACGCCATACTGGACAAGGATTGCCGGATCGGCAACAACGTGGTCATCAAAGGCGGCGACCACCTGGAAGACACGGACAATGAACATTTTACTATTCGGGATGGCATTATTGTGGTGAAAAAAGGCGCGGTCATTCCGGAAGGCGCCCGGATCATGTAGGCTATGCAGCGCTATTGCCTTGCACTCGACCTGAAACCCGATCCGGCATTGATCGCTGAATACGAAGACTGGCACCGGGAGGTGTGGCCGGAAATTCTGGATAGCATCCGGGCGGCGGGGATTGAACGGCTTGAAATTTACCGGATGGAGCACCGGCTGTTTATGATCGTAGAGGCAAACGAGCATTTTTCGTTTGAAAAAAAAGCTGCGCTGGACGCCGCCAATCCGAAGGTGCAGGAGTGGGAACAATTGATGTGGCGCTATCAACAAGCATTGCCAAGCGCGAAACCAGGTGAAAAATGGATGCTTTGCGAACGCATTTTTTCACTGTAAATGCATTACACGAAAACGGGGTGTCGCCAGCGACACCCCGTTTTTCTTGTTCAATCCGACTGCAGCGCCCTTGGGTCGCAGCAATTCCGTCGAATTTCGAGGTACAATTGAGTCGTTTCCGGGCTGGGGTTGCTCTGAAATTCGTGTTCCATCATCAGGCAACAGTGGCGGTATTGTTCAAGTGCCTTGTCGCACATACCGAGCCGGTAATAGCAATCCATGAGCCGGCGATGAATTACTTCCAGACAATTGTCGCGCAGGAGTATGTCGCGGCAGACGGCAGCGGTTTTCGAATACTCGCCCTGGCGGTACAATTGCTCTCCATAACACAGCGCGAGTTCGAGAAAATCGTTACTCAACCGGTGTCGTTCGACTTCGATCCAGTTGTGGCTTTCCACCGCGCAATTTTCCATAAAAATGCCCCGGTAAATGTTCAATGCTTCCCGAAACAGTTCGTTTGAAACTTCCCGGCCTTCCCATACGGCTCTTTTCACCTCGGCCTGAATGGTCTTGAAACGCTCCAGGTCCGACTCCACCTTGAGGGAGTCTTCCAAGTGGTAGCGTTGGTTTTGGTGCACGATAAATTCCCGATCCTGACCCGTCAGGCCGCGCAGGGCCTTTCGGATTTTGGCGATTTCGACGTTAAGACTTCTGCGGGCGCCTTCGGGAGAAATATCGTGTTTGTCGGGCCAAAAGACCTTGCCAAGGTGTTCACGGGTCAGAGCCCGGGCGCCATGGTTGTAGATCAGGTAGGCAAACAACTGTTCGGCTTGTTTGGTCAGTACGACGGGTTTGCCCAACAATCGGGCCTGGAATTCCCCAAAGAAATTGACTTCAAGTCCGTGGAAATTTTCTTCCGGCATTTCCGTATCGGGAAAGAAATGATTCGGAGTGGGCATGACGGGAGGCAGGGCTTCGAGGGGCATTGCAACCAGGCCCGGGGCCGCTGCGACCAACATGGCGCGGATTGCCGCGTTACCCGGTTTTTTTACCCCTGCGCCCGACGCCAAACGGAAACCTGCGCAATGTGCTTCCAGGCAGCTCAAAATTTGTTCGTCAGTACTCGGTAAGGACAGTACATCTCCTGCGCCCGCCCGCCAAATTTGGTTGGTGGTGTTGAACGAGGTGTCTGTGGTAGCAACGATGACAGTGGTTTGGGGGTGCCGCCGTTTCCACTCGCGCAGCTCGGGCAGACCATCGCGGCTGGGCGGATTGTGCAATACCAAAACCATTCCAACATCCTTGTTTTCAATGGTTTGGGAAAGAAGGGAGTTGACGGGAACTACTTCGGCCGCGTAATGGCCGGCCGCTGTTTTTCGCAAAGAAGACATCAAGCCGGGGTGGTGGCCGCAAATCAGAATTTTTAGGGGATGGGAGGTCATGTGGAGTTGATTGGGGGGGTGATCAATAACCGCTATCCTGCCCGTCAAACTGCATTGACGAAAACAAGACATAGCGGAGCAAGCGCCGAAGGCGTCAATTGTATGGGCAAAACCCAAATATCGTGGAGAGGAGGCAGCGACCGTTTAGAAAGGAGAGAACAATGACGGCATTTCGCCGTGCGGCTGTCGCTAGAGGTGGTTGTGGTTTTTTCGGGGCTGCGAATCTCCTGGTGTTTGGGTGAAAACCCGATTAATATCCGAATGCAAAAAGGAGTAAAATGAAGTCGCTGCAAAGGTATGTAAGAATAAAAATGCTAAACAAATATTTATGATGCATAAAATGTTAAAGTTCGATTTTTCTCTCTAACAACATCAGAATTGCCAGATTTTGCTTTTATTGGACCGCTTTTTCCCATCAAAACTTTGTTTCGCCGATTCGGCATAATTTTTTCTATTCCATACTCCAGGAGAGCTTCCCGCCCGGACAACCGCATGGAAAACGTGTTGTAACCCAACTTTTCATCAATTCATGGCACTCATGGAACAGCTTCGATTCAACGGATTACCCCAGGAAGTTCACCAATGCACCAGTCAGCGTGATGGCGACTGGATTATCTGGCGCTGTACTCAATGCGTGGACTACGAACGCCGGCTCAATTGGGTGACGGGCGAAATGCGCGTCCGACGCAACGGTTCTCCGGCTCAACATGTGGGATTAGCCGATCACCGGGAGCCCGAAGATCTCCTGGCGGCCAAGGTTTGCCTGAACTGAGCTGGTCAAATTGCAAAAGGAAAGTTCCCCGGGCCTGCGTTCAATCGCAGGCCCGGTTTCGTTTCCGCTCAGTTTGTCCGTTCCTGTAGTTCCGGAAATTGCAGCAAAAATTCTTCATGGAGGCGATTGGCGAGCCGTGCGTTGTCGTCCGGGCGTTCTGCAAGCGGGGCTGGCGCTGTCCTGTCCGAAGCGGACACTGCAACCAGCTGCCCGGTGCGGGAGCTCGATTGAAGCGGGGCGCTAGCCGGACTGTTCGCTTCGTTTTCGGGAACTGGTTGTTGTATTTCTTGTGGAAGAAATTGTGCGACAAACTCGGCAATCATCACTTGCCCGTCGCCTGCGAAGGTGCGTTTCTGGCGGGAGGGCAGGTGTTCGATGATGCCTTTCAGGGTCCCGCCGTTGGCAGATTGGTAAAAATCGAGCCGAAAAGGCACTTTACTGGAAGGGATGGCATCCTCCACGAGTTCGGCGCGAGGGTCTTCGGCGCGTTTGCGCAGGTCTTCCACTTCTGTTCTCAGGGCGTCGAGTTCTTCGGCACGCCTTTCTTCCTGCACGAGAGCGTCGTCGAGCAGTTTCAGAAGTTGGTCTTTGGTGCGTTTGTCTTTTGGAGAAGTTTTCATGTTGGGATGTTTAAAGGGCAAAACAAGGGTTTGAAACGGGGAAAACCGCCCTCCCCGGTACGGGCAGGGCGGTTTTGCAAGGAGTTCGACAGCGGTTCAGGCTGCTTCGTACACCTGGACTTTGTCGAGTTCGACGAATCCTGCCAGCGGCAGCGGTTTTTTGCTCGTGCTTTGCAGGCGCAACACCACGACGATGTCGTACACACCTTCCGGGATGGTGTTGGCCGGGATCGTGATGGTTTCGCTGTACGAATTCGGGCCTTGCACAAAGCGCACCACGCGCGGGCTGAGCGGCGAGCTGGGGCTCCATTCGGTGTTGCCCCATTTTTCGAAGAGCACTTCGATGCGCCATTCCAGACCGCAGAGGTAGCTGGTGAGTTCGCCGCTTTGCTCCCAGTAGACGTGGACGTGGGAATCCTGTTCGCACTGAATGATGGTCGGCTCATTCGGCGTCACCGGGTAGCTCGGCGGATTGATCTCGTGGGTGTAAGCGCCGGCGCCTTTGACGTAGAAGCCTTTCATGCCGGGGAAGCCGTTTTCAACTTTCATGTTAGCCATGATAAAAGAGTGGTTTTGGTTTGGGGCTGACGTCGCACGGGCAATCCGGTGTTCAGCGGAGGAGTTCTTTCACCTCGGTTGTCATGGACGCCTGACCCGCTGTTGTTTTGGTAGAACAAAGGATCGTTGCTGAACACGATGCAAAAGTGGATGCCCTGGAATCAACAGCCGGCTAACTCGGGCTTATTGGGCAGTAAATCCGCAGTCAACAAATACCCAATACGATAATCGCGGGTTTTTTCGCCCAAAATTTTCCCACCGAAAGCCCTTTCCTATCTTTGCCGCTCACCCACCATACAATAGAAAATGATACTGAAAGGGAAAAAAGGCATCATCACCGGCGCGCTCGACGACCAGAGCATTGCCTGGAAAGTCGCCGAACGCGCAGTGGCGGAAGGCGCTCAAATCGTTTTGACCAACGCCCCCGTCGCTATGCGCATGGGCGTGATTAACGAACTGGCCGAAAAATGCAAGGCGCCCGTCATCCCCGCTGATGCCACGTCGATTGAGGACCTGGAAAACCTCGTCAAGAAAAGCATGGAGCATTTCGGCGCTCCGGCCGACTTCGTGCTGCACTCCATCGGCATGTCGGTGAACGTTCGCAAAAACAAACCCTACACCGACCTGAATTACGAATGGATGCAAAAAACCTTCGACGTGAGCGCTGTGTCGTTCCATAAACTGATGCAAACCCTGTGGAAACTGGACGGCATCAGCGACTGGGGCAGCATCGTGGGCTTGTCGTATATCGCTGCCCAACGCGTTTTTCCGGATTATTCCGAAATGGCCGAATCCAAAGCCCTGCTCGAATCCTTTGCACGCAGCTTCGGCTATCACCTCGGCACCGCAAAAAATGTGCGCGTCAATACCGTCAGCCAGTCGCCAACCATGACGACGGCCGGCCAGGGCGTCAAAGGATTTACGGAATTTTTCAACTACGCGGATAAAATGTCGCCCCTCGGCAACGCCACGGCAGAAGCCTGCGCTGAATATTGCGTTATGCTTTTCAGCGACTATACCCGCTACGTGACCATGCAGAACCTGTACCACGACGGCGGATTTTCCACCATGGGCATGAACCCGGCTGTAATCGGGTTGTAACGACTCCCGGCCGACGGCGCAATGGGCAGAATCCGAGGCAAGGCAACGAAATGCCCCGCCGCTCGTTTTGCTGATAAAGCACAGATATTGTGAAATATAAACGCTGTTTCCCCGCTGAAAGTAAATTTCCGGAGCCGTTGTCACGGCTTCGGAAATTTTGCTTTTGCCTGTTGCTTTTCCTGCCTTTAGTCGGGTTTTCACAAATCCCCGACAGCGTCAAACTGGGACCCAAAGCGGTGATCCCCATCCCGAAAGACACTTCGCGGACACTGAAATATATTCTGGCGGACCATCCCGAACAATCCTGGCCCGCGTCCGACAGTATGCCCGGTTACGAATTCCGGATGTACGACCCCGCCCGGCGGCAAACCCTGGATTGGGGTACCCTCGGCAACCTGGCGACACCCGCCCGGCCAATTTGGTTTGAAATACCCTATCGCAGAGGATTCGATATAGGCGCATACGCTTTTGACCTTTATCAGCTGGATATCAAAGACTTGCGGTATTACCAGAACGCCCGCTCGTTCAGCGAGGTGTTTTTCTCACAAGGCCAGAAGCAGGACAACGTTATGTTCACTGCCCAACTGGCCCGTACTTTTTCCGGCGGCAGCACCTTCGCTTTCGATTACCGGAGCTACAACAACCTCGGGCAATACCGTTTTCAACTCGCCAAACACAACAGCCTCGCAGCAGGATTACGGGTGCCAATCGGAAACCGTTACGAGGTGTTTCTGGCGTTTTGTCAAAATGTTTTCCGACAACAGGACAATGGCGGCATCGTAACCGATACGGTATTCGGACAGGGACAATTTGCCGGCCCCATCGATGCAGAAGTGCGGCTGCCGGGCGAAAGCGCCAAAACCCCGGTCCGATTCCAGAATCCAACTCACCCAGCACTACAAGTTTGCAGGACAAACACCTGGCAAACGCGTCCTGAGAGCCACCCACAACATCGCATGGAGCAAGGAGTTCTGGAAGTTTTCCGACGACGACATGAGCGCCGACAGCAGCTATTTCGACAGTTTCTTCCTGACGGATGAACGCGGACTGCGCAACCACGTCCGACTGAAACGGCTCGATAATTCCCTGACCATCAGCACTTTTAAACAACGCGATGCCGGACGTTCCAACGACATTCTGGCCGTCGGGTTGCAGCATTCCTGGTTCGAGCTGTATCAGGAGCCCCTCGATTCCAGTTTCTCCAACCTCTTTCTGACGGGTGATCTGGGCTTTGCGCCGGGCAAGAATTTCAGTTTCACCGCCCATGGCGAGCTGGGCATGCTCGCCAATTTTGGGGAGTACCAAATCAGCGGCTCTCTTCTGCTGGGCCTCGGTAAAGCCGGGCAGTTTCGCGCTTCGTTGTTCAGTCAGCGGCACCCGCCGTCCTTGCTGCAATACCGCTCCTTTGTCAGTTTTCGCGAACTGTGGAACAATAATGACTTTGTCAAGCCGGTGGAGACTACACTATCGGCCAGCTACGCCTTGCCTTTGGTGGGCTTGGAACTGACCGGTCGCACTCATTTGGTGAACAATTTTCTTTATTTTGACCAAAATGTATTGCCCGCCCAAACAGGTTCGCCGCTTCAGGTAGTGCAATTCCTGGCCACCGAAAACCTTCGGCTCGGTCATTTCCACCTCGACAATACCATCGGAATACAACAGGCCAACCGCAGCGATGTATTGCGTTTGCCGACCTGGTTCACCAAAAACAGCCTTTACTATTCGGGCAAAATCTTCAAAAAACGGATGGACCTGAATGCCGGAGCCGATTTCCGGATGAACGGCGAATTCCGTCCCGAGGGCTATCAACCCCTTGTCGGTCAGTTCCATTTGCAGGATTCGCTGACCCAGCAGCCGTATCCCTGGCTGGATCTCTTTGTCGCGTTCAAGGTGCGTTCTTTCCGCTTTTTCGTCCGGTATGAAAATCTCGGAGCTGTCTGGATGCCGGAGGAGGTATATTACCAGACCGCCCATTATCCGCAGAATCTGAACAGCTTCCGGTTTGGAATCAACTGGAGATTTATGGATAATAACGTGGAGGAGGCGCCCAAATCGCCCGGTCAACCTGGCGAAAGCTCGGGCGGCTCCATTGGTCCACGGGGAAGAGGCAACTGATCTGGGATTTATTTCTGTTTCAGGATTTTTTCCATGTCGGCCAACAATTGCTTACCACCCGGCGAAAACTTGGCTGTCACTGCCGCATTGCCTTTGGACTTCATCAAGTAGGCGAAATTGTCAGCCAGTACTTCATCCGGGTGGATGATATAGCCCGTGTTATCCTTGATCTGCCGGTAAAAATCGGGTATGCCGCTGACGTTCAGTGTGCTGGAAATGCCGTCGGGTTTGGTCACCACTTTCCAGCCGCCGTCGGCCTGCAATTCGACGGGAAAGAGGTTGAATTGCAGGTAATCGAAAAACTCTGGTTGCTGGGGGGTAAAGCCGGTATGGTTGGCGTAAATGATCGGAATGGCATAAATCGCCGATCCATCTTCCATTTTCAAGGTGATTTTTTGGGCAAAATCGACCCCGTCAGGGTTGTAAAGTACACGCGCCGCCAGTTTTTCGGGTATGCGCAGGTTGTTCAGTCCAATGCTTTCAAAGCCGATTAGGCGGTACAACGCGTTTCGTTTTTCAGGATTCAGGCGGGAGTAAACGTGAAACAGCTCGTGAAACATGGTTTCTGTAAAATCCGGCCGGTTTTTAACTTTTAATGCATCCGCTGGTATGATGATGCAATTGCCGCGTGTATAATACACCCCGTCGCCATAATGCCGGCCTTTGGTTTTGATCAGCAACAAAGTATCGGGGCAAAGTCCGGGCTCCATGGCTTCACAGGTTTTGTACACTTCATGCATGACCCGTTCCACGAACTGGCTTTCCGCAGCGGTGAAATTTTCCACATCGGCCTTTAAAAAATTCAGGTACTGTACTTTCATCGCGTCCCGATCAGGATTGGCTGCCAGGGGGCGCTTCATTTGAATGGACATTTCCCCAGGCGTGACCAGATCGAAAAAATGATCGTAAGGGTCTGTTGTGATCGATTGGGCTGCCTGTGTGCTGTCAAGCAACAGTATGATACGATTGGCAGAGTGTATCACCGAAACAGCCTGCTGCGCATTACAGGAATAAATCAGCAGAAACAGGGTACACACGAAAAGAGAACGCATGAGCATATAACAGGGTTAGTTCGAACCGGCTGGCGCCAATTCGCAGTAGATGAATAAAAAATGAAGCGAAGGAGGGGGATTGAAGTACGATAACGAGGCAATAGGCCGCAAGTGTCGGGCATTTTTTTCAAAACACCAGAAACTGCAAAGGGTTGTTGGTTAAAAAAGTGAGGAAACGGGAGGAAACTGCAGGGAAAAGACGGCTCCTCCGCCCGGGGCATTGCTGACCGAAATATCGATACGATGCAAATCGAGGATACTGCGCACCAGGGAAAGACCGATGCCCGTACCTTTTTTACTCGAGCGATGCCGGGGGCTCCGGTAAAACGGCTCGAAAATGAGTGGAATTTCCTCTGGCGGAATGCCCGGCCCGTTGTCGCTGATGTCGACCGAATGCCTGCCGTTGGCTGCAAAATGGGTTTGTACCACGACCCGGTGGTCGGGCGAGTATTTACAGGCATTTTCCATCAGGTTGGTGATGGCGCTGCGCAGCAGGGCCTCATTGGCCTGGATGATCAGGTCGTCGCCGTGTTCGGGAAGGGCGTGCATTTCGAGGTTGATCTGATATTCCGGGCGGTTTCTTTTCAGCTGGTCTTTGGCCTGCCAGAGCAGTTCGTCGAGCCGCACCGGCTCCAATGGGATGCCCGCCGGGTCATTGTGGATACGGGCCAGTTGCAGTAATTTTTCCTCTACGTCGCTCATGGCTTCCACATCGTCCAGCACGCTTTGCAGGGCGCGCCGGTAGGCTTCGGGCTCGCGTTCGCGCTGAAGCGCCACCTCAATCTGGGCCCGGATGGCTGTAAGGGGGTTTTTCAACTCGTGCGACACATTGGACAAAAACATGCGCTGTACCCGGAAGGCGTTCTCGACCCGGTCGAGCATGTTGTTAAAGGTTTCGGCGAGCCGGGCGATTTCGTCTGTCTTTCCTTCGGTTTCAATACGGCCTTCCGGTTGGGCAGGGGAGAGCCGGTTCACCTGTTCCATGAACCGGTCGACGGGGCGCAGGGCCTGACCGGCAAAATACCAGGAGGTGAGCAAAAGGATCAGCAGACCAATTACAAAACTGTAAATCAGCAACTTGCGCAACTGCAAAACATTCGTTGGGTCGTAAAATCCTTCTACTACGAGCACGTATGGCAGACCTTTATCCGAATGCAGCAGGGTAGCGAGGGCTTGCAAATTATGTTGTTCAAATCGCACTTCACCGCCGGTTTGCACTTCCTGCAGTATCCTGATGCCTACTGCAGGCGCTTCGGCCTGGGCGGAAAAGACGCGTTCATAGGCTTCATTGTACAGGCTGATATTGTCACGGTAGGGCAGGGTGTCGTCATCGCTGCCGATGACGAGGGGCATGGGTTTCAATTTGCCGGCTTCCGGCAAAAGTGTTTGCGCCGCCACAATCGCTTTTGACCGCAGGTTTTGGAAAAAAACATCCTGCGTGTCGTGGCGGAAAGTCCAGTACACATACAGCAGCAGTCCCGCCAGGATACACGCAGCGATTCCAAAAAAAGACAAAGTCAGGCGGGTGCGGATTTGCATGATGCGGGAGGATCAGGGCACCAGAAGTTTTGCCACGTAAGGAATCCCGGTTGAGGCAGGTTCCGGTATGACGATCAGATGGGGCATGCCGCCGAGGGCATCGTTGACCTGCGGCAGCGGATCGACGTAGTAAACCGGAATGTGCCGCGGAGCATAGTGCATGAGCCCGGCAGCCGGATAGACTTGCAGGGAAGTGCCCACGATCAGGAAAATATCCGCTTCCGAGGCGATCTCCGCCGCGCGCTCCAGCATAGGCACCGCCTCGCCAAACCAGACGATGTGCGGACGCAATTGGGCCCCCCGTTCACAGCGGTCGCCCAGGTTCAGGTCTTTGTCCCAGGGATAAACGAGGTGTTCAAAACGCTCCGAACGCACCTTGCGCAATTCACCGTGCAGGTGCAGTACCTTGGTACTGCCGGCTCTTTCGTGCAGGTCGTCCACGTTTTGGGTGATCACCCGCACATCGAATGTTTTTTCCAGTTCGGCAAGAGCCAGGTGGCCGGCATTGGGCTTCACGTCCAGCAACTGCCGACGGCGATGGTTGTAAAATTCGAGTACAAGAGCCGGATTGCGCTTCCAGGCTTCCGGTGTGGCGACGTCCTCGATGCGGTGGTTGTGCCACAGTCCGTTGGCATCCCGGAAGGTTGGGATGCCGCTTTCCGCCGAAATACCGGCGCCACTGAGCACGACGAGTTTTTTCATATCTGCGATTTGCCGCTCAGGTCATGCTCCTTTTTTGACGCAGTTTGCTGTTGGTGTATCCGTAACCAAAGTAGATGACCAATCCGGCGATGAGCCACAGGAAAAATCCAAGCCAGCTCTTTGCCGGAATCTGCGCCATCATGTAAAAACAGAACACCAGACCGAGCACCGGAATAAGCGACAGGCGGTGCCGGAAACTCAATACCACCAGGGCCAGACAGGTCAGCACAAAGAGCCACATTGGAATTTTGTGCTGAAAAAGCGACCACCCGGATTCGTATTTTTCTTCATCCGGAATGGGCATTTTCGCCACCGCAGCAGAGTAATTTTCATCATTGAGGCTGCCGAGGTAGGTTGCGAGGTCTCCGTTTGCGGCCGCAAAACCTACGCTGTCGCTTGTGGCAAAACTGGTTTTCAAGCCGTCGATTTCATTGTCGGAAAGGCGGCTGAAGAGGAGGTCGGAATTGCAGATCTGAGGAGCGTTTGTCAGCCAGTCGGTCGTATCTTTTTGATAACGGGAAAATAAAAACAGTGCTGTGACCAGCGCCAGGGCCGGAAAAATCCATTGGGCGTTGACGTATGGCGTCCGGAATTTACCCCGGGGAGAACCGGGCGTTATCTGCAATTTGAGTACCCCCGCACATACCAGTACAAATGCGAACAGTGTGCCCATGCTGCACAAATCCAGCACGGTATCACTCGGAATGAACAGCATGGGGATGATCACGAACAAGCCGGTGATAATGGTAGAAAAGTCGGGGGTGTGAAAACGCGGGTGGATGTGTGCAAAGCGTTTGGGCAACAAACCGTCGCGGCTCATCGTCATCCAAATGCGCGGCTGGCCCAATTGGAACACCAGAAATACGCCCGCCATGGCTACCACGGCACTCACTGCAATGACCCCGGAAAACCATTTCAACCCGATACGGTCGAAGACGAAGGCGAGCGGGTCGTCCACCTTCAATTCCGTGTAATTGACCATCCCCGTCAGCACCAGGGCGATCAGAATGTACAACACCGTGCAAATAATGATGGAATAGACCATCGCACGGGGTAGGTCGCGTTGCGGATTTTTACATTCCTCAGCAGTCGTGGAAAGCGCATCGAAGCCGATGTAGGCAAAAAATACGGAAGACACTCCTGCCATCACCCCGCCGAAACCGTTCGGAACAAAGGGGTGCCAATTCGCAGTGTCGACATAAAACACCCCCACTACAATGACCAGCAGGACAACGATCAATTTAAGCGCCACCATGAGGTTGCCGGCGTTTGTGGATTCTTTCATGCCGATATAAACCATTCCGGTGATCAGGATAGACATGATGATTGCCGGGATATCGAGGATGACCCGCAAGCCCGCGAGTTGCGGCGCTCCTTGCCAGGCGTCGTACGCCTCTTTCTGATATTCAGACATCTGGCTCATGGGGGTGCCGGCTTTCAGCAAACCGCTCACCACGTTGAAGCCATCGTGCGCCGAGGGATAATCGATGGTGGCCCAGGCAGGAATGTGCCACCCTCCGCTGGCGCATAAACTCGTAAAATACCCCGACCATGATACGGCCACAGTAATATTGCCCACGGCATACTCCATGATGAGCGCCCAGCCGATGATCCAGGCTACCAATTCTCCAAATGCCACGTACGAATACGTATAAGCGCTGCCGGAGACTGGGATAAGCGATGCGAATTCCGCATACGCAAAGGCGGCAAAACCACAGGCCAGTGCGGTAAAAACAAACAGGAACAGCACTGCCGGGCCTCCCGCAAAACTGGCTTTGCCAATCGTGCTGAAAATGCCGGCTCCTATAATAGCGGCAATCCCGAGGGCCGTCAGGTCGCGAACACCGAGCGTTTTCTGAAGCCCGCCGGCATGAATGGTTTCGTCGGCAGAGGCCAGGGCGTCTTCGACTGTTTTTTTGCGGAAGAGATTCTGGAAGATTGACATTCAGACTGGGCGTTTGTTATGCCGGCAAAGCCGGAACGAGGTTGAAACAGATGTTTATCTCACTGAACGTGAAGGAAAGCGCTGGAAAAGTAGGGCTTTCATCAAATTCGTACGATAAAAATCTTGCCCGGAATGAATGCGCGATCTGGCAAGCCGGATAATCGCAAATAAGTGATTTAATCCTTAATGGCCCGGATAGAATAAACCATGGGGATGATATTCTCCAGGCCCTTGATCCGGTAATAGCCATCTTCACCCTGCACCGTTTTATCAAAACAGTCGTAGGGAGAGTAGGGATACTCGTTCAGAAATTCGATGCGCAGTCCGTTCTGAATGAGACTGTTGATCACTTCGCTAAGGCTGTGGTTCCAGCCGAATTCCTTGTATTGAATGTTCGCATAGCGCTCGGCGTAAGTACCCACCTGCTCCGTTTCTATGACTACCACGTTGTGGTAGGGATATTTGAGAAATTCCATGTGATCATCCATCATCCAGATGACCGGGTGAAATTCGGCCAGGTAAAACGTGCCGCCCGGTTTCAAAAAATGACTGATCACCCTGGCCCAGGGTTTCAGGTCGGGCAGCCAGCCCACCACGCCGAAAGAGGCAAACACAATGTCGAATTGCCCTTCGAGGTGTTGTGGCAAATCGTATACGTTGCAACAGACAAACCGGGCGGGAATGCCGAGTTCGGCGGCCAATTCGCGGGCATAATCAATGGCTTTGTCCGACAGGTCGCAGCCCGTCACCTCGGCCCCCAGGCGCGCCCAGGACATGGTGTCCATGCCGAAATGGCATTGCAAATGAAGGAGGCTTTTGCCGCTCACATCGCCAAGCTCGCGCAGCTCGATTTCATTGAGGCTGCTGCGGCCCTTTTTCCAGCCCTCGACGTCGTAAAATTCGGAGGTTTTGTGCACCTCGGTGCGGAGGTTCCAACCCTGGCGGTTGGCTTCGAAGTAGTCCTGATGTTCCATGAAATTGCAGTGTTTGGTGTTTAGGAGACATGCTCTAAAACCAAACACCAAACACTGTATACGCAATTAAAAGTTCCTTTCACGGGCCAGGTAACTCCCTTTTGTCTGCCAATAAGGGTCGTTGTTCAACAGGCGTTGGCCGATGACCGATTCGAAAGAAGGCAGATTGTCGTAGTATTCTGCACGGGCCACCACGCCGTTGCCGAAATTGTAGGTTTTCAGGCCAAAGGACAGGTTGGCCACTTCTGCGGGCAAGTCGGGAAGCCGGTAGGCGACCACTTCGCCGTTTTTAGGCGCCAGCAACACTTCCCAGTTGACATTGGGCAAACCGGCGTAATAGCGGCTGAGCGCCAACAAGTCGAACTCGCCGAGGCATCGGACCGCCGTATAACGCGTATTGGGCGGTACTGCGGCCTCCACATCAAACGCCGGTAAAGGCGCCGCATCTGGCAGGGTAGTATAATAAGCGTCGGAGGCATAGCCATATCCGGCCGTGCCGGGAGGGGCGTACATCTGGAGGCGATAACCCGAGTAAGGCTTTGCTTCCGGCTCAAACACCGCCAGATGATCGAACACCGGCACGGCTCCGCCAGGCGCCCGCAGCAGGTCGCCCAAGGGCATGAACCGCAGCGCTCCCGTGTCGACCAGCCCTTCCACCTTGTATTTCCAGGGACCGTTAAAGGGCAATTCGATGTTTTTGGTGGGTGAATTGAAGAGTTTGGGCAGGATCGTAGCATCGATCATGGCTGCCTGACTGGACCCGGCCACATTGTCGAAAAACATATAACGCCAGGTATTTTCGCCATTGATCAGGAGCCGGAGCCACACTTTGCCGCTGTGCAGAATGCGGTATTGGCCGGTAAAATTATTGCCGGCCTGCGGCCTTGCGAATGTCAGTCCATCAGGTACGATAATGGAATCCAGGGAGTTGATATTGGTGAACTGAATGATCAGATCCAGGCTTTGCCTGAACTCCAGGTCGCGCAGGTGTACCGTTCGATTATTGCCGAGGTTGGTGTAGGTCGTCAGGACGATGGACGTGTCCACCACGCCCGAACCGGAAGCATCGATATTGGTGATTTTGACAACGGTGCAATCGAAACGGTCGGTGTCCGATACGTGCGAAATGCCGAGAGAAGCTGTATCGCTCCCCGGCAGCCAGCGGAAAGCCCGGACCCGTCCGTCCGAATCGCTGAGAAAAACCCCGTAATGCGCCTGCAATTCATTGTATTCGTTGTCGAACAGTATGGAAAAAGAGCCGGCTGGCGGGTTCGGAGCGGGGTCGTCTTTTTTACAGGAAATGACGAAGAGGAACAGCAGCGCCATGGCTGCAAGACGTAGTGTCGGCATGGGAAAAATCGGTTTGGTCAAGATTATCAGGTTTTCAATCGGGACAAAAATAGCCGGTAACGGACGAAAAGCCGGGTGTTTTGGCTCCGTCATTTTGATGAATCATGCGGAATTAGTGACTGTTTTAGTCTTTGCAGTACCTTTTTGCAATTTATTTTCACAATCGGAACGGTGTAACGCAACCCTACCACTCCTTACATCCGTTTGGAACCCAAAGTGAATCACTCCGAGCTCGACGAAATCCTCGACGGCTGCCGGCGCAACAACCGGGCCAGTCAATACCGGTTGTACAGCCGGTTTTATAATTATGCCATGTCGGTGGCCAGCCGTTATTTGTCCAATCTGGAAGCGGCAGAAGAGGTGTCCAATGACGCTTTTTTTAAGGTTTTTACAAAAATTCACCTCTTCGAACCGCGCGATGAGGGCGGTTTCCGCGCCTGGTTGCGCCGGATAGTGATCAATACGGCCATCGACCGGCTGCGGTCGGCGCTTCATCAGCCGCCCTCACAGGAGCTGAGCGCTGCGCAGGAACCCCATTGGGAATCGGATATTATTGAACAACTGACGGAGGAGCAAATTTTTGCGCTGCTCGACCAGTTATCCCCGGCTTACCGGGCCGTTTTTAATCTTTTTGTCGTGGACGGATTTTCACACGAAGAAATTGCCGAAACACTCGGCATCAGCATCGGAACGTCCAAGTCTAATCTCGCCCGTGCAAGGATGCGGCTCAAAACCCTGCTTGCCGACGAACTCGACCTAAGCTATAACGTATGAAAGACTTTGACCAATTTTTTCGCAAACGTCTCGAAGGAGAACGACCTTTTTCGAAGCGGGATGAAAACTGGCGGCAGTTGTCACGGCGCCTGGATGCCTTTGACACAGGCATTCAAAACCACGGCAACGCCCCCCGCCACTGGCCAAAAATGCTCTGGCAAGCTGCGGCATTTACAGCTGCTGCGGCAACTGCCTTTATCGGCTGGCAAAACCATGCGCTGCGCATGGAAAACAAGGCCTTGCACGAACAAGTCGTTCGGAATACGCCCGTAGAGCCAGTCGCAACCGTACCGGCTGCACCAATTCCCGGTCTTTCGACAAACCCATCAGCAGAAATGGCTGCCGCTGAGCAGCCTGTAAACGAATCGGTCCGGACTTTTGCCACACAAAATGAGGCAAGGAGCAGTGAATCGACACCCGCCAGGACTTCTCCGACAGATTTCAAGGCACAGCAAACGGCAGAACCTGCTGGCGGCCGAACACCCATTTTTCAAAAGAACGATCAGGCCGTACTGCCGCCCCAAAAGGATATTCAACAGCCTGCTGCTCCGCTGGATGCAACGGCTCCGGCTACTTCAAATAATGCCGGCATTGCTCAAAGTGCAGGCGATCCAATCGCCGGACAAAACGATTTTTCATCAAAACCGGCTGATACTGAGCCTTTTGTTGCAGTAAACGAATTGCCCCTCCTGCCCCCCCGCGATTTGGATTCGCTGGCAACCCTGGACGCCTCACGGCCAAAAATTCCGGCTGCAATGAAGGATGTCGCCGCCGCGGCGGCCCCGGCAGCGGCGGCGCCAATCATTCGGCCGGTGCATCCATTGGGCCGTTTGCGGGTAGGTATTCAGGCCGTCGCCGGAGTGCCGGTGCCTGCCGAAAAAGGCGTGTCGATCCTGACAGGGCAAGGCCTGTTGGCCGAAGCCAGGGTGTTCAAAGGATTCTGGGTGGGCGCTTCGGCCGATTGGTTGCGGTACGGGATCAGTAGCGAGCAGAACCCGCGGCGTTTTCACCTGCCTGATGAACCGCATTTCGATCCTCCGGGCGGCGGCGGTCCCCAACAGCATGAATTTAAACTAAAAATGGTGGAAGCCGAACAGCGCCAACGCCGATTCAGCGCAGGCCTCCGTTATGCCCTTCCGACTCGGGGCTGGCTGCGGCCCTCCGTGCACGTAGCGCATGTCTGGACGCAAAAACCCGAATCCTTTGTCAGTTTCCGTTTTGAAGAAGAGCCGCACGGCGGACCCGGCCAGGGTAATCACGACACCATGTATTTTACCAAAAAGTCTGAAAACCAATGGTTTAAGAACACCTGGCGCTTTGGCGCAGGCGCGGAAGTACAGTTGAAAAACTGGGCGCTGGGACTTTCTGCCGATTACGACAAAAGTTTCACGGCCAACGATCCACTCTTCGATGCACTGCTGATCCGGGCTGGCGCGACTTATCAATTTTAACGTTAATTATTTCAGGGAAAAGCAACCTGCTGTTGCAGGGCTTCGTGTTGTTGAAACAAACGGGTAATTCAGCCCGGGTTAAAAAAATCAGTTTTCATAGCATGAAGAATTTCCTTCTGTTTGCTGCTCTCGTAAGCTTTGCGCTGGTGTATTCCTGCCAGAAAGATTCCCTCACCGACACCTACACCAGCAGCGATTCCATCGCCGGTTTGCGCGATTCTCTCCATCATCCCTGCGATTCCCTGCACCAGGATTCGCTGGGCCATCACCACCATCATTTCCCGCACGATTCGATCGGCAACCCGCTCGATTCCTTGCACACTCACCACTGGCCTGACTCTACCTGGACGGGCGGCCACCACCACACCGAACCCGATTCCACCGGCAATGGCGGTGGTCATCCGGAGCCTGACTCCACCGGCAACGGCGGCCCGCACGGCCCCGGCGGCGGTCATGGCGGTCACCACGGCGGTCACCACTGATCCATCCTGCATTCTTCTTTTGAGTTCATAGTATTGATTCATCTCCCGGAGGCATTCTTCGGGAGATTTTTTTTCTCTAGCGGGGTGTCTGAAAAATCTGCTTCAGGTCGTGAGGAGCAGACCTCGGAGCTTGGCGGCAGTGCAGAATAGCCCATTTTTCGTCATCTTTTTGCCGCCAACCTCCGAGGTCTACGCAGTCCGAGCATTTTTCAGACACACCCTAACTCCGTGCCTCCGTGGTAAAACCGGCTTCCTATTTCCCTTCCCGCTTTTCCTACCTTCGCCTTCAAATTCATTCCGTTTTGGCAGAAACTCTCCCTCGCACCCTCAAAATCGGCACCCGCGGCAGCCAACTTGCCCTGTGGCAGGCCGAATTCACCCGCGCTGAACTCGCCCGCGTAGGCGTCGAATCCGAACTGGTCATCATCAAAACGCAGGGCGACCTGGTGCAGCACCTGAGTTTTGACAAACTGGAAGGCAAGGGCTTTTTTACAAAAGAAATCGAAGACGCCCTGCTGCGTGGCGACGTGGACCTGGCGGTGCATTCAATGAAAGACCTGCCTACGAGCGCGCCCGAAGGACTGGTCACCACCGCCGTCAGCTACCGCGACAATCCGGCCGACTGGCTGCTCATCCGCCCCGAAGCCATTGTTCCGGGCAAAATTTTTCGCCTCAAAGAAGGCGCCGTGGTAGGCAGCTCCGCTGCCCGCCGCAAAGCGCAACTGCTTGATTTTCGCCCCGATGTGGAAGCCCGCGACCTGCGCGGCAACGTGCCGACCCGTCTCGAAAAACTCCGCCAGGGCGAGTACGACGCCATTTTCCTGGCCGCAGCCGGCGTGAGTCGTCTGGGGCTCGATTTGTCTGGGCTGGAACTGGTGGAACTGAACCCGCGGGAGTTCGTGCCCGCCCCCGCCCAGGGCGTCCTGGCCTGGCAAACCCACCGCGACGACGTGCCCACGCGCCGCATTTTGCAGAAAATACACCATCCGGAAGTGTCGGCGCTCACCAATGTGGAACGCCGCGTGCTCCAATTGCTCGAAGGCGGCTGCCAGCTCCCGCTCGGCGTACATTGCCAGCGCGATGCGTCCGGGAATTACCACGCTTCAGCTGCCTGCCTGCTCGACGGGCGCATGCGGCGGGTCAATCTCTCCCAAACCACGAGTATCGGGATGGCGGAGAAGATTGTGGGGATGCTGAGGGATTGATTCGATTGGAGGATTGACCGATTGATTCGATTGTACACGATCGCGTAAAATCGAATCAATCGCCTAATCGAATCGCTATTTCTGCCGCCAGCCGCGCATTCGCACACACCAGTTCGACGTTCGTCGCCAGGCTCTTCCCGTCCGTGATCTCCTCTATTTTGGCCAATAAAAACGGCGTGACGGCTTTGCCTTTGACGCCCCGGCGTTCGGCGTCCAGCAGCGCTTCGGCGATGGCGGTTCCGATCTGAACCGGGTCGGCCTCGAACTCCGGCGGCACCGGATTGGCAATGAGTACGCCGCCGGACAAACCGGATTCCCATTTGATTTTCAACAAGTTGGCAATTTCCGAAGCAGATTCCATCCGGAAATCCACGCCAAAACCGCTATCGCGAGTGAAGAATGCCGGGAACGCATCGCTGCGGTAGCCGAGCACGGGCACGCCCAGGGTTTCGAGGTATTCGAGCGTCAGGCCGATGTCGAGAATACTTTTTACGCCGGCGCAGACGACAGCCACGGGCGTGCCGGCCAGTTCGGGCAGGTCGGCGGAAATATCCATTGTGGCCGTGGCGCCGCGGTGCACGCCGCCGATGCCGCCGGTGGCGAAAATCCGGATGCCGGCGAGATGAGCGATGATCATCGTCGAAGCCACGGTGGTGGCGCCCGTTTTCCCCCGGCTGAGCAAAAAAGGCAGGTCGCGGCGACTGGCTTTGGGGATGGCGGGGCCCGTCCGGCCGATCATTTCAATCTCGGCGAGATCCAGTCCGGCTTTCATTTTCCCGTCGATCACAGCACAGGTGGCGGGCACGGCGCCCGCTTCGCGGACCAGCTGCTCCACGCGCAGGGCGGTTTCGACATTTTTTGGAAAAGGCATGCCGTGGGCAATGATGGTGCTTTCGAGGGCCACCACGGGGCGGCGTTCATCCAGCGCATTCTGGACTTCGGGAGCGCACAAAAGGAAAGAATTGGGCATGGAAAAAATTTTTTCGCAAACAAAGGTTGTGATTTCGGAAGACACGCGGCTATCTTTGCCCCGCTTTTGAAAAAAGGCGCTGCCTCATTAGCTCAGTCGGTTAGAGCGGCGGACTGTTAATCCGTAGGTCCAAGGTTCAAGTCCTTGATGAGGCGCTAAAAGCCACCCCGAATAAGGTGGCTTTTTCTTTTTAACCAATGCCGTTCGTTGTTTACATCTTGTATTCGGAACGATTCGACAAATACTACATCGGACAAACGAGTTCGATGGAAATGCGCTTAGAACGCCATAATGAATTCGAACTAACTAATTCGTTTACTTCGAAATATCGTCCTTGGAAAATCATGGCTTGGGTGGAAACGGGAGACTACCGAAGTAGCGCCATGAAGGTCGAGAGCCGTCTCAAAGCATTGAAATCAAAAAAGATGATTGCCCGGTTTGCTCAACAGCCTGACCTTTTGCTCGAATTTGCAAAACAAGTTTTGGCTCATATTTAGCTGCCTCATTAGCGCTGTCGGTTAGAGTCCCGACCCGGTCGGGATTAATCCGTAGGTCCAAGGTTCAAGTCCTTGATGAGGCGCTAAAAGCCACCGAGTTAAACCGGTGGCTTTTTTCATTTCTTCGAGCATTTTTTTACCACGGAGGCACGGAGACACGGAGTTCCTTTCAGGTTGACAAAGCTCCGTGTTTCCGTGCCTCCGTGGTAAACCGCCTTACTTTTTACATTTTTGTCTGAATTTTCACCCTTTCCGCTTTCTTATGAGTCTTGTCACCGTCGGCACCGTCGCTTTTGACGACATCGAAACACCCTCCGGGCGCGCTGAAAAAATCGTCGGCGGCGCCTGCACGTATATTTCCCTGGCGGCTTCCTATTTCGTGAAGCCGATCCATCTGGTCTCGGTCATCGGCGACGATTTCCCGGCCGAAACTTTGGAATACCTGAAAAAACGCGGCGTCGACCTCGAAGGCCTGCAAATTCGCCCCGGTGAAAAATCTTTTTTCTGGGCCGGCAAGTACTATCGCGACATGAACACCCGCGACACGCTGGACACCCAGCTCAACGTGCTCGCCGATTTCGATCCGGTGTTGCCGCCCTCGTACCGCCGTCCGGAATTCCTGATGCTGGGCAACCTGACGCCCCAGGTGCAAATGCGCGTGCTGACCCAACTCCAGAAGCGCCCCCGCCTCGTGGTGCTCGATACCATGAATTTCTGGATGAACACGGCCCTCAACGACCTGATAAAGGTGTTGAAAAAAGTAGACGTGCTCACGATCAACGACGAGGAAGCGCGGCAGTTGTCCGGAGAGCATTCGCTCGTAGCGGCGGCCAAAATCATCCACAAAATGGGCCCCAAGTACCTGATTATCAAAAAAGGCGAACACGGCGCGCTCTTGTTCCACTCAGGTTTGATGTTCTACGCCCCGGCCCTGCCCCTCGCTGAGGTGATCGACCCGACCGGCGCCGGAGACACTTTCGCGGGCGGATTTATCGGCTACCTGGCAAAAACGGGCGACGTCTCGTTCGGCAACATGAAACGCGCCGTGGTCCACGGTTCGGCCATGGCTTCGTTTTGTGTGGAAAAATTCGGACCCGAGCGCCTGCGCGGCCTCACCCCGGCCATGATCCAAAAACGCGTTCAGCAATTTGCCGAACTCGTCCGGTTTTGACCAAAAGGCATCCGGAGTGTTAAGACCGGGCGGTAAAGCTGAACTGCATGGGGAATTTGACTCAACTTTGCTCTTCTACCATTTTCACATCCTGATCCGACCATGTTTGACAATATTTTCAGCAACATCCAGCAGCAACAGGCCGACCTGCAGCAGAAACTGTCCGGCATTCTCGTCGAAGCCGAAACCGGCGACGGCGCCGTCACCGTGCAGGCCGGAGCCGACCAGCACATTGAAAACATCAAAATCGACGCCTCCAAGGTGGATTTGAGCGACAGCGAACAGCTCGAAGACCTGCTCGTCGTGGCCGTCAACCTGGCGCTGGAAAAAGCCCGCGAAAAAGCGGCTGCCGAAACCGCCAAACTGTTAAAAGATATGCTCCCTTTCGGCAGCCCCGACGATTTCCCCAAACCCTGACCCAACCAGGCCCGCACACTTTCCACGCCGGATGGGCGTTAATTGCACCAAAACAATTTGACACGAATGCGCTTAATTTTCCTCCTCTTTTTCGCCCTCGCCGGCGTGGCCGCCCAGGCCCAGGACCTCGAAGATCAGCTGGAGGCCTATTTTTCCTTCGATCAATGCAAAGCCACCGACGACAGCGGCAACGGCTCCTCGGGCTTGTTCAATGACAGCGTTGCCTGTGTTTGCGGCGTCAGCGGCGGTCAGGCCCTGCGTTTCGGCGGCCCCAATTTGCCCGGCTCGGTTCAGTTCAACAGCGCCGCTCAGATCAACGAGGTGTTCACCACCAGCGACTTTACCATCAGCTTTTACTTTCGCCCCCTGCCCGTTGCACAGAGCGAAGGCGGCGCGCAGCTCATCATGGCCAAACAGAGCAGCTGCAACACCGAACGCGCATTCTGGGTGCGATACACGCCCACGCCCAAGCGCAAAATTTCTTCCGGCATCAGCCAGAACGACACTTTGCTCACCACCGTTTCAGCCGAAATCGACGACAGCCTGTGCTGGCAGCACGTCGTGCTGATCCGCAGCGGCAACCGCTACTCGCTGGTGCTCAACGGAGTAGAACGCGATGAAAAAACAACCCCGGCCCGAGTCGACCTCTCTTCGGGCGCGCCGTTCCAGATCAGCAAACCCGTTTGCCTGCTCGACCGGCCTTTCAAAGGCGACCTCGACGAACTGCGCGTGTACAACAAGGCCATCAACGACAGCCCCGATTACCCCGACTTCCTCGAAGCGCTCTCCCGAAATCCGGACAAAATCGTCAACAACGACACGCTGGTTTACCTCGGCAACTCGTTCCAGATTCAAACAACACCCTCCTGCGCCCAACAATTCGAGTGGTCGCCCACCGACAACGTGGCTTCCTATACCGACCCGAATACGGTCATTTCGCCGACACTTTCGACGACCTATTACCTGAAATTCTTCCATGCGGACGGCTGCCAGGCATACGACAGCATCCGCGTCAAAGTGATCGACCCCGACACCCTCGATTGTTCCCAAATCTTCATTCCCAACGCTTTTACGCCCAACGCCACCAAAAACACCAACGACATTTTCGGGATCAGCAACCCTTATGCCGTGGATGATTTCATCTCCTTCGAGGTGTTCGACCGCTGGGGCGGACGTGTGTTCAACGCCGTGGACCAGTTCGAAACCTGGGACGGCACGGTGAAAGGCCAGCCGGTCAATCCCGGTGTGTTCCTTTACCGGCTCCGGTACCGTTGCGAAGGTGTGGAAAAAGTAAAATCGGGCAACCTGACCGTGCTGAAATAGGAGCTCCTGCCCAAACACCGGGTTGTAAAAAGAACAAAGCCCGGCGCTGTTGCAGCGCCGGGCTTTTTCACTAAACCGTTTCTATTGTATGAAGCTATAATTCGACTCCCAAACGTGTGCCAAAAAAGAAAAATTTCCCCCCGGAGGTAAAAAATTTGCTTTTTCTGCAAAATAAAAGGCCGCGACCGTTGCCAAACGACCCGGATGTCAGTACTGGGTCAATTTTTGAACCCTTTGCCAGGCCAACAGTTTGTAGTACCGACCTTTGCAGCGTTTGAAAAATGTGACCCTTCACTATGATACTGAAAAAGAATCTATCTCCTGTCCTTCTGATTTTAGCGTTGTTTGCGGCTGCCTGCGGCTCATCCGCCGACGAAATCGCACGACGCAGCGCCGAAGCCGGCCAGCACTCGGCGGCCGCTGCCGGCGCTGCGCAACCCGACGGAACAGCCGTTTTTCGGAAATACTGCGTCGCCTGCCACGGCGCCGACGGCAAATTGGGCTTCAACGGCGCCCACGATCTGAGCCAATCGGCGCTTACTCTTGAAGAACGGATTGCCCAGATCACCAAAGGGAAAAACCTGATGACCCCCTTCGGCGAAATCCTTTCTCCGGAGGAAATTCGCGCCGTGGCGGAGTACACGATGACATTTAAATAAAGGTTGATAAGGTTGATAAGGTTGGTAAAAAGGCGAGGGGATGCTCCCGGCATTATGGAGGCAGATATTTGAAAGCCGGCAAAAAACAAGGCTGAGAGCATCGATCCACCTTTTTATCAACCTTATCAACCCTCCTCAACCTTATCAACCCCATCAACCCTTATCAACCATTACAAAATGAATGACCAATCCCTTATTCTCGTTACCGGCGGCACTGGCTTTGTCGGGTCGTATCTGCTGCGCCTGCTGGTGCAAAAAGGCTACCGCGTGCGCGCGCTGCGGCGGCCAAACAGCCCCATGGACCTCGTGCAAACCATTGCCGACCGCGTCGAATGGGCCGAAGCCGACGTCACCGATGTCGTAGCGCTGGAAGACGCGTTTAAAGGCGTCACCCACGTGTGTCATTGCGCGGCCATGGTGTCTTTTCACCCCCGCGACCTGCGCCGGATGATGCAGATCAACGTCGAGGGCACGACCAACATCGTGAACCTCTCGCTCGAATACGGGGTCAAAAAACTGGTGCACGTCAGCAGTATCGCTGCCATCGGGCGTTCGAAAGAGCGCAAGCACCTCGATGAAAAATCGCCCTGGGTGCACAGCAAAGCGACCAGCAACTACGCCCTGAGCAAATATTTGAGCGAGCAGGAAGCCTGGCGCGGCCACGCCGAAGGCCTGAACGTGGCCATCGCCAACCCGGCCATCATCCTCGGCAGCGGGTTTTGGGACGTCGGCTCCGCCAAATTTTTCCAGCAGGTGCACAAGGGCCTGAAATTCTGGCCCATCGGCCGCTCGGGCTTTGTGGACGTGCGCGATGTGGCGCAGTTCGTCGTGCTGCTTTTGGAGAGCGAAATCAGCGGCGAGCGCTTCATTTTAAACGCCCAGAACATCGCCTACCGCGATTTTTTCCAGTTGGTTGCCGCTTCGGTCAATGCCCGCCCACCGGCCATCAAAGTGTCGCCCTGGTTGGCCGAAGTCGCCTGGCGCGTGGAATGGGTGAAAGAAAAACTGCTCGGCATGGCGCCCATCGTCACCAAAGAAAGTGCGCGCAGCAGCATCAGCCAGTTTTATTACGGCAATGAAAAGTCGCTGACGGTGCCGGGCTTTGCGTACCGGCCTCTGGAGCAGACGGTAAGGGAAACGGGGGCGCAGTTCCTGGAGGCGGTGGAGGACGGGATGAAGGCGAGGGTGCTGCCCGTTTAAGCCTGTTTTAACACAGAGACACGGAGGCGCAGAGAATAATTACCTCCGTGTCTCCGTGTCTCCGTGTTAAAATAAGCTCACACGCTCCGAAAGCGAATATTGAGCAAGTAACCTGCCACGATGACAGCAGCGCCTGCACTCAGCAAAAAGGTTGCCCCCGCCCCCGCCGAATACCAGATCAAGCCCGCCAGACTGCTCGCCGCCAGCGCCCCCACGCTCTGAAAAGCCGTAAAAGTGCCGATGGCCGTGGCCGTGTCTTTTTTGTCGGAAATATTGCTGATCCAGGCCTTGGCGACGCCGTCGGTGGCCGCCGCGTACAGGCCGTAGAGGAAGAACAGCGCGAGAAACGCCGGCCACGTCGTCGCGAAAGCCATGCCTGCGTAGGTCGCGGCAAACAGCAGGAGCCCGCCCACAAACACCCGCTTCATGCCCAGCCGGTCGGCCAGAATACCGATGGGATAAGCCGCCACGGCAAACACGAGGTTGTAAAAAATGTAGACCCCGATCAATGCGGCATCGCTCCCGCCGGCGGCCTTTATTTTTAATAAAAGGAACACGTCGGAACTGTTGAACAGGGTAAAAACCAGCAAACCGCCCACCAATTGCCGGTACTGCCCCGGGCTGCGCCGCCAGTAATGAAGGAAATCGAGAAAGCCGGGTTTGTTTGTTTTTTCCGCCTGTACCCTTCTTTTTTCATGAATCAAAAAGGTGAAAGAAATGGCCAGCAGCCCCGGAATGAATGCCCAAAGAAACAATGGCGCATAATTGCCGGGATGTCCTTGCAGGTACAACAATGCCAGCGAAGGCCCTAAAAACGCCCCGACCGTATCCATTGCCCGGTGAAATCCGAACACCCGCCCCTTGGTCGCGGGTGTGGCCTCATCCGAGAGCAGCGCATCGCGGGCGCCCGTACGAATGCCCTTGCCCAGTTTGTCGGCCGCGCGAGCCAGGAAGACCCAGAACGGCTGCGCGAACAAGGCCAGGAGCGGCTTGGAGAAAGCGCTAAGCGCGTAGCCCATTTGCACGAACGGCCGGCGCCGGCCCGTCGAATCGCTGAGGTTGCCGAAATATCCCTTGCTCAATCCGGCCGCCGCCTCCGCAAAGCCTTCCAGCACCCCGATAAACACGATGGAAAAACCGATGCTTTTCAGGTACACCGGCATGACGGGGTAAAGCATTTCGCTCGCCACGTCGTTCAGCAGACTGACGAGGGAGAGGAGCCAGATGTTGCGGGTGAGGATGCGGGGACGAGGCGTGTTCATGTTATCAACCACTGTACCGTAGTTTAATACCCTACCCGCTCCAGAAACAGCCCGCTCGGCGGCGCCGTCATCTTTGCCGGCTCGCGCGAGGGATGGTCCAAAAAGTCTTCCACCGTCTCTACGGGCATTTTGCCACGCCCCACTTCCACGAGCACGCCGACGATGCGACGCACCATTTTCCAGAGAAAATGCGAGCCCGTGATCTCGATCAAAATGCGGTCGCCCGATTCCCGGATGTCGAGCCGGGTAAGGTCCACACGGGTATCCTGCTCGGTCGATTCGACGTCGCCGAAAGAGCGGAAATCGTGAAAACCCTCCAGGACAGCGGCTGCCTTGCGCATGGCATCGAGGTCGAGCGGGTCGCGAACCCACCACACGAAGCGTTTGCCGAAAGCGTCGCGGCGGCGGGAAATCTGGTACACGTAGGTGCGCGATTTAGCGTCGTGGCGGGCGTGGAAGCGCGGGTGGACTTTTTCGACGGAAAGAATGTTGATGTCGTGCGGGAGAGCGTCGTTGAGGCGCATCAGGATTTGCTCGGGCGCGAGACGTGTTGGCGCGAGGCTAAGCCTCGCGCCAGCATCCCTCGTGCCAACATCCCTCGCGCCAGCCGAGCCTGCATCGCGAATATCTTTCCGGCCCGATTCGCGGCCGGCTTCCGGCACGTCGAGGTGGGCTACCTGGCCCCGGGCGTGCACCCCGGCGTCGGTGCGGCCGGCGCCATAAATTTCAACATCGCGGGTGCCGAACACCTGAGCGGCTGCCTGCAACAACTCGCCCACCCTGCAGCTGCGGATCGTTTTTCTGGATTTGCCAGCCGGCATAGCGGCCGCCGTCGTATTCGAGGGTGAGTTTGTAGCGGGGCATTTTTAATGAGTGAATGGATGAATGAGTGAATGGGCGAATAAAAAGGCAAGGACGGGAAAAGCGATGGATTGGGGCGGACGAACAACTTTTCCAGGCAGCTTGGTTTTTCAGGCGCGGTCGCGTACCTTTGCCCGCCTTTTTCAGGCAAGTACCATCTTTTTCATCAAATTTTTGATTATCAACATGTTCGCAATTGTTTCCATCGCCGGTCAACAATTCAAAGTTGAGGAAGTTCAGCAGATCTTCGTCCACCGGCTGGCAGCCCAGGAAGGCGACTCCGTCTCCTTCGATGCCGTACACCTTGTCGACAATGACGGCAAAGTGTCGCTCGGCACTCCGAACCTGAAAGGCGCCAAAGTGAGCGCCAGCGTGCTTGGCCACGTTCAGGGCGACAAAGTGATCGTTTTTCACAAGAAACGCCGCAAAGGCTACCGCAAGAAAAACGGCCACCGCCAACAGTTCACCAAAATCGAGATCAAAGGCATTTCGCTGTAAGTCGATCGTCCGTTTAACCATCGTTTTTCACCATCAGCAATCCACATCATGGCACACAAAAAAGGTGTAGGTAGTACCGATAACGGCCGCGACAGTAAAAGCAAACGTCTCGGCGTAAAACTCTTCGGCGGCGAGCACGCCATCCCCGGCAACATCCTGGTCCGCCAGCGCGGCACCAGATATCACCCCGGTCAGAACGTCTACATGGGCCGCGACCACACGCTGCACGCTGCCGTTGAAGGCACCGTCGTGTTCAAACGCGCCCAGAACGACCGCGTTTTTGTCAATATCCTCCCGGCAGTGGCCGAAACGCCCGACACGCCGAAAAAACCCACGCGTCCGACGCCGCGCCCCGGCAAAGCTGAGGAAGCCACGCCCTCGCCCAAACCCGCAACGGCCAAAAAAAGCGCCGAAGCTCCGGTAGCCAGCGAAGAATCGGCTCCGGTAGCCGAAATCGCCGCCCCCGTTGAAGCAGTGGAAGCGCCCGCAGCAGAAGAAGCCAAGGCCGCCAAAAAGGCGCCCGCAGCAAAAAAAGAAAAAGGCCCAAAACCTGACGACCTGAAAATTGTTGAAGGTATTGGCCCGAAAATTGAGACGCTGCTGAAAGAAGGCGGCATCAATACCTGGGAAGACCTGGCCAACGCACCGGTGGACCGCATCAAGGAAATCCTCGACGCCGCCGGCCCCCGCTACCAGATCCACGACCCGAGCAGCTGGCCTGCGCAAGCCAAATTCGCCGCAGCCGGCCAATGGGATGAACTGAAAGAATATCAGGAGATGCTCATCGGCGGCCGCGACGTGACCGAGTAAAAAGCACTTGCCGGAAACAATTCTTCTGCTTATCCTTGCCGTGTCAAAATTGGTTCGACCAAAGAAGTTTTTGTTTTCATAGCTTAATTTTTTAGTTGTTGCCCCGGCTGTAATTAGTCGGGGTTTTTTTTTGAAAGTTGATGAGGGTTGATGAGGGTTGATGAGGTTTATAAAAAGGGGTAAAGGGGGCTCTCAGCCTTTGAAAGCCCCCCTTACCCCTTTTATAAACCTTATAAACCTCATAAACCCTCATAAACCCCTCTTCCCAGCCATGTCCCGACTCCTCGCATTCAGCCTGGTATTCCTCGGCGGCGGCGCTGGCAGCATCGTGCGTTACGGGCTGTACCTGATGCTCAGGCCCTGGAGTGTCCGGTTCCCCTGGACAACCCTGGCCGCCAACGGCCTGGCCTGCCTTGCGCTTGGGTTGGTGCTCGGCTGGACGGGCGGCAACTGGTCCGAGCAACGCCGCCTGCTGCTGGCCACGGGGTTTTGCGGCGGTTTCAGCACCTTCTCCACCTTCACTTCCGAAACCTGGGGGCTCTGGCAAAACGGCCAAAGCTGGGCAGCCATTTTCAATATCGCCGGCAGTTTGGCGCTCTGTCTGGTTTGCCTACTTTTGGGGCTTAAACTTGCAGGATAAAGGCAGGTTGATGAAGGTTTATAAGGTTTATAAAAAGGAGAGAGGGTGCTCTCAGCCTTTGTGAGCCCCCCTTACCCCTCTTTATAAACCTTATAAACCTTCATCAACCCTCATCAACCTTTTCATAACCCTGCCTTCTACCAGCCTAACCACCCTTTTGTATGGAATTCAACGACGCCATGCTCGACCGCCTGCGCCAACTGGAGGAAAAATACGCCGCCATGGGCCAGGATATGACCTCCTATCTCGACGGACTGCTCTACGCCGACTATCTCACCTACTGGGATTACATCCACCTCGATACGCTGCTGAGCCTGCAAAATCCACGCACGCCCATCCCCGATGAACGGATTTTTATCATGTACCATCAGATCACGGAACTCTTTTTCCGCCTGACCCTGGACGCCATCGAGCAACTGGCCCAAAGCCAGCCGCAACCGACCCTCGAGATATTCAAACGCCAGATGGTTCGCATCAACCGGTATTTCACCAACCTGATCACCTCCTTCGACATCATGGTCGACGGGATGGACCGCGACGAATTCCTGCGTTTCCGCATGAGCCTGCTGCCCGCCAGCGGCTTTCAAAGCGTCCAGTACCGCATGATCGAAATCGCCAGCACCGACCTGCGCCAACTGGTGCATACCTCCAAACGGGAACTCACGGCCGACGTGACCGACGTGCGCCTGCTCAACTCCGTGTTGTACTGGAAATCGGGCGCCACCGAACTGTCATCAGGTAAAAAAACCCTGACACTCAGGCAGTTCGAAGCCAAATACGCCGAAGAACTCGTCCGCTTTTCACAGCATTTCGAGTCCTGCAACCTCCGCCAACTCTACCTCAAACTCCCCGCCGAAGCACAAAACGACGCCGAACTCCGCGAGCTCCTCCGCGAATTCGACATCAATGCCAACGTTCGCTGGGCGCTCTCACACTACCGTTCGGCCGTGCGTTATCTCGACGCCAAACCCAAAGAAATCGAAGCCACAGGCGGCACCAACTGGCAGAAATACCTGCCTCCCCGTTTTCAGCGCGTCGTGTTCTTCCCCGAACTCTGGACGCCCGATGAGATCGAGAATTGGGGGAAATTTTTGGGCGCTTCGACGCCGGCCACATCAGGGCACGACTGATTTTACGTTCATTTCTTCTCCAACCATTGCTTCACTTTTTTAAAAATCCTGTTCCATGCGTCAAAAATTCATCCCCGTTCTGATCGCCCTGCTGCTCACCGCTGCTGGCGTTTTTGCCCAAAAAAACGCCGACGCCGACTCCCTCATCGTGCAGGGTATCCGCCTGCACGACGAAGGGCAGTACGAACAGGCGCTGAAAAAATTTGATCAGGCACTCAACCTGGAGAAGTACAACGGCTACGCCCTTTTCGAAAAGGCCAACACCTATTTTGCCATGAACGAGCCCAAAAAGGCGCTCAAATACCTCGATATCATCATCGACCGAAAAATCCCGGAGAGCTATTCGGATGCCTGCTACCTCAAAGGCAACATCCTCGACAACGAGGGCAAAGCCGACGAAGCCATCGCCGTGTACCGCATGGGCATCAAAAACGGCAAGCCCAATTCGATGCTGCATTTCAACCTGGCCATCACGCTCATGGGTCAGAAAAAATACGACGAAGCGGAATCCGAACTGATCGCGACCCTCCAACTCCGGCCCCAACATCCCAGCAGCCATTTTTACCTCGGCATTATCGAAGCCGACAAAGGCCTGAAAGTCAAAGCCTTGTTGTCGTTGTATTATTTTCTGACCATCGAAACCCAGGGCAAACGCACCGACCAGGCCTGGGGCGTTGTTCAGGATATCCTGAGCGACGACGACAACAACAGCAAAACCATGTCGCTGACCACCGAAGCTTTGAAAGACGAGTTCAAAGCCGGCGAGATGATCCTCACGCTCTCTCCCGCCATGGATGAAGCCCTGCGCCAAGCCGTTCGCGATTCCCTGCATACCGAACTTCCGGAACCCACCAAAGCCGAACACCTGGCACAGCTCAACGCCCGTCTTTTCCAGGCCCTCGCCGATGAAAAAGGCCGTCCGAACAAGGACAATTTCTGGTGGGACTTTTACGGCGAATACTTTGTCACCCTCCACAACGCAGGCCACACGGACGCCGCCTCGTACTATATTGCCCTTTCCGGCAAGCAAAAAGACGCCGACAAATGGCTGAGTGGCCATGAAAAGGAACTGAATGCCTTTGCCGAATGGTACGATCAGTACTGGAAGGAGTGATGCCCTGCGGCTGGCGCTCCTTACCGATTGGCAGAAAAAGCTTTGTTGTTCACCGTTTATCCCCCACAACAACATGAAACATCTTTGTCTGCTCTGGCTCTTATCCGCTTCTCTCGCCGGCCCGCTTCATGCCCGTACAGGCGCCGCGTATGTTGCCCCCGATTGTGACACCCTTCTGACCCAGGATGGCCGGTTACTGCTCGTTCATGTCAAAGAAGTAACTGAAACCCAGGTTATTTACACCAAATGCGGCGCAGCCAATAACGGCCTTGAATATGCCATGCCGCAAAGCGCGGTGAAGGAAATCCGGCTCAGTGAACGTTCGGCACGGAAAGGCGTTTATCAAGCCTGGATATATACCTCCGGTTTGTCCAAACCCTTGAAAAAATACGTTTTATCCACCACCGACAGCTCCTTACTCCTGGTGGGCAGTCCTCTATCGATTTTTGAGCCCGCTACTGCAATACAGGAAATCCGCATCCTCGACATCAAAAAAATTCAGTTTCGGAAAAAAGGGCGCGTGGGAAGGAGCATGTTGGCAGGGTTCGGCATCGGAGCCGGGATGGGACTGCTGGCAGGAGCGCTCGGAGGAGATGATCCCGGCGATTTTTTGAGTCTGACGGCCGGCCAAAAGGCCGTCATTGGGGGCGTCCTTCTGGGTTTCGCGGGCGCTGTTGCCGGACTCATCAGCGGTTTTTTAAAAAAATCCATTCCCATCGACGGCAGTCCGGATAAATACAAGCGTTCACGGACCCTCATCCAACGGTACAGTTTGAAAAAGCGATAAAGACGCACCCGAATCGATAAAAACACCTGCTAAAATGGTCCGTTTGCGCGACCTTCGGCCGATCGACCGAACACCATGCAACACATCATCCGCCCGCACGCCGAAAACGCCTACGCCCACGAACTCACCGCCCTTCGCGCCTCCGACGACCGTCCGCGGCCCGAAGGCTGGCTGCTCTCGCCCTGGGCCGTCGTCACTTACCTGCTGGGCGGACAAGCCGGGGACACGGCCATCGAACCCAAATACATCGGCAGCCGCCGACTGATCGAGATCGCCGTGGCCACCCTGGCCACCGACCGCGCGCTGCTGCTGCTCGGCGTGCCTGGCACCGCCAAAACCTGGGTCAGCGAACACCTGGCCGCCGCTATTTCGGGCGACAGCACCCTGCTCGTGCAAGGCACCGCCGGCCTCAACGAGGAAGCCCTCCGCTACGGCTGGAACTATGCCCGCCTCATCGCCGAAGGCCCTTCTGAAAACGCCCTCGTGCCCAGCCCCGTCATGCGGGCCATGCGCGGCGGCCAGATCGCCCGCATTGAAGAACTGACCCGAATTCCCGCCGACGTGCAAGACGCGCTCATCACCCTGCTCTCGGAAAAAACCCTGCCCATCCCCGAACTCAACACCGAAGTACAGGCATCGCGCGGCTTCAATATCATCGCCACAGCCAACGACCGCGACCGGGGCGTGAACGAGCTCTCGGCCGCCTTGCGCCGCCGTTTCAACACCGTCGTGCTGCCCCTGCCCGCCACCCTGGACGAAGAAGTGTTTATCGTTCAAAACCGCGTTACGGCGCTCGGACAAGCGCTCGAACTGCCCGCCGATGCCGCGCCGGTGGCCGAAATCCGCCGGCTGGTGACCATTTTCCGCGAGCTTCGCAGCGGCAAAACCGCCGACGGCCGCGAAAAACTCAAAAGCCCGACCGCCACCCTGAGCGCCGCGGAAGCGATCTCCGTCATCCATCAGGGCCAGGCCCTCGCCACCCATTTCGGCGACGGCGAATTACACGCGCACGACCTCGCCGCAGGGCTCGTCGGCGCCGTGGTCAAAGACCCCTCGGCCGATGCCGCCGTGTGGCAGGAATACCTCGAAACCGTGGTCAAAAGGCGCGAAGATTGGCAGGATCTGTACCGCGCCTGTAAAGATTTAGGCTAAAAAAAGAGGCCGCAGCCGGGGAGACTGCGACCTTGTGATGGATTTTCGGGGTTTACCAGGAAGCATGACTATTGAGAAACAGTCAGCGGCATTCCGGAATTCCGCAACAAAAATACCGGATTTTTTGATGTACCACGACGACGAACAGCAAGACCTGATTCGGGCATTTTCCGCGCCGCGCTTTGAGCGATACCTCAAGGCTTGCGGGAGCAACTGGGAGAAGGCGCTGGACCTCTACCTGGCCAATATCCGCTTGTCGGCCAGGCTGTTCGCGGTGATCAGTTTTTTTGAAGTGGTGCTGCGCAATGCCATCGATGCGCACTACGGCAGTCCCGGGCGTTTTGGCAGCGAATGGCTGTTCCATCAATCGGGCCCCTACGGCTTTCTCGCCGCCCGGCACTGCGAAAAATCGCGCGACAGCGTGCTGGAGGCCCTGAAAAAACAAGGGCAACAATACACCCACGACAAGCTGGTAGCCGCCCTGGGGTTCACCTTTTGGCGCTGTCTGTTTGCCTCCAAGGAGTTTGCCGCCGCGGGCAGCACCCTGCTCCAGATTTTTCCGAAAAAACCGCACGGCGCCCAATACAACCACACTTTTGTGTACAAACGCCTGCATCTGGTGAACGATCTGCGCAACCGAATCGCCCATCAGGACCCCATCTGTTTTTCAATGGATAATACCGTGTCGGCCTACCAGCCGGAAGTCGCGCATCAGACCGTACTCGAGTTTTTGGAATGGCTGAATTTTGAGCCGTCCATAGTGCTGCGCAGCCTGGATGGCGTCGATACCGAAATTCAGTACATCGAAGCGTTAAGCCGCTGAATCATCATGCCACAACACGATAAAGGCATTTATGCCAGCTTGCTCGCTGCCAAAAGCCGCGGTGAAAAACGCCTGGCCGTTCTGCTCGATCCCGACAAATTGCCGGCGGCCAGGCTCAAACAAACCGTTGCACTAGCAACCGAATGTGGCGTTCACTACTTTTTCATCGGCGGCAGCCTGGTCGTCAACAACCGGCTCGACGAACTGCTGAGCGACATCCGCCGCAATTGCGACATACCTCTGGTGCTGTTTCCCGGCAGCTCCTTCCAGCTCAGCTACCGCGCCGATGCGCTGCTGCTGCTCTCCCTCATCAGCGGCCGGAACCCGGAATTGCTGATTGGCCAGCACGTTATTGCCGCGCCGTTTCTGCGTCTGTCGCCCCTGGAAATCATTTCTACCGGCTATCTGCTGATCGACGGCGGCGTCACCACTTCGGTCCAGTACATGTCGAACACCCTCCCGATTCCCGCCCATAAAGACGACATCGCCGTTTGCACCGCCCTGGCGGGCGAAATGCTGGGCCTGAAAATGCTGTACCTCGACGCCGGCTCGGGCGCCCGCCAACCGGTATCGCTCAGCATGATCGAAGCCGTGCGCGGCGCCGTGGAAATACCCCTGATCATCGGCGGCGGCATCCGGACGGCCGCGCAGGCCGCCGAAGCCTGGCGCTCCGGGGCCGACCTGGTGGTCGTAGGCAACGCCATCGAACAGCAGCCCGATTTGATTCGGGAAATGATGCAGCACTGCCGGGGTTGAGCAGCAAACCGGCGGCAGATTTTTTTTCAAAAAAATTTCTGGATTGGTTTGGAATACATACCAGTTGGTATGTACATTTGCCTTATGAATACAGTGGATACCCGCGAACGAATTCTGGAACGGATGTTTACCGACATCCACCGCAACGGCTTTCAGGGGCTGCGTGCCGACAAGGTGATTGCCGAAATGGATGTGACCAAAGGCGCGCTGTACCATTATTTTTCCAACAAACAAGCCATCGGCACGGCGGTGATCGAAGAAATCATCCGGCCGAATTACCTGCGCTTTTACCGGGAGCTCGAACAATGGACAGGCAATCCGCTGGACAAACTACAGGAGCACCTGCATTTCCTGGCTGCCCAGGCCAGCGATGAAAATATTGCGCTGGGTTGCCCGTTGAACAACCTGGTGCAGGAAATGAGCCCTCTGGATGAAGATTTCCGCATCCGTCTCAAAGCCATCGTGGATGCCATTCACCACGCCGTTGCCGCCGCGCTGCGACGTGGCCAGACGGCAGGTTTCGTTCGGAAAGAGATTGCCCCCGAAGCCATCGCCCAGTTCTTTTTCGCAGGCATCGAAGGCGCGTACAGCACGGCAAAAGTGCGCCGCGATGCAGCCGCATTTCGTTCGAATATGGACGTACTGGGTGGTTTTCTCGATACCCTTCGCCCCTGAGGGGCATTTTTTTTGAATGCTAACATACCAACCAGTATGTATGTAAATGAATAAAACTTTCTTTTTTCACTTATCAACCACAGCAACATGTACGTTATCACCGGCGCTACCGGCCACACCGGAAAGCGCATTACCGAACAACTCCTGGCTGCCGGCAAGCCGGTTAAAGTCATCAGCCGCAAAGCGGAAAACCTCGCCGGGCTGGTTGCCAAAGGCGCCGCGCCCGCTTTGGGCGACCTGAGCGATCCAACTTTTTTGAGTGCAGCTTTCCAGGGTGCCACCGCCGTGTACCTGGTGGTGCCGCCGAAATGGGATGTGACCGATTGGCGGGCTTACCAGCGCGACATCATTAATGCTTATGTACAAGCCCTGCGCAGCACCGGTGTCCGTAAAGCCGTGGTTCTGAGTTCGCAAGGCGCCCACCTGCTGGAAGGAGCAGGCCCCGTCAGCGGATTGGCCGAGTTGGAGCAAGCTTTAAAGTCCGTACCGGGGCTCAGTACGCTCAGTCTGCGAGCAGGCTTTTTTATGGAAAATTTCTTTGCCAACATCGGACTCATCAAGCAGGCGGGAATTTTCGGTTACTCCCTGCGACCGGATATCGCCCTGCCCGTCGTGCATACCCGCGACATCGCGGATGTGGCCGCGCGCCGCTTGCTCGACCTCAATTTTGAAGGCCATACACATGAATTTGTCGGCGGGGCCGCCGATTTGACCATGCCGCAAGTGGCTGAAACGCTCGGGAAAGCCATCGATCTGCCCGAACTGACCTACGTCGCTTTTCCCAAAGCCGATGCCAAGGCCGGCATGGTACAGGCAGGCTTGCCCGAGACCATTGCCGACGGCTACAATGAATTGTTTGATGCCTTGAACAAAGGCACATACCAGGAAGGCTACACCCGCAAGGCAGCATACACGACGCCGACTACGCTGGATTGGTTTGCTGAAAATGAATTCAAAGCGGCTTTCGGGGCATCCTGAGAAGGTCCCTCGAACAGGAGTCATGCGAACCGGGGTTTACCCACCTGGTCCGCATGGCTTTCCCGAATTTTTCAGCCTTCCAAAGTCACTCCACCACCAGTTTCCGCAATGCAACACCTGCTTCATTTTCCACCCGGACGGCATAAAAACCCCGTGGCAAAGCGCTCAATTGCAAGGCTGCGCGATCCTGGCCGGCCGGCAGCGCCGCAGTTTGCACCAGTCGGCCGGCGCCGTCGAAAAGACTGATCCGGGTGTCGGAAACGCCAGGACGGCCGAAGGCCACCCACACGACCGATTGCGCCGGATTGGGGAAAAGTGAAAACTGTAGCGCGGGGTCGGCCGGAGCAAGCGTACCAACGCTGAACGGCTGAATCAAAAATTTCGGCGTGCCCAGGAAACCGCCTTCCCCGTCGGTCACCGTGAAGCGGAAATAGTCCTCATCCAGGTCACCGCCGTAGTCGAAATAGCGAATGGCCCCGTTGTCGAGATCGGCCTGGGTAAACTGGTCGCCGGCCTGCATTTCACCACCCCAGTTTTTCTCCAGACGGCCCTGTTTGGGCGGCGTCACGAGGGTGAAAGTCAGTTGATCGTGCGGGTTGTTCGCGTCTTCGGCCAGCAACAGATCGGGCGTAAGGGCCATGTTGATGCCCGATTCGATGGACAACACGTTATTGTTCACCAAATATGGCGCATTGAGCGAAACCGCGGAGCAGAACTCCAGTTGGAAACCTTCGAGCGCGCCACCGGCGCCGATCATGCCGTCTTTCACGCGCAGGATCCAGGTGCCCTGAATATTCTGGCCGATCAATGGCGCGAGCGGGGTTTGGGGCTTGACGATGCCGCCGAGGTTGGGGGGCGGGCAGGAGAAGTTATTGGGCGAATTGTCGTCGAGGCCCATGTTGAACGGCACGCCGATGACGCCGCATTTATTTTTGAACAAGCTCACCTGTGTGCCTGCCGGGCTGATCAGCGTTGTTTCCAATTGCCCGAATTCGTTGTGAAAACCCGACACCTGTTTGACGTTGATGTCGCTCAGAATGGCGTTGGCCCCCACGTCGATGTGCGATTCCACCGTCACCACGCCGTTGGCGGAAATGGCTTTGGGCAGGTCGTTGGCCGACCAGATCTGACAGTTGTCGACCAGAGTAGCGAAGGAAAAAGCCTCCGACCAGTCGTGTGCGCCGCACTCGTTCACCGGGCGCACCCGCCAGTAGTATACCTTTCCTTTTTCCAGTAAAAAGGGCACTTTGAAGGTATCCACCGCCGTGTTGGTTTTGGTCGCCAGAATGGCTGCCGGGGCAAAGGAGGGGCTGTTGGCAAATTGCAGGTCGTACGCCGTGGCATCGGGCACCGGGTTCCAGCGCAGCACCTGGGTCTGCAGGAGGCCGGTGCTGCCGTCGGCCGGCGACTGAAGCGAAAACGTGGAAAAATCATTGCCCACCACTGTCAGCATGATATTCCGAACGAGGGTGTCGGCGCCCGCGGCAATGGCACGAATGCCGATGCTGTACACGCCTTCGACCGTCACGTTGCTCAAATCGATGGAAAATACGCCGGTTTCGCCCGGATTGAGCGTCGCGGAGGCAAAGGAAGCCGTGGCGCCCGCAGGCAGCTGACCCACAAAATCCAGGCTCGCCGGATTGGAAAAACCCAGCGTGCCGCTGGTCAGAATGTCGGTGCTGAAATTGCCGGGCAGACAAATTTGAGCGGCATCGTTGCTCAGCGATATCGACAGCCCCGGCTCGGTCGGCTGCTCGATGCGGAATTTGATATTGGAAACGTTGAAAAACACGTTGTTCGCCGCCTGCACGCGCACTCGGGCCTGGGTCGTGGGCACGTTGGGCACCAGTACGTACTGGCTGCCATCGTTGCCCGTGCCGGAGGCGAGTACGATCGGCCAGGTTTGTCCGTTGTCGGTGCTGAGCAGGATATTGACGGCCGGGCAATTGACGGGCGCCTTGTCTGTATTGGCTACGTCCCAGGTGACTTGCACGAACTCGCCGATTTTCCAGGCAATACCGTTCGCATTGGGCGCAGTGACCACAAAGGGGCCCGCGCTGGCGCTCGATTTAAACGCCACGTCCGCCCAACTGAGCCCGCCGCCGCCGTTGAAATTATCCCGGGCAGTGAGCCGGAAAGTCAGGTCGCGGGTGTAGGTCGGCAGCTGGTCGGTGCTGTCGGGCTCGTTGTTCAAAATATAATTGATCCGGGGGAAATAGCGGTTGGAAACGCTCGCCGGGAGCCGGGAGCGGAACAGCGGACTGTTGCCCACAGGCATTTGCAGGGGCGTTTCGGGGCCGGTGTCGATCTCTTCCCAGCAATACGTCAGCGCGTCGCCGTCGGGGTCGGTTGCCGTGCCGTCGAGTTCGAACGGCGTCAGGATGGGGATATAAAAGTTGTCCTGATAGGGCAATGTGACGCTCGGCGGATTGTTGCCGGTGCTGGAAAAGGTGCCGCACTGCGAGGGATAGCCATTCAGGACGTAGTAGCGGATTTCTTCGATCGTTCCGGAGTGGAAATACGGGTCTTTGTAATACTGGACATTGTCCGTTAAGCAGGAGCCGCCATAGGACATGATGGTGCTGCCGCTGCCCGGCTCGTAGGCGGTATTGCCGTTTCGGCCGCCGCCGTTGTTGCAGCGGTTCCAGGTGTGGCCGCCGCCAAACTGGTGGCCGATCTCCTGGCCGAGGGTTTTGACGAAGCCCGGCCCGTAAGTGCCGTTGCCCTGGCCGGTTGTGCCGCCGTGGGCTTTATCCACACCGCAAACCACCCCGATTTCTGCAATCCCGGAAGCATTACCGTTGATGTAGCGCGCAAAAACGTGGCCTACATCAAAATTAGCGGCGCCGATCACGGAGGTCGTCACCAATTCATTCTGGTTGGCCCAGCCATCCACTGTGGTGCCCGTAAAAGGGTCTGTAGCAGGATCGAGGTAGATGGCCGCTTCCTCGTTGGCCACCAACTGAAGCCGGATGGCCATGTCGCGTTCATAAATCGCACTGATATCGTTGGTGTATTCCACAACAGCCGACAGCACCATAGGCAGGGTGCCGCCGTGGTCCTGACTGAACAGACCCGTAGTCGCCGCGGCGAAGCGGTAGGTTTTCAGCTGAACAGGATCGAGCAAAGCGCCGCGTTCTTCGGCTTCGGGGGCGAAGGGATACGTATCGGGCAGCGGAGCCGTGCCGGCCGAGGCCGACGGACGAGCCGCCCGATCGGCCGCCGAAAGCGGCATGTCGCGCTCTTCGTACACGAGGTAATACTCCGTCTGGCCCCACACGTACGGTTCGATAAATTCCACGCCACCGGAGCGCCGGAGGGTCATGGTGTGCAGTCCGCGCGCCGTGACGCTGATCCGGATGATGGTGCCGGGATCGTCGATCGACTCGCCCGCATAGGCCCGTATCTCTGGATAGCGGGCCGCCAGCGCGGGGTCGAGCAATGCAATTTGCCAGACGGCAAAATGTTCAATTGCACCTTCCGAATTGGGAACTGCGATCGTGCAACTGTGGGCACGGGCCGCCGGCGTGAATTCCCAGGGGGCCAGGGCCAGAGTTTGTCGCAGCGCGGGAAGGTCGAGCCGCCAGCTCGTAAATTGTTTGGGGAAAGTCCGTTCAGGCATTCCGTTCAGGGCCGGAATATCCTGTACAGCAACGTTTTGGAAAAAATTCGGGGTAGAGGGTTGCGCGAAAAGCAGGGGGCCGCAAAGGAGCGCCGAACACAGCAGTAAAACCTTTTGCATGGTATTGAACCGTATTAATTGCCATTTTTAACCCGGCAGGGTCAACCAAAAATTGTTCACCCCTTCGCCCTGCACCAGTTCCACCTGCTGGGCATTCAGCAGTTCGAGCAAGGCGAGAAAGGTGACGATAGCGTGAATACGGCTTTCCAGTGGCCAGAAGAGTTCTTCAAAGGCCGATTTTTTATTCTTTTTCAGTTTGCCCAGCAGGTAGGCGCGCTGGTCCTGAATGGAGTAGTTGTAGTTGTAAACGGTGTGGATGCGCTTGGTTTTTTGCTCCTCCTCGAAGCGAGAAACGAGCCGTTCGAACACCCGCAGGAGTTTGTAAAGGGTGACCGATTCCATTTCGGCATCGGCCAGGGCATGCTGGGCGAGGTGGCGGAGTTCGGTGCCGGCGAATCCGCGGGGGGTCATAAAAGCGCGCATTTCTTCGAGGCGGCGCAGGTCGTCGAGCACCTCCTTGTAGCGCTTGTATTCGAGCAGGCGGTCGACGAGTTCGCGGCGCGGGTCGATCTCGTTGCCCTCGTCGTCCACGGCCTTGCGCGGCAGCAGCATTTTGGCCTTGATGCGCATGAGCGTAGCCGCCACGACGATAAATTCAGAGGCCAGATCGATACTCAGCACCTGGGCATGGTGCAGGTAATCAAGGAAATCGTCGGTGATTTTGGCAATCGGAATGTTGTAAATGTCGAGCTCGTCGCGTTCGATAAAAAACAACAACAGGTCAAACGGCCCATCGAACACCGGGAGGTGAATGGTAAATGTGTCGGGGGGGATGTTCGTTGTAGTATCGGTGCTCGTCATCGAAATACGTTCAGGGACGGCGAAAGTACGCAAATGCAAAGCTTTCGAAATACCCGTCGGCTAAAACTACTTTTGCCCAATACGATATGACGAAACTGGCAAAATGACGCTCTACCTGATTCCCGTTCCCATCGCCGAAAACGCGCTCCACACCCTGCCGCCCTACGCACAGGAGATCGCCCGCCGACTGGATATTTTTATTGTTGAAAAAGCCAAAACGGCGCGGCATTTTATCAAAAGCCTCGGGCCGGCAAAGCCGATTCAGGAAATGATTTTTACCGAAATCGGTGAAAACCAGGATGTATTGGAAGCGGAAATCACCTTCCGGGCAGCCTTCCAGGCAGGCAAAGACGTGGGGTTGCTCTCCGAAGCCGGCTGCCCCGGTGTGGCCGATCCGGGCGCTGCCATCGTCGCGCTGGCGCACCGCGAAGGCGTGCGGGTGATGCCGCTGGTGGGCCCTTCCTCGCTGCTGCTGGCGCTGATGGCTTCGGGTATGAACGGCCAATCGTTCACGTTCCACGGCTACCTGTCGCCCAAACGCCCCGAGCTGGCCCGCGACCTGCGCCGCCTCGAACAGGCCTCCGAACGCGACCGCCAGACGCAGTTGTTCATCGAAACGCCGTACCGTTCCCAAATGGTGCTCGAAGTGGCACTGGAAGCCCTCCGGCCCGACACGCGCTTTGCCGTTGCGCAGGACCTGACCGGCGCCGGCGAATTCGTGCGAAGCCTGCCGGTGCGGGAATGGAAAAAAATGGCGGGTCTGAACCTGGAAAAGGCGCCGGCCGTGTTCCTGCTGGAGCGATTACGATGATTCCCGCTTGCCATCCGGCGGTGTTTTTCCGCCGGTTCAGGGTTGTCGGAACAAGGCAAACTGCAAGCCGAAATTCATCCGAAAAGTGGTGATGTAGTACGGCGCGGAGGTGTACACTTCGGGGTTTTCGGACCAGACGAAACTGGGCCGCGCCGTCAGACGCAGGTAATCGTTGGCGAGCAGATTGAATCCCACGCCGAGACTGAAACTATGCGTGCGGCTCTTAAAAAGCAGGTCGTGGGGGATTTCGCTGAAAGGCCGCTGGCGTAATTCCGCTCCGGGAAAAATCAGGCGATCGCGCGTATGGGCATCGAAAAAATCGAGGCTCGCCCCGGCATATAAAAAAACGCATTGACAACGGCTGACGCGGAACTCCGCTTTAAACGGCACCGTCCAGTAGGCTGGCCGGAAGCTGTGCAAATTCGAAACGTAATAGGTCACAACCTGCCCGTTTTCCATTCGGTCCACCGTGCTGCCTGCAAAAACGTAATAGTCGTATGCATGGTACATTTCTCTGCCGAAGCCCAGGCCGAGGGCCAGCGATCCGAGGGGAACCTCGACCTGCACGCCGGGAATCCAGACCGGCTTTTCTCCGGCCACCAATTGGTGTACGTCGAAGCCGATATCGAGGCCCACGGTCAGACGGGAGAAGTTGGGCTGAGCCCGGACAGCGCCACAGGCCAGTAAGCAGGTACAAAGGAGCAAAGTCTTGTGCATAGTGTTGCAAAGATTAGCGTTTTCCGCCGTAGCGCACAAAAGCGTACTGCACTCCGAAGGTCATGCGCAGGCTTCTGATCATCGCCGTTCCCTGCGTTTCGGGGTTTTCCGACCACACCAGACTCGGCCGCGCCACGAGGCGGAAATAATCGCTGGTATGCAGTTTGAAACCCAGTCCAAGCTCGTAGGTGCGCAGGCTTTTTTTGAAAAACGAGTCTTCCGTCCGGCGCTCAGCCGGCAGCTCGAATACGGCCGTCTGGCTCAGCGGGGTAATTCGCGTAGAAGGACTGAGAAAGTCAAAGGACATGGCCCCGTAAAGGTAAATACACTTGCAGGGCAGGAAACGGTAACTGACGTGCAAGGGAACAGACCAGTAATTGGCGCTGATCTCCCGGTTCTCCATGACATACAGTACCCTGGACTGTTCTGATGGCTGTTGCACGAAGGTGCTTCCCGGTATATTGTAGGCAGATTTGGGCGACCCGGCAGGCAGGCCTGGAAGCACGTTTTTACGGTATTCGCCTTCATAATAAGCGTATTGCGAACGTCCGAATCCTTTGTACGCCAGGCCGAACCCGAAAGAGAAACTTCCGAACGGGTACTCCACGTTTACATTGGGAACGGCGAACGGCTTTTTGCCGCTATCGTAGAGCAGGAGGTCCCAGCCGGTTTCGACGCCGACGACCATTTTGGCGTAAGGACGTTGGGCCTGGGCAGACAGGGCGAGGAGCAGGGCGAGGCAAGCGAGGGCGTTTTTCATCGATAACAATTTTGAGTGTTTGTAAGCTGGATAGGTTTTGTCCCTTCTACGCTGCTTTTACCGGCCGGGTTGGGTATAGTGCGGGGCCCGGGCCGGGAATTGCGGGATTTTAAGTTGCCCTTAACAACACAGAGCCTCCTGCCTTTATTTTTCCGCGCCAACGGCTTTGAAATTTATGCCTATTTTTTCCCCGAAAATAACTGTCGTGCGCGATTCTGACAACCTGAAACGCTTTGAGCTGGTCCACAGCGGCGAGGATTACTTCCGTCGCCTGAAGGCCATTATTGCCGGGGCCCGCGAGGTGATCCACGCCCAGGTGTATATCCTCACCTGGGACGACACGGGCCGCGAAGTGGTGAGTTGGCTGGCCGAAGCGGTGGAAAGAGACGTGCAGGTGTACCTGCTGGTCGATCATTTCGGCTCCTCCAAATTGCCCGGCGAAGCGATTGACCGGATTCGTCAGGCGGGCATTCGTTTTCGTTTTTTCGCGCCGCCGTATTCCATCGAACGCCTCGCTTTCGGACGTACGCTGCACCATAAAATCGTAGTGGCCGATGAGAACCGCGCCCTGATCGGGGGTATCAATTTCGCCGACCGCTACCGGCTGGCGGTTGATTCAGAGCGCGTCTGGCTCGATTTTGCGGTAGAGATCGAAGGGGCAGTTTGCAGGCAGCCGCAGTTGGTTTGTCAACGTTTGTTCACCCGGAAATCTGCGCCCAAACGGCTGCTCCAGGGGCATCTTGGCCATCTGAACCTCCGTTTTATGCGCAACGACTGGCTGCGCCGGCAGAATGAAATTTACCGCAACTACCGCGAAGCGGTGCGCCAGTCGAAAACATCCATTACCCTGGCGATGAGTTATTTTTTACCGGAAAAGAGCTTTCGCAGGCTGCTGGCCCGGGCGGTAGCCCGAGGCGTCGAGGTCCGGATCATCCTGAGCGGTCCTTCGGACCTGCCGCTGTCGCGCCTCACCGAACACTATTTGCACCGTTACCTATTGGCCAAAGGGATGCGACTTTTTGAATGGACTCCTTCGGTGCTGCACGCCAAAGTGATGGCTGTGGACGACCGCTGGGCCACCATCGGCTCTTACAACCTCAATCACCTGAGCCATTACCGCAGCATCGAATTCAACGTGGCGGTAAACGACCAGCCCTTCGCAACGGCGCTGGCAGCGCATTTGAATGCATTAATGGAACAGGATTGTACCGAAATCACACGGGACAACGCGCCGGCGCTGAATAGTCGTTGGCACCGCTTTAAAAGCTGGCTGGCGTATGTGATTCACCGGACGATGGTGATCTGGTACATGTCGAGGAAAGTGTATGACAGCTGATTTTTTTGACCTGACAGGTTGATTTTAAAAAAGAGCAGGAGGGGCCTGCTCTTTTTTAAAATCAACCTGCCAGGTCAGAGGTAACCCTTCACACCCTGCACGGCCTCTTCCAGTCCGCCGGCGTCCGAGCCGCCTGCCGTGGCAAAAAACGGCTGTCCGCCGCCGCCGCCTTTCAGGAATTTCTGGGCCAGTTCGCGCACGATCGTACCGGCGTTCAGGCCATTGGATTTGGCCAGCTCGTCGCTGATTTTGACCGTGAGCAATGGTTTGCCGTCGGGCGAGAGCGAGCCGAAAGCCACGACGGCCGGAGCCAGTTCGCGTTCGAGTTCGAAAGCCAGGGTTTTAACGGCGTTGGCGTCGGTGATGGGCACGACAGCGGCGATCAACTGGATGCCGTTTACGGGCTCGGCGCGCTGGCGGAGCTCGCCGCGCAGGGCGTTGGCCTGCTCGTGCACGAGGCGTTCGATCTCTTTTTGCAGGCGTTTGTTGTCTTCCTGCAGGTCGTTCACGGCTTTGGCGATGTCCTTGGTCTTGAGCATGCTTTTCAAAGCCGCCACTTCCAGCAGGTTTTCGGAAATGTAGGCTTCGGCGCCCTCGGCGGTGAGCGCTTCGATGCGGCGCACGCCGGCCGCCACGGCCGTTTCGGCGGTGATCTTGAACAGGCCGATCTGCCCCGTGGCGCGCACGTGGCAGCCGCCGCAGAGTTCGCGGGAGTAGGCGGGGTCGAAGGTGATCATGCGCACCGTTTCGCCGTATTTTTCGCCAAACAACATCATCGCGCCGGCTTTTTTGGCCTCTTCGATGGGAATGCGGCGGTCTTCGCCGAGCGGGATGTTCTGGCGGATTTTTTCGTTGACGATCCGTTCGATGCGGGTGATTTCCTCGTCGGTCAGTTTTTGAAAATGGGCGAAGTCGAAACGCAGGGCCTGGTCGTCGAGGTAGGAGCCTTTTTGCTGCACGTGCGTGCCCAGCACCTGGCGCAGGGCGGCGTGGAGCAGGTGCGTAGCCGAGTGGTTGTTCTCGGTGAGGTGGCGTTTGCGGGCGTCGACATGGCAAACGACCGGCGCGGAAAGATCGGCCGGCAGTTTGTCCAAAATATGGATGACGAGGTCGTTCTCTTTCTTCGTATCGGAGACGCGTACGGCCTCATTACCAAAGGTCATCGTGCCGGTATCGCCCACCTGGCCGCCGCCTTCGGGGTAAAAAGGCGTGCGGTCGAGCACGATCTGGTACTGCGGCTGGCCTTTGGCCACTACTGTACGGTATTTAACGACGTGCGATTCACGGGTATCGAGCACGTCGTAGCCCACGAATTCCACCGTGTTTTCGCCGGAAAGGACAGTCCAGTCGCCCACTTCTTTGGCGGCGTCTTTTCGGGAGCGCTCTTTCTGCTCGTTCAGGGCTTTTTCAAAACCTGCTTCGTCCACCGACCAGCCTTTTTCCTTGGCCAGCAAACGGGTCAGATCGATGGGGAAACCGTATGTATCGAAGAGGTCGAAGGCTTGCTGGCCGGTGACGGTATTGTTTTGAACGTCGATGGTTTCAATACGTTTCAAGCCCGATTCCAGCGTGCGCAGGAACGATTTTTCCTCTTCCAGGATGACCCGTACGACAAACTCCTGCTGCGCTTTCAATTCGGGAAAAACGTCGTGGAATTCGTCCGCAAGAATGGGGCACATGCGGTACAGGATCGGCTCCTTGATGTTCAAAAACGAGTACGCATAGCGCACCGCGCGGCGCAAAATGCGTCGGATGACATAGCCGGCGCCCGTGTTGCTCGGCAGTTCGCCGTCGGCGATGGTGAAGCTCACAGCGCGCAGGTGGTCGGCCACGACGCGCATGGCGACGTCTGTTTTTTTCCAGTCGGCGTTCACGCCCGGGTAGGTGCCAGTATAAGCGATGCCCGAATAGCTGGACAGGAATTGAATCAGCGGGCTGAACACGTCGGTGTCGTAGTTGGAGGCGCTGCCCTGCACGGCGCGGCAGAGGCGTTCGAAGCCCATGCCCGTGTCGACCGATTTGGCGGGCAGTTCTTCGAGCGAGCCGTCGGCCTTGCGGTTGAACTGCATGAACACGTTGTTCCAGACCTCGATCACGTTCGGGTCGTCGGCGTTCACGAGCTCGCGGCCGTCTTTTTTGGCGCGTTCGGCGTCGGGGCGCAGGTCGATGTGAATTTCCGAGCAAGGGCCGCAGGGACCCTGGTCGCCCATTTCCCAGAAGTTTTCTTTTTTGCCGAAGGCCATGATGCGGTCTTCGGGCAGGAACTGTTTCCAGGTGTCGAAAGCCTCCTGGTCGAAGGGCAGTTTTTCCTTCTCGTCGCCTTTGAACACCGACACGTAGAGGCGGTCTTTGGGCAGTTTGTACACCTCCGTGAGTAGTTCCCAGGACCAGGCGAGGGCCTCTTTTTTGAAATAATCGCCGAACGACCAGTTGCCCAGCATCTCGAACATGGTATGGTGGTAGCCATCGAAACCCACGTCTTCGAGGTCGTTGTGTTTGCCCGACACACGCAGGCATTTCTGCGTGTCGGCCACGCGGGGTGCGGGCGGCGTCTGGTTGCCGAGGAAGAAGTCTTTGAGCGGCGCCATACCGGAATTGATGAACAGCAGCGTGGGGTCGCTCTTGGCCACGATGGGCGCGGAAGGAATGATTTTATGGCCTTTGGAGGCGAAAAAGTCGAGGAACTGGCGGCGGATGTCGCGGGATGTCATATTGTAAACAGTGGGTGCTTGATTTGATAAAGCGGGCGCAAAGGTACGTCCGGTAGCCCGGAATTTATTCCGGGCAGTGCCGCGGATAATTTCATGGCGCCAAAAAGCGGTGGCTTTTTTCGGTAACTTGTATTGCCCGGAATAAATTCCGGGCTACCAGAAAAAATGAAGATCGAGTACCAGCGCAATTTGCCGCACTTTCAGCACCCCGGACACGCGTTTTTTGTGACCTGGCGACTGCATGGGTCGCTTCCCAAGGAGGTTTTGTTTCGCTTAAAACAAGAACGGGAAGCCCAAATTGTGCAAATCCGGGCTAAAAAACTACCTCCGCAGCAGACAGAAATTGAAATTTATTTTGCCGAAAGGGCCTATTTCCGGCATCTGGATCAACAGCTCGATCAAGCAGTTTACGGGCCATATTGGTTAAAACAACCGGCAATAGCGCGGCTTGTTGCGGAGAAACTGGAGGAATACCAAAGTGTTTTGTACAACCTGGGCGCTTAATGTATCATGTCCAATCATGTACATGCCCTCCTGGATTTCTCCGTTCAAATGCCCGCAGGAAATGGCTATCAGCAATTGTATCAGGTGATGATAAGGATCAAAGGAAGTACCGCTGTGGCTGCCAACCGGTTGTTGGGCCGTTCCGGGCATTTTTGGGCCGAAGAGACGTACGATCGTTATATCCGCAATTGGAAGCATTGGCTGGCAGCGGTGCAGTACATTAAATTGAACCCGGTGAAAGCGGGTTTGTGTTTGTATTGGGAGAATTATCCGTTTACCTGGGTTTCTTCTGGTAGCCCGGAATTTATTCCGGGCAAGCCGGGCAAGCCGGGCAAGCCACGCAGTTGACCTGCCCGGAATAAATTCCGGGCTACCAGTATCTTCGCGCCCCGAAATCATGGCAAAAAAACCGCTTATCCTCCCCGCCGTTCCCATCCACGGCATCGCCGACCGCGGCAAAGGCGTGGGCCGCATGGCCGACGGCCTCGTGGTGTTCGTCGACGGCGCCGTGCCCGGCGACGTGGTGGACGTTTTTGTGCAAAAGAAAAAGAAGGAATTCGCCGAAGGCGTGGTGGAACGTATCGTGACGCCCTCGCCGCGGCGCGTGGAACCTTTTTGCGAACATTTCAAGATCTGCGGTGGCTGCAAATGGCAGTACCTGGCTTACGAAGACCAGTTGATGCACAAGCAGCAGTCGGTGGAAGACGCCATGCGACGTATCGCCAAGGTCGACATCGGCGAGTTTTTGCCCATCCTGGGCGCGCCGGAGACGACGTTTTATCGCAACAAGCTCGAATTCGGGTTTTCCAACCGGCGCTGGTTGTTTGCCGAGGAAATGGGCGCTGACCCATCCGACGGCTCAAAGCCGTCGGACGGGTTGGGCTTCCATAAAGCCGGTTATTTCGACAAGATCATCGACATCCAAAAATGCTGGCTGCAAGCCGACCCGTCCAACGCCGTGCGCAACGCCGCCCGCGAGATCGCCCGCGCCCAGGGCCTCGAATTTTACGACCTGCGCCGCCACACGGGCTTCTTGCGCAACCTGATGCTGCGGCTCACGACTACGGGCGAGCTGATGGTACTGGTCAGTTTCGCTCAGGACAACCCCGAAGCGATCAAGGCTTTTCTGGACGCCCTGCTCGAACGTTTTCCAAAGGAAATTACCACGGTCGTCTACTGCGTGAACACCAAACTGAACGACTCGATGTTCGACCAGGACATGATCACGTATTTCGGCAAAGGCTACGTGGAAGAACAACTCGGCGAACTGCGCTGCAAGATCGGTCCCAAGTCGTTTTTCCAGACCAATTCCCGCCAGGGAAAGGCCCTGTACGACGTGGCGGCCGAATTCGCCGGCCTTACGGGCTCCGAAAATGTGTACGACCTCTACACCGGCACCGGCAGCATCGCGTTGTACCTCGCGCATTTGTGCCGCCAGGTCGTGGGCATCGAGGAAATCCCCGAGGCCATCGCCGACGCCGAGGAGAACCGCGCGCTGAACGGTATCGGCAACGCCATTTTTTACGCCGGCGATGTGAAAAACGTGCTCTCCTCCGAATTCATCCAGCGCCACGGCCGCCCGGACGTAGTGGTGACCGACCCGCCCCGGGCCGGCATGCACGAAAAAGCCGTGCGTTTTTTGCTCGACCTGGCAGCCCCCAGGATCGTGTACGTCAGTTGCAACCCGGCCACTCAGGCGCGCGACCTGGCGCTCCTGGCGGAAAAATACGCCGTGCTAAAAATGCGGCCGGTGGATATGTTTCCGCATACGCATCACATTGAAAATGTGGCGCTTCTGGAACTTCGGGGCTGAAATTTTTTGAAATAAATTTCAGGCAACAGGATCAATTTTGAATCTTTTTGTTTCAAATTCGGCAAAAAATCCGTGTCTCCGAATCGTGTCCGATATGAAGATTATGGCCGTGCAGTTATAGGCTGGAAATATTTGATGAGGCCAGCGAGGGTTATCTGGTCATTCATCCCGAGCATGGGAGAAATGAGTGGGAAGAGAACAAAGTGATCGGCTTGTTGCTTGCAGCATTGGGTGAAGCCGTGGAGCTCTTGCCTAACCGGCCTTCACCGGATGCCTTGCGGAACGGGGAAGAGTGGGAATTTAAGACGATAAAAGCGCACAACCTGAAAAATGCGGTGCAAAACGCACTTCGAAAAGGCAAAACGCAATCCCCGAATATGCTGGTGTTTGTCAATATGCTATACGCCATTGAAGACAACACGCTTGGCATTCATAATGCCGTAAAATTCGCTCGGGATACTTGTTTGGAAAAAATTGCTATCCTGTTCAAGGATGAAAGGCTTGTCGAAATGACCAGATCTGCCGTAAAGCAAGGACGGTACAATGCCTTCTTCCGATAAAAACTAAAGGAGGATGAGGTGTTCCCCCAGAGCCTCCTTTCTTCGTGGTGGGCCCCCTCAGGCGCCCGCGATTCTTAAAAACCCTATGTCATTGAGTTTGTACTACAAACGTAAAACAATTTTGCCGTTTTGTCCAACAAATTTTCAACCTGATCCCAATTGAAAATAACCTGTGAACGCCGCTTTTTTCAAAAACCTGCCTGTCCATCTGTTCGAATACATCGGGCTAGCCCGTGTGAGTTTGCGCATCGCCGTTTGCTGGTTTTCGCACCGGGATTTGTTCGATATTTTGATCAAAAAACTGCGTGAGGGTGTTAGCGTCGAACTCCTGTTCGAATACGACAGTCAAAACATCCGCGAAGGCGGGCTTGATTTTCAGCGGTTTATCGATCACGGGGGCCGCTTGTTCACTCGCCGGGAGGCCGGTTTGATGCACCACAAATTTGTGCTGATCGACGACGACTTGCTGCTCACCGGTTCTTTCAACTGGACCTACAACAACAATGCTGAAAACTTGGTCCTCAGCACCGAACCGGCACTGATCACCGCTTTTCTCGCCGAATTCGAGCGGGAAAAGGCCGAATCGCGGCAGATATTTCAGGTACGCCGCGAAGAAATCCGGGTGTTCTCCGCCTACCCGCTTTTTGAAAATACCTGTTTCCAATTGACCGGTCTTCGAAGGGCCGTCAGTCGCGGCGCCACGGCATGGCTGGTGCGTTTGGAAAAATGCCCATGGCCGACGGCACGGATCTTTCGCGAAAACAGGCTGCCCTTCGACCCGTTGCGCTTGCTTGGGCCATTTTGGGCTGCATCGGCTGTATGGGACGAGACCCGTTTTAAAGGAGATTTTTCCTCCCGGGCTGCGCGTATTTCACCGGCCCTCAGTCGTGAATTGTGTCGCTGGGCGGTTCGGATACGCATAGGCGACTTGATTTTTGCCACGCTTGGTCGCCAACAGATGATTGCTCTTGGGGTAGTACAATCGCTGCCGCGCCAAAACGAATCGGACGGAGGATCCTCTTGCCGCGATGTACAGTGGTTGCGGCGACACGAGAATAACGAACCTTATTTTTTACCGGAAAAACTCCCGGCAGCCGGATTGGCCAAATTCCGGGGATCGGCGCTGCGCGTGATACAGGACGTGTTAGAGTAAGTGTTTTATAATCCAAGATTAAGCATTCAAAAAGCGCTTACGGATTCGGGACCGAAAACAGTGACGTTGTCGTTCCCGGTGCTGGATATGAAAGTAAAGTTGCCATTTGGGGAAAATGCAACCTTGGAGGGCCCAAATCCAACACCCACAGCGGGCAATGTCTTAAAAGAAGGGCCAATTCCTATTTCAATCACCGACATAGTGCTGCCGTGGGTATCGGGTACAATCGCATAGTCGCCTTTTGGTGAAACTGCAATTATAACCGCAGAACAACCAACACCGATCGTCGTCAGGACCTTAAATGGGGCTCCGCTTCTCAGGTCAATTACAGACACCGACCAGTCTTTGTAGTTGGTCACCAAAACATAGTTGCCATCGGGGGTAAAGGCAATATTCGAAGGCCCGTTCCCCACGCTGATGGTCTGCGGCAGGGCCTTAAAAATTCCTCCGCCGCTTATTTCAATCACCGACAGGATATTGGTGCCGCTATTGCCGGCAACAAAGGCGTAGTCGCCTTTCGGTGATATCCCGATGCCTTGCGAGCCATTGGCGATACCGACCGAGGGCAGCACCTGAAAAGGAGGGCCATTTTTGAGTAAAATCACGGACACATCACTGCCATAATTGTTCGTGATCAAAGCATAGTTGCCATCCGGCGTGAACGCAATGCTGTTAAAATCACCGCCAACCTTGATCACATCCGGCAGGACCTGAAAAGGAGGGCCGTTTTTGATTGAAATTACCGACACGGTATTCGATGTACTGCCGGAACTGATCACAAAAACATAATCGCTTTTCGGTGAAACGCCGATGGTCCATGCCCCGTTCCCGATACCGATCGCCGGAGAGAGGACCTTGAAAGGCGGCGCGCTTCCTATCTCGATCACCGACACGGTATTATCCGAGGCATTCACGACAAAAGCATAATCGCCCTTTGGAGAAACGGCTATGTCGAGGGGAAACCTGCCTACCTGGATACTGTCCAAGGGTATGAACTTCATCACTTTAAACGTGCACGGCACACTATTCTCGTTCTGCCTTCCGCCCTTGGCGGTCAAAGCGTAATAATCGTTGTCCAAGAGCGGCCTTTGGGGGGCCGGGACCGTCATTTTCCCCGACGGTACGAGTGAATCGCTGGAAAAGGCAATGGTCGCGCCAATGGCTCCTCCGGTGGTCCATTGCAGCAGCAGGCTCCCGTCGGCCTGGATGTCGCCGGTATAAGCCGTCACCACCGGCGGAAAATCAATCGTTACGGCCTGTTGAAGGTCGTTCAGATCGTTGCCGTTGGCGTCGTAAGCCCTGCAGGTGACCGACAAACTCCCGCTGCACGCAACCCCCTGAAACCGAAGCGTGTATTGGCCGAATTGAAGCGCCGGTTGTGTGCCGCCATAAGGGAGGGTAACGTCCGGGATATTCGGAGCGACGGTCGAACTGAACTCAAGCACGATCTTCGACACCCCCGTCATACTCCAGAACAAGGGGATGCTGACCTGCTGCGACGAACTGTTGATCAATATTTTCGTGACCGCACTGGAAAAACGGAGCAGGCCGGGCGCCGGCAGGTACTCTTTCGAGATCGACAGCACGAACAACCTGTCGTTGTACAAGGTGTGGTCGTCCTTTTTGAAGCCCGAAAACTGGATGTACATCAGGGTGATGCCCGGAACAGTCTGTGATATGACGTGATCGAATTCGAACTGAACAGCAGCGGAAGCCCCCGTCCCGATCAGTTGATGGTTATTCTGATCCGGCTGGAACAACCAGACCGGGTCGTCGGCCTTGCCGGCAGGATCAGGGTCGGTCGGAAACCAGCTGTTGCCTTCCGAGATGGATTCCCTGGCTTTGATTGTCCAGGCCGAGCCGGTTTGCGGGGCGCTTTTATCCGCATCGGGCGCCAGGGCGCCCGCGGTGGAGCCGTACACGAAAGACACCGATATTTTGGGCTTGCCTTCCTGACCCGGTGTGCCGGCAAACAACGCATGCGCACCATTATTGATGATATTCAGTAACAACCGGTTTTCTATCAGGCCGTCGCCGGCCTGGGAAACGTAAATGATCCCGCCTTCGCCAAGGCCCACAGCGATGTCGAGATCGGCGTTGCCGGGCTGGGGCGCGGCGATCAGGCTGAGGGGCATTTTCAGCCGTCCGGGCACATTTCCGCCCGGTAAACCTGAAAAATTGACCTGAAAAAACCCGGCTGTGGCCTGGCTCAGGCCGCTTTGCACGCCGCTGATTTGAAAGGCCAGGGCGTTGGCGTCGCCCTGCCCCCAGGTCGCGGAGGAACCGGCGGAGTACGCCAGGCTCAGGGAGTATTGCTTCGGCGTCAGGGTCCAGCCCGGCAGGTTGATCTTGCAATTGCCCGGGTTGACGTCCAAAGACTGAAAAAATATTTCCAGCGCCACGCCGCTCTTCAAGGCGATATCGCTGCCGGTGGCATTCACCAGCCTGACGTTCAGTATGGCGGCTTCTCCGAGATACAATACCGGCTGGTTGGCGTCGGGCCGCGAGTCGGGGTTGAGTACGCCCAGGCAGATCGTGTCGGCGCAGGTGGCGGAATTTTTGACGGATTTGCTCATAGTCGGGCGGGGGCAGATCAGTGTTTAAAAAATCAAAACGCGCTCACGGAGTCAGGGCCGATCACATACACACTATTTCCACTGTTGGCGACAACAAAAACATAGTTGCCGTTCGGAGAGTATGCAATGTTCCTGGGCGCTCCTCCAACGCTTATGGCAGGCAGGGTTTTAAAAGGCGGTCCGCTGCTGATGTCGATCACCGACAAGGTTTCGCCGTCCATGCCACAGACCCAAACACTGCCGCCATCCGGAGCAACCGCAAGGCCTGCCACCCCATTTCCAACACTGATCGGAGGCGACAAAACGGTAAAAGGCGGCCCGCTTCTCAGATCGATGGCATATACCGAATTGTAATAGACGGAAACAAAAACAAAGTCTCCTTTCGGGGAAACGGCGAGGTTCAAAGCACTCTCTCCAAAGTGAATGGCCGGCGACAAGACTTTAAAAGGCGGTCCGCTTTTTATGTCCAGTACGGCAACCGTATTGTCATTGTTATTGGCCACAAAAGCAAAATCGCCTTTCGGAGAAAATGCCACGTCGTCCGGCTCAACCCCAACCCAGATGGCCGGCAGCACAGAAAAAGGCGGCCCGGTTCTGATGTCGATCACCGAAACGGTATTGTCCCCGAAATTGCCCACAAATACAAACTCGCCTTTCGGCGAAACGGCAATAGCGTCGGATATGGATCCGATACCGGATACGAGCGACAGGACGGAAAAAGGCGGTCCGGTTTTCAGGTCGATCACTGCCACGTCAGAGCCCAGGGAGGTGGCAACAAAGGCATAATCGCCTTTCGGCGAGACTGCAACAGCGGTGGGATTGCCCCCCACAGCGATGGTCGGCTGCAAAGCTTTGAAAGGCGGCCCGTTTTTAAGATCGATGACGGAAACACTGTTGTCATTGTAACGGCGCGCTGTGCTCGTTCTGCCCTCCGCCCTTCGCGGTCAATGCGTAATAATCATTGTTCAACAGGGGCATCGGCGGGTTGGGGATCGTCATTTTCCCGCTCAGGTTGAATGGGTTGGCGGAAAAGGCGAAAGTCACGCCGGTGGCCCCTTGCGTGTTCCATTGCAACAGCAGGCTGCCGTCGGCCTGAATGTCGCCGGTGTAAAGGGTCGCCGCCGGCGGAAAATCAATCGTTACCGTCTGCTGCAGATCGTTCAAATCATTGCCGTAGGCATCGTAAGCCCTGCAGGTCACCAGCAAGCTCCCGCTGCACTCCACCCCGCTGAATTTCAGCGCGTAGCGGTCGTATTGAAGCGGCGGCTGCGAACCGGAATAGGGTATGGTAACGTCGGGAATATTCGGAATGACCGCCGAGCTGCTTTCCAGCACGATTTTCGACACGCCGGTCATGCTCCAGAACAACGGAATGCTCAGCTCCTCCGAGGAACTTTTGGCCGAGATTTTCGTGATTTCGCTGGAAAAACGAATCAGGCTGGGTGCGGGCAGGTACTCTTTTGTAATCGGCAGCACGAACAACTTGTCGTTGTACCCGGTGTGGTCGTCTTTAATAAACCCCGAAAATTGTATATGCATCAGGGTAATGCCGGGCGCAGTCTGCGATATGACGTGATCGAATTCGAACTGAACGGCAGCGGCGGCGCCCGTACCGATCAGGTGATGGTTATTCTGATCCGGCTGCAACAGCCACACCGGATCGGTGGCATTACCGGAGGGGTCCGGATCGGTTGGGTGCCAGCCGTAGCCTTCCGCCGAGAAGGATTTTTTGCCCTTGATGTTCCAGGCCGAGCCGGCTTGCGGGGCGCTTTTGTCGGCATCGGGCGCCAGCGCGCCCGGCGTGGAGCCGTACACGAAAGACACGAATATTTTGGGCGTACCCTCCTTCCCGGGCGTGCCCGAAAACAGCGTCTGCTCGCCTTTATTGATGATGTTCAGCAACAACCGGTTTTCGATCAGGTCGCCGCCGGACTGGGAGACGTACACGACGCCTTCGTCGCCGAGACCCACCGAGATGTCGAGATCGACCTTGCCGGGCGACGGGGCGGCGATCAGGCTCAGGGGCATTTTCAGCCGGGCCGGGACGTTGTTGCCCGACAGACCCGTGAAATTGATTTGGACAAAACCCGCCGTCGCCTGCGTCATGCCGCTTTGCACGCCGGCGATGGAGAAAGCGAGGGCGTTGGCGTCTCCTTGTCCCCAGGTCGAAGGCGACGCATCCGTGTACGCGAGGCTCAGGGAATATTGCTTCGGCGTGAGGGTCCAGCCCGGCAGGGTGATCTTGCAGCCCGCCGGGGCCACGTCCAGCGACTGAAAAAAGATGTCCAGCACGACACCGCTCTTCAAGGCGAGGTCGCTGCCCGTGGCGTTCACGAGCCTGACGTTCAGCACGGCGGCTTCTCCGAGGTAAAAAACCGGTTGGTTGGCGGCCGGCTTCGAGTCCGGATTGAGCACGCTCAGGCAGATCGTGTCGGCGCAGGTGGCGGAATCTTTGGCGGATACGCGCATGGTCGGGCAATTGTTTTCAAAACGGTTTTAAAAAAATCAGAAAGCGCTCACGGAAACGAGCCCTACGACAGCCACAGATTCTCCGTCCCATTTGGCTACGAAAGCGTAGTCGCCTGTGGGCGAAACAGCAAGCCCTTGCGGTTGATTGACCACATCGATGTCGGGAGGTACGACTTTAAAAGTCGGCCCGTCCCCGATTTCAATCACCGACACCGATCTGCCAACGCTATTGCTCACATAAACATGATTACCACCGGGATCCACCCCAACGCCCGAAGGTTGTCCTCCGACATTGATTGTCGACAGCACCTTAAATGGCGGCCCGCTTCTTACATCGATCGCCGACACGGTGTTGTCAATGACATTAGCCACAAAAGCAAAGTCCCCTTTTGGAGAAAAAGCAACGGCGATAGGTTGTGTCCCGACGCCAATGGTCGTCGGCAGAACGTTGAAGGGCGGTCCGTTTCTTATATCGATCACCGATACCGAGTGATCAATATAGTTGGGGACGAAAACATAATCGCCTTTTGGAGAGACCGCAATGGATTGAGGCTGTTTTCCAACACCGATTGTTGAAAGGACTGAAAAAGGCGGCCCGTTTCCCACATCGATGACAGACACGGTATTGTCTTGTGAATTAGAGACAAAAGCGTAGTCGCCTTTCGGAGAAAATGCAAGTCCCCAGGGTTGATTTCCAACGCCGATTGCCTGCGGCAAAACCTTGAAAGGGGGACCGTTTCCTACATCGATGACGGATAAATTGGCCCCGTACAAATTGCCCGTAAAAGCAAAGTCGCCTTTGGGCGATACCGCAATGGAGTACGGCTGATTGCCAACGTTGATTTCCGGCGCCACGACCGTAAAAGGCGGCCCGTTTCCTGTGTCGATGGCTGACACAAAATCGTTATCGGAGTTGGCCACAAAAACATAATCGCCCTTCGGAGAAGCGGCTATACAGGCGGCACTCTCCCCCGCCCCGTCAATACCTGGGAAACTCCCGAACTTTTGAACTTGAAACATGCATGGCCCGCTGTTCTCGCCCGGCCCGGCCCCGTTGGCGATCAGAGCGTAATAGGGATTGTTGAGCAAGGGCTGCCCCGATGGAAGCGGGATGGCTACCGACCCGTTCGCGTCGTATTTTGTGGAAAAAATTGTGACCCCCATGGCGCCCTCGGTTTTCCATCTCAAAAGCATCTTGCCATCCATTGACAGTTCACCGGTATAAGCGGTAACGATGGGGGGAAAATCGAACTCGATGATCTGTTGCAGATCATTTATAGGGTTGTTGTTCACATCATAAGCCCGGCAGGTGATCAACAGGCTCCCGCTCAGTTCGACGCCCTGAAATTTGAGCACGTACTGGCCGTATTGTAGCGGCGGCTGCGGGCTGGGATACGATAGGGGAACGTCCGGGATGTTCGGCGTGACCGTGGAGCTGCTTTCCAGGACAATTTTCGACACCCCGGTCATACGCCAAAACAATGGAATGCTGACCTCCTGCGACATGCTGTGGATCGAGATTTTAGTGACCTGGCTGGAAAAACGGATCAGTCCGGGCGCGGGAAGGTACTCCTTCGAAATCGGCACGATGAACAACCTGTCGTTGTACGAGGTGCGGTCGTCTTTTTGAAATCCGGTAAACAGTACGGACATCAGCGTAACGCCGGGCAACTGCGAAATGACCTCGTCGAATTCAAATTGAATGGCGGCCGAATCGCCCGTTCCGATCAGTTTGCTGTTCGTCTGATCCGGTTGCAGCACCCAGACCGGGTCGGTGGGTTTGGCAGTAGAATCCGGATTGGTCACCGCCCAGTCGTTGCCTTCCGAGATGGCTTCCTTGCCCTTGATGTTCCAGGCCGAGCCGGCTTGCGGGGCGTTTTTGTCGGCGTCGGGAGCCAGGGCGCCGGCTGTGGAGCCGTACACGAAAGAAACTTTTATGTCAGGATTGCCACGATGCCCGGGGGTACCCGTAAACAGCGCCTCCTTGCCCATGTTGACCACGTTCAGCAAAAGCTTGTTGGTGACCGGATCGTTGCCCGGCTGCGGAACGTAAATGATGCCGCCATCGGCGAGGCCTACTGCAATATCGAGATCGGCCTTGCCTGGTGAAAGTGCGGCGATCAGGCCCAGGGGCATTTTCAACCGCGCAGGAATGTTGCTGCCCGAGAAGCCGGAGAAGCTGATTTGTAAAAAACCGGCCGCCGCCTGCGTCAGGCTGCTTTGCACGCCGGTGATCTGAAAGGCGAGGGCATTGGCCTCGCCCTGGCCCCAGATCGCGGGCGAGCCGGCCGTGTAGGCGAGGTCCAGAGAGTATTGCTTCGGCGTGAGGGCCCAGCCCGGCAGGTCGATCTTGCAGGCGACCAGGTTGACGTCCAAAGACAGGAAAAAGATATCCAGCGCCGCGCCGCCCTTCAAGGCGAGGTCGCTGCCCGTGGCGTTCACCAGCCTGACGTTCAGCGCGGCGGCCTCTCCCAGATAAAATACCGGCTGGTTGGCGGCCGGCTTCGAGTCCGGATTGAGCACGCTCAGACAAATTGAGTCGGCGCAGGTGGCGGAATTTTTTACCGGTTTGCTCATGTTCGGACGGGTGTTTTTTATGAGGCGGTTGGAGGGTTGTTCCTGTGTCCTGATTTTTCACCGCGAAGGCGCCGAGTCACAAAGCAGGCGCAGCGAATTTCTTTGCGTCTTGGCGACTTTGCGGTGCAAAAGAAAAATCAGAAAGCGCTCACGGAACTCGGTTGTACAATAGTGAGCGTTGCATTTGCGTCGTGTGTGATAAAAAGGGTTCCATCTTTGGAAAAAGCCATATTTAAAACCTTGCCATTGGAGTCGGACAGCGTTTGAACAGTCTTAAAAGACGGATCGCTGCTAATCTGCATCACCTCGATAACCCCGTCGTGAGCCGTAAAAAGAAAACGCCCGTCGGGAGAAATCGCCAGGCTATCGCATGGGCCTTGCAGGATCGTTTCGATCTGAAACGGAGGGTTTCCGTTGATGTCGACCACGTAAATACCATCAGCATCCTGTATAAAAACCTTTTTGCAGCCTGCTCCTACTTTCAGGTCAATCGGAGAAAAAGAACTGGGAGGTATCAAAGTTTGCACGACCCGAAAAGGAGGGCCGTTTTTGATGGAGATCACCGAAAACGAACTTTCACTGGTAGAAATATTTGCCGTAAAAAGGTATTGACCGTCAGGAGAGCACCCAAGGCCCCGCAAGTCAGACCCGGCGCCGGTGATCGGCTCAAGTATGGCAAAAGGCGGCGTGCTGTCGGTTTGAACGACGCCTATCTCTCCGGAATTTCCGCCCGTCGCGAAAACATAGCGCTCATCATTTGAAACGGCGATATACCCATAGGCGAATTGGTCGCCAAGTTGAACCGTCGCCACAACCGGGAAATTGGGTGCATTGCTGAGGTCGATTACCGACAGGATACCGGACATCAGGCCCGAAGCAAACAAATGCCGCCCTTGCGGCGCAGTCGCCAAATCTCCGGGATATGGGCCAACCGGGATCGGCGAAGCCAGGGCCCGGTACGGCGGAGTGGCTTCAACAACGCTGATGCTGCTTCCGTTAAAGATCGACGCAAATACATACTTGCCATTCGGAGAAACCGCCAGCCCCTCCCCCCAACCCGGCACCTCGACCGGATTGCCGTAAAGGCTGAACGCAGTGCTTTTTGAAAAAATACAAGGGTCACTATTCTCATTCGGTCCGTTCGCAATCAAGGCGTAATAGGCATTGTTCAGCAAAGGCGCCGAAGGCGCGGGCGAAATCACCGTGTGCCCGTTCGCCGCATACACATTGGAAAAAATCGTCACCGCCGTGGCGCCCTCCGTCGTCCATTGCAGCAGCAAACTGCCGTCCAACTGAATTTCCCCCGTGTAGGCCGTCACCACCGGCGGGAAATTGATGTCGACCGTTTGCTGCAAATCGTTCAAAAAATTGTCGTTCGCATCGTAGGCCGAGCAGGTGATCAGCAGGCTGCCACTGTGCGCAACACCCTGAAAATCCAGTGCGTACTGACCAAATTGCAAGGCCGGCTGCGGACTTGGATAAGGAATGTGCACGTCCGGAAGATTCAAGCCGGGAATGTCGTCCGAGTAAAAACTCAGCTTCACTTTCGACACGCCCGTCATGCTCCACTGCAGCGGAAATTGTACCGGCTGACTCGAACGGCTGATCGTAACCTTGCTCACGGTACTGGAAAAACGGATCAGCCCAGGGGAGGGCAAAGTTTGTTTTTCAATCGCCAGCACGAACAACTGGTCGTTATAGAGCGTGTTGTCGTCTTTTTTGAAGCCCGACAATTGCACGTACATGAGCGTCACGCCGGGCTGCGTCTGCGAAATGATCTGGTCAAACTCAAACTGCACGGCGGCCGAATCCCCCGTGCCGATCAGCCGGCTGTTGGTCGGTGCGGGCGTCAGCAGCCACACCGGGTCGGTGGCCGCGCCCGAGGCGCTGGGATTCGTCACCGCCCAGTCGTTGCCCTGGCCGGCGCTCACCTTGCCGCTGATGTTCCAGGCCGAACCGCTTTGCGGGGCGCTTTTGTCCGCATCGGGAGCCAGCGCGCCAGGTGTTGTGCCGTACACGAAGGATACCGCGATTTGCGGTTGGCCCTGCTGCCCCGGCGTGCCCGAAAACAGCGGCTGCGCGCCCTGGTTGATCACGTTCAGCAGCAGCCGGTTGGTGACCAGGCTGCCGTTCGGCTGCGACACGTAAATGATCCCGCCGTCGGCGAGGTCCAGCGAAAGGTCCAGCGATGCGTTGCCGGGTTTCGGCGCGGCCATCAGGTTCAGGGGCGTTTTGAGGCGGCCGGGCACGTTTTGACCCGTCAGGCCCGAAAAATTGATTTGGAAAAAACCCGCCGTGGCCTGCGTCAGGCTGCTTTGCACGCCGCTGATCTGGAACTGGAGGGCGTTGAAGTCGCCCTGGCCCCACTGGCTTGCGCCGCCGGTGTAGGTCAGCGTGAGCGAATAAGCGCCGGAGCTGAACGTCCAGCCCGGCAGGTCGATGCGGCATGCGGAGAGACCGACATTCAGGCTGAGGAAGAAAATATCCAGTTTGGCGCCCTGCAGGGCGATGTCGGCGCCCGTGGCGTTCACGAGTTTGATGTCCAGCACGGCCGACTGGCCAAGGTAAAAATCGGCCTGGTGCGTGGCGTCGTTTTGCACGCTCAGACAGATCGTATCGACGCAGGTGGCGGAATCTTTAACGAGTTTGCTCATGCTCGGACAGGTGTTTTCGAATCAGTTTTAAAAAAATCAAAACGCGCTCACGGAACTCGGTCGCGCTACGTAAAGCCCGACATTATTCGGCGTGTTCGTATTAGCCAGGAAAAAATACAAGGCATCGTCGCCGGCATAGGAACCCGCCAGCGCGGTAGCCGTGTCGCCCTGGTCGGCGATGGTTTGCACGATCTGAAAAGGCGGCGTACCTGCAACATCGATTTCCTTTACGTCGTTCGGGCCGACCCCGAAAAGGCGTTGCCCATCGGGCGAAAGGGCCAGGCTCTCGGCATTGGCCGGAATCGTTTGCGTGTTTTGAAAAGGCGGATCCCCGCTGACATCGAGCATCAGCACAGTGAATTGGGAAGGCGCCAGGCTGTTGCTGAAAAACACCTGTTCGCCCCCCGGCACGGAGGCCATGGCCATCGGGTAAAAACTCTCCGGGGTAAATGTCTGCACCAGGCTAAAATTCGGGGCATTCTGAATATCAATCACATAGACGGCGTGATTTCCCAGGTTGGCAACGAGCAGGTACCGGCCGGCGGCGGACAAGCCCATACCGCAATTGTTCGAGCCCACCCCGCCGATCGGGTCGAGTATCCTGAAAGGCGGATTGCTGTCGATCTGGATGACGGTCAGCGCGCTTGAATTTTGATCTCCCAGAAAAATAAATCGCTCGTCCGGCGAAACCTGAAAAGTGCCGTCGGAGGAAAAATTACTGTCCAGTTGCACCGTTTGCAAAATTGGGAATGAGGGCGCTTTGGACGTGTCAATCACCGACATGACCGTCTGTTGCTGCCCTGCCAAAACAAATAGATACTGCCTCCGCTTCGCAATTCCCAAGGCGCACGGAGTATCGCCCACGGGTATCGTTTCAGACAACAGCTGGTAAGGCGGATTTGCATTCACCTGCACCACCCATAGATTGCTGTCGTTGATATTTGTTGCAAAAACATAGTTTCCGTCCGGAGAAACAATGGCGCCGTAAGCCCCGGTCAATGCAACTGCCGTATCCAGCCAGGCAAACTTTTTACCTTTTGAAAAAACAACCGGCTGGCTGTTCTCATTGGGCCCGTTGGCGGTCAGGGCGTAATAAACATTGTTCAGCAAAGGCGGCGCTGGGGCGGGCGAAATCACCGCCTGCCCGTTTGACGCATAGAGATTGGATAAAATCGTCACTGCCGTGGCGCCTTCGGTGGTCCATTGCAGCAGCAAACTGCCGTCCAACTGAATTTCGCCCGTGTAGGAGGTCACCACCGGCGGAAAATCGATGTTGACCGTCTGCTGCAGGTCGTTCAGAAAATTGTCGTTCGCATCGTAGGCCGAGCAGGTGATCAGCAGGCTGCCACTGTGCGCAACACCCTGAAAATCCAGTGCGTATTGACCAAATTGCAAGGCCGGTTGCGGACTTGGATAAGGAATATGCACGTCCGGAAGAGTCAAGCCGGGAATGTCGTCCGAGTAAAAACTCAGCTTCACTTTCGACACGCCCGTCATGCTCCATTGCAGCGGAAATTGCACCTGCTGACTCGAACGGCTGATCGACACCTCGCTCACCATACTGGAAAACCGGATCAGGCCGGGCGACGGCAAAGGCTCTTTGGTAATCGCCAGCACGAACAACTGGTCGTTGTAGAGCGTGTTGTCGTCTTTTTTGAAGCCCGACAATTGCACGTACATGAGCGTCACGCCGGGCTGCGTCTGCGAAATGATCTGGTCAAATTCAAACTGCACGACGGCATGCTGGCCCGTGCCGATCAGCGGGCTGTTGGTCGGTGAGGGCGTCAGCAGCCACACCGGGTCGGTGGCCGCGCCCGAGGCGCTGGGATTCGTCACCGCCCAGTCGTTGCCCTGGCCGGCGCTCACCTTGCCGCTGATGTTCCAGGCCGAACCGCTTTGCGGGGCGCTTTTGTCCGCATCGGGAGCCAGCGCGCCAGGTGTTGTGCCGTACACGAAGGATACCGCGATTTGCGGTTGGCCCTGCTGCCCCGCCGTGCCCGAAAACAGCGGTTGCGCGCCCTGATTGATCACGTTCAACAGCAGCCGGTTGGTGACCAGGCTGCCGTTCGGCTGCGACACGTAAATGATCCCGCCGTCGGCGAGGTCCAGCGAAAGGAATCAGCGATGCGTTGCCGGTTTCGGCGCGGCCATCAGGTTCAGCGGCGTTTTGAGGCGGCCGGGTACGTTTTGACCCGACAGGCCCGAAAAATTGACCTGGAAAAAACCCGCCGTGGCCTGCGTCAGGCTGCTTTGCACGCCGCTGATCTGGAACTGGAGGGCGTTGAAGTCGCCCTGGCCCACTGGCTTGCGCCGCCGTGTAGGTCAGCGTGAGCGAATAGGCGCCGGCGCTGAACGTCCAGCCCGGCAGGTCGATGCGGCATGCGGAGAGACCGACATTGAGGCTGAGGAAGAAAATATCCAGTTTGACGCCTTGCAGGGCGATGTCGGCGCCCGTAGCGTTCACGAGTTTGATGTCCAGCGCGGCCGACTGGCAAGGTAAAATCGGCCTGGTGCGTGGCGTCGTTCTGCACGCTCAAACAGATCGTATCGACGCAGGTGGCGGAATTTTTAATTGTTTTGCTCATGTTTTTGGCAAATATTTTAAGAATTGAAAGCGCTTACGGATAAGAGTCCTATGACGGCCACATTGTCGTCGTTCCATTTGCATACCAAAACATATTCGCCATTCGGAGAAACGGCAATGTCCTGAATCACGTTTCCAACAGGGATCGCGGGCGACAGGGTAATAAAAGGCGGTCCACTTCTTATATCAATGACCGTCGACACCGTGTCGTCCAAATAATTGGCCATATAAACAAATTCGCCGTCGGAGAAGCGGCAATACGCCCGGGGCGACCTGCAACAGGGATCGCCGGCGACACGACCTTAAAGGCGGCCCGTTTCTGATGTCAATCACGGTAACGCTGTTGACGTTGGTGTTGCCATCGGAGTTGGCAACAAAAACATGGTCATCTTTCGGCGAGACAGCAATGCTGCCAGGATCGCATCCAGCGTCGATCGCCGGCGACAGAACCTTGAATGGAGGCCCGTTTCTAATATCAATTACTGAAACGGTGGAGTCATTGGTAACAAAAACATAATCACCTTTCGGCGACATCGCAATTTTTGTGGATCCAGATCCAACAGGGATCGCCGGCGACAGGACGGCAAAAGGCGGCCCGTTTTTTACGTCAATCACCGATACGGTGGAGTCATTGGGAGTACATACAAAGACATAGTCGCCTTTCGGAGAAACTGCAATCCCCATAGGACAGCCTCCAACACGGATCGCCGGCGAAAGCACCTTAAAAGGGGGCCCATTTCCTATATCGAACACGGAAACAGTATTGGCATCGGGGTTGGTAACAAACAGATAATCACCATCCGAAGAGACCGCAATGGAGCTAAAATCAGTTTCAACACCGATCGCCGGCGACAGCACATTGAAAGACAACCCACTTCCCGTTTTTATCACCGACACCTTATCCGGAGCAATACCTACGAAAACATGGTCGCCTTTCGGAGAAATTACAACATTAGTAGCAGGTCGTCCGACACCGGCGATGCTTCCGAAACTTCCAAACTTTGGAAACTTAAAAAGACAGGCAGCGCTGTCCTTGCGAGGGCCTTTTGCGACCAGGCTATAATAGTCGTTGTTGAGTAACGGAAACTCAGGGTTATCGATAGTCGTCCCAACATTCGGTCCGTATATCATGCCGGTTCCTTTGAGCATCACGGAAGTGGCGCCGTCGGTCGTCCATTGTAGTTTCAGACTGCCATCCGCCTGAACCTCGCCGGTGTAAGCCGTTACGAGCGGCGGAAAATCAAGGTCCACCGTAAATTGAAGGACGCTCAGGCTGTTTTGCGGCAGCGGGGTGTCGCAATCGTTCGCATCATTATAGGCCTTACAAGTGACGAGCAGGCTTCCTGCGTTTGCAATACCCTGAAATTCAAGCGTGTATTGACCGTACTGCAGGGCGGGTTGCACGCCCAGGTAAGAGATGCACTTGTCCTGAATGTTCAGCCCCGGCATGTCGTCCGAGTGAAAATGCAGATTGATTTTCGAGACGCCCGTCATACACCATTTCAAGGGAATACGCACTTTCTGAGACGAACTATGGACTTCAACTTCATTGATCTCGCTGGAAAAACGGATCAAACCGGGCAGAGGCAGGTTCTCTTTTGTGACCGGCAGTACAAACAGTTGATCATTGTACAGCGTGTTATCGTCTTTTTTGAAACCCGACAGTTGCACGTACATCAGCGTCACGCCGGGCTGTGTCTGCGAAATGATCTGGTCAAACTCAAACTGCACGGCGGCCGAATCCCCCGTGCCGATCAGCCGGCTGTTGGTCGGTGCGGGCGTCAGCAGCCACACCGGGTCGGTGGCCGAGCCCGAGGCGCTGGGATTCGTCACCGCCCAGTCGTTGCCCTGGCCGGCGCTCACCTTGCCGCTGATGTCCCAGGCCGAGCCGCTTTGGGGAGCGTTTTTGTCCGCGTCGGGGGCCAGCGCGCCGGGTGTTGTGCCGTACACGAAGGACACCGCGATTTGTGGCTGGCCCTGCTGCCCCGGCGTGCCCGAAAACAGCGGTTGCGCGCCCTGGTTGATCACGTTCAGCACCAGCCGGTTCGTGACCAGGCTGCCGCTGGGCTGCGACACGTAAATGATCCCGCCGTCGGCGAGGCCCAGTGAAAGGTCCAGCGATGCGTTGCCGGGTTGAGGGGCGGCTATGAGGTTCAGCGGCGTTTTGAGGCGGCCGGGCAGGTTTTGGCCCGACAGGTCGGAAAAATTGACCTGGAAAAAGCCGGCCGTGGCCTGCGTCAGGCTGCTTTGCACACCGCTGATCTGGAATTGCAGGGCGTTGAAATCGCCCTGGTCCCACTCGGCCGCCGCGCCGGAGTACTTCAGCGTGAGCGAATAGGCGCCCGCGCTGAACGTCCAGCCCGGGAGGTCGATGCGACAGCCAGGCAGGCCGACATTCAGGCTAAGGAAAAAAATATCCAGTTTGGCGCCCTGCAGGGCGATGTCGGCGCCCGTGGCGTTCACGAGTTTGATGTCCAGCACGGCCGACTGGCCAAGGTAAAAATCGGCCTGGTGCGTGGCGTCGTTCTGCACGCTCAAGCAGATCGTATCGACGCAGGTGGCGGAATTTTTAATTGTTTTGCTCATGTTTTTGGCAAATATTTTAAGAATTGAAAGCGCTTACGGATAAGAGTCCTATGACGGCCACATTGTCGTCGTTCCATTTGCATACCAAAACATATTCGCCATTCGGAGAAACGGCAATGTCCTGAATCACGTTTCCAACAGGGATCGCGGGCGACAGGGTAATAAAAGGCGGTCCACTTCTTATATCAATGACCGACACCGTGTCGTCCAAATAATTGGCCATATAAACAAATTCGCCGTCCGGAGAAGCGGCAATACGCCCGGGGCGACCTGCAACAGGGATCGCCGGCGACACGACCTTAAAAGGCGGCCCGTTTCTGATGTCAATCACGGTAACGCTGTTGACGTTGGTGTTGCCATCGGAGTTGGCAACAAAAACATGGTCATCTTTCGGCGAGACAGCAATGCTGCCAGGATCGCATCCAGCGTCGATCGCCGGCGACAGAACCTTGAATGGAGGCCCGTTTCTAATATCAATTACTGAAACGGTGGAGTCATTGGTAACAAAAACATAATCACCTTTCGGCGACATCGCAATTTTTGTGGATCCAGATCCAACAGGGATCGCCGGCGACAGGACGGCAAAAGGCGGCCCGTTTTACGTCAATCACCGATACGGTGGAGTCATTGGGAGTACATACAAAGACATAGTCGCCTTTCGGAGAAACTGCAATCCCCATAGGACAGCCTCCAACACGGATCGCCGGCGAAAGCACCTTAAAAGGGGGCCCATTTCCTATATCGACCACGGAAACAGTATTGGCATCGGGGTTGGTAACAAACAGATAATCACCATCCGAAGAGACCGCAATGGAGCCTAAAATCAGTTTCAACACCGATCGCCGGCGACAGCACATTGAAAGACAAACCCACTTCCCGTTTTTATCACCGACACCTTATCCGGAGCAATACCTACGAAAACATGGTCGCCTTTCGGAGAAATTACAACATTGGCAGCAGGTCGTCCGACACCGGCGATGCTTCCGAAACTTCCAAACTTTGGAAACTTAAAAAGACAGGCAGCGCTGTCCTTGCGAGGCCTTTTGCGACCAGACTATAATAGTCGTTGTTGAGTAACGGAAACTCAGGGTTATCGATAGTCGTCCCAACATTCGGTCCGTATATCATGCCGGTTCCTTTGAGCATCACGGAAGTGGCGCCGTCGGTCGTCCATTGTAGTTTCAGACTGCCATCCGCCTGAACCTCGCCGGTGTAAGCCGTTACGAGCGGCGGAAAATCAATGTCCACCGTAAATTGAAGGACGCTCAGGCTGCTTTGCGGCAGCGGGGTGTCGCAATCGTTCGCATCATTATAGGCCTTACAAGTGACGAGCAGGTTTCTGCGTTTGCAATGCCCTGAAAATTCAAGCGTGTATTGATCGTACTGCAGGGCGGGTTGCACGCCCAGGTAAGAGATGCACTTGTCCTGAATGTTCAAATGTCCGAGTGAAAATGCAGATTGATTTTCGAGACGCCCGTCATACACCATTTCAAGGGGAATACGCACTTTCTGAGACGAACTGTGGACTTCAACTTCATTGATCTCGCTGGAAAAACGGATCAAAACCGGGCAGAGGCAGGTTCTCTTTTTGTGACCGGCAGTACAAACAGTTGATCATTGTACAGCGTAGTTATTGTCTTTTTTGAAACCCGTCAGTTGCACGTACATCAGCGTCGCCGGGCTGTGTCTGCGAAATGATCTGGTCAAATTCAAACTGCACGACGGCATGTGCCCGTGCCGATCAGCCGGCTGTTGGTCGGTGCGGGCGTCAGCAGCCACACCCAGGTCGGTGGCCGCGCCTGAGGCGCTGGGATTCGTCACCGCCCAGTCGTTGCCCTGGCCGGCGCTCACCTTGCCGCTGATGTTCCAGGCCGAGCCGCTTTGGGGAGCGTTTTTGTCCACGTCGGGGGCCAGCGCGCCAGGTGTTGTGCCGTACACGAAGGACACCGCGATTTGCGGCTGGCCCTGCTGCCCCGGCGTGCCCGAAAACAGCGGCTGCGCGCCCTGGTTGATCACGTTCAGCACCAGCCGGTTCGTGACCAGGCTGCCGCTGGGCTGCGACACGTAAATGATCCCGCCGTCGGCGAGGCCCAGTGAAAGGTCCAGCGATGCGTTGCCGGGCTGAGGGGCGGCTATGAGGTTCAGCGGCGTTTTGAGGCGGCCGGGAGGATTTTGGCCCGACAGGTCGGAAAAAATTGACCTGGAAAAGCCTGCCGTGGCCTGCGTCAGGCTGCTTTGCACATCGCTGATCTGGAATTGCAGGGCGTTGAAATCGCCCTGGTCCCACTCGCCGCCGCGCCGGAGTACTTCAGCGTGAGCGAATAGGCGCCCGCGCTGAACGTCCAGCCCGGCAAATTGACCTTGCAGGCGCCCAGGTTGACGTCCAAAGACAGGAAAAAGATGTCCAGCGCCACGCCGCTCTTCAAGGCGATGTCGTTGCCCGTGGCGTTCACCAGTCTGACGTTCAGCGCAGCAGCCTCCCGAGGTAAAATACCGACTGGTTGGCGTCCGGCTTCGAATCGGGATTGAGCACGCTGAGGCAGATCGTGTCGGCGCAGGTGGCGGCACCAATCCAGTTTGCATGTTTATTATCCATTCGAATCGGGCGTTTTAAGAGATGGCGATGGAGACAAGACGAAAGTTTTTTTGACAGGAGAAACAGGATGGTCAAGATAAAATCGCAGCGGCTTTGCCGCCCTCTCGAAGCAAGTCAGTGGAGCCGACGCTTATCCTGTCCATCCTGTTTCTCCTGTCAAAAAAACTTTCGTCGTAAAAAACAGTGGTCTACGGTTTAATTTTCCCCTTTGTCCTTCAAATCCAGCGGCGGCAGCTCGGCCAGGCCGAGCCAACCTTCCAGCAGCGTCTGCGGTGAATAGGAAGCGTACGCAAACTCGTCGGCGGCCTGCGATTTCAGCGGGCTGATCGTGGGCGTTGTGCCGTCGAGTTCGATCCAGGACCAGCCGTAGCCCGCCTCTTCGGGCAAGGGCACGACCAGGCCGGAGCTTTTTTCCAGCACCGGGTGTGTGAAGAAGGTGATCCCCAAGGAGCGCATCGTCTGCGCATACTGATCCGAAGGCACGCTCAGCGCTTCCACCGGCAGTATCCCGGTCGTGGCATGCACGCCGCAACGCGGGTCCATGAGCATCGTCAGGGTCTGAGGTGCGGCGTTCAGGGTGAGCTGGATCGTGGTGGCAGCCGGTTGCACCACGCTGTGATTCGGGTCGGAAGGCGGCGCGGCGGCGGCGGCCGAGTAGAGTTTGCCGTTTTGGTACGAACCGTCAGCGTTTTCGAGCAGGAAGCCCACCAGACCGTCGTCGATGTTGGCCAGTTCACCCAAACGAAGGGGGAATTGCACGTCTTTAATGCCGCCGCTGCTGAATTGCTCGCGCGTTTTATAGTCGAAACGTTTGTTCAAAACATCCTGGTGGAAAGGATCGCAGGTGCTGGTATCGGCCTGGCTGAGCGGCGCCAGGGCGCCGTAGGATTCGAGCGAGGCCACCGCCCGTGTGATCGCCAGCGGGCGCCCGATCAGTACGGCCAGGCCGCTCGCCTGTTTGTAGCTGGGCGAGTGAATGAACTGGTCCGATTTTTCGATGGCAAACATCAGATCGCTCAGAAAAACGCCATCCGTCGGCCCAGTTTTTTTATTGAAAATGAACCACATAAAATTGGCCACATGCGGGTTGATCCCCGGTGCCGGATTGCCCTGCGGGCCGATGTCGCTGGTCAGGTTGTCCCCGATAACGCCGGGCCGGGAGCGATACACCGAGGCGCCGTGTTCGAGGCCAAAGGAACCGATGGGCGTACCGTCGGCATTGTAAAACATCAGCGAATTGTCCAGGTGGTTGGGCAACACCCAGCCGCACACCGGCGAGGTGGACGGGTGCGTGTTCATTTCCACAAAATCCTTCTGCAAATCGGCCGTGTGCGCCGCCGAAAGCCAGCGGAACCACAACCGGGAGGGCATCAGCAGGCGCGGCGGGAGAAACACTTTGCCGGCGTTGGCGGCGTCGTTCGGGAGGGGCTTGAGGCGCTCTGAAGGGATAACCTGCAGTGAATTGTCCAGGTTGGCTTTCGAAGTTTTCATTTGCATCACCTGCCCGAATACGTCTACAAAACGCAGGTCCATGATTTCCATAAAACCTGCCCGCAAGGGCCCGAAATTGGCAGTGGCCTGGTCGCCCGGGATGGGTTGTTCGCTGTTGAAAGCATAATCATACCAGTTGTCGGCGGCATTGGCCGTGGCGGCGTTCTGGATGTAGAGGGTGGTCGGGTCCGAACTCGTCTTCGGGTCGTTCGGGGGATCGGGCGGGGTGGCCGTCAGGTCCCGGACGGGCACCTGCGGGATCATTTTGCGCAGGATTTGCTGCGAATTGAACCCGCTGAGTGCCTGGGACAGCATTTTTTCCGCCTTGTATTTTTTCGCCAAAGCCTCGAGGCGGGCGTTGATCTCGGTGTCGTCCGGGTTGTCCTGGATGTAACGCTCGATCTGCGTGGCAAGGCTGTACGTGGCCGTGCGCGACAAGATCGCCGACCCCGAATATTTCACGGGATTTCCGGTGGTAAAGGACTGGCCCAGTTGGTACTGATTGTCGATCGCCTCGTTGTCCAGGGTGAAATATTGCGTCAAATTCGCGGCATCGTAAGTGTGCGGGGCCTGAAAATTGCCCCCTCCTCCCGAGCTGCCGTCGGAAGGCTTGCAACTTGGATCGAGCGGCGGCACCGTGTTGCGCGTCAAAGGATCGATGGTCGCGCTCCAGGTCAGAAACACCGGGATAAAGGGGTCCAGCCTGGTAGCCGGGAACCCGTCCAGATGATTCTGCGCGTTCCAGGCAACCGGATCGGGCGCCCAGGCGGCGTTTTGCGTGTTGGTAAAAATGAGCGCCAAAGCGGGCGTGAGCGGCGGGGCGGAGCTAGCCGTCGGGTTTTTCACCGCCTGGTATGCCGGGTCGTGTACGGCGGCAAAAAAACCGACCGTCCAGTTGCCCTGGGCCGACTGCAAAGCGGCCACGAAAGCGTTCATGTCGCCGTTTGCGGGGTTGTTGGCGCCCCCGAGGGCTTTGAGCGCCGCGCCCACCGAATAGGCCCAAACCGGCATCAGAAACGCCGCTTCACCCACAAGCGCAGTGGCATCGGCCACCAGCGGTTGCCTGGCGTTGAGAGCAGGCAAGCCGCTCAAAGCCGAGGCATTCACCGACAAACCATTGATATTCAGGATCGTGATCAGGTCGGGCGTGACGCGGGCATTGGTCAGAGGGCCGGGTCCGTTGCGGCGCGCGGGCTCCACGCGGTCGCCCTGCACCAGCACGGTCGGGTCGGTGGGCAGCCAGAAATTCGGCGCGGGCGCACTCAGCAATTCGAAATTCGAGAGTTTGGCCACTGCGGTTTGCACGGTCTGAAAATTGGTCCAGACGGCCATGGCCAGTGTGTTGCCCGCTGCAGGCTGCAGAGGCGCTACGATCCGGCCCGTCGTAGCGTCCAGCTGATATTTCAATATGCCAACGTTGGCACTTTCTTTCGTCACGGTCTGCAATTCGCCGCTCGTGGACGAACCGATAAAATTGGGCAGGGTGTTGTAATAAAAATTGTCCGACGAGTTCATCGTGTTCATGTAGCGGAGCCAATCCATGAACAGTTGCCGGCGGCGCAAATCGAGGTCGGCGCGGCCCTGGTCGTAGTCCTTCTGGGCTTTGTTGAGGGCGTGCAATTGTTGCGCAAGTTGGAGCGGCAACGTGGCTTCGTCGGACAAATTGCTGTTTCGGGAGGGATCGCCCTGTTGTTTTTGTTTGATGATCCAGAGATTACCGCCGGTCTGACGGCCGAAGGCCCGGCTGTGCAATGCCTCGTCCAGATTGAACAAAAAAGAAGTGGTGTCCTGTTCGAGGTCGCGCAGCAGGCCGAGTTGCAGGGCGTCGAGCAAATATTCGTTGTTGCTCAAATCCTGCGGGTCGTCGGATTGCCCGACGTCCGCTTTCAGCATGGCCGACACCGCTTCGGTGGGCGTGTTGCCGACGGATACTACTACCGTGTCGGTCCACAAGGCGCCGCCGCTGGGGTTGCTCAAAAAAGCCTGCCCCTGGTTGGCCGCCGCGAAATCCCAGGCGATCTCCTGCATCAAACCGTTGCAGAGCACCCGCGCGGGCCCGTCGGCCGACTGGATGGATTTGTCCGGGTTCAGGGTGTACACGAGGCTGTTCACGGGAAAAGCCCATTTATACAGGCGGTCGGTCATTTTATCAAAAACCTGGGCGGGCGTGGGCACGGCATCGAGGTCGGCGCCCTTGCTTTTGTATTGCTGCAGCGTGTAGGCGTATTGATTCTGAACGGCCTGCAAAAAAGTCACCCATTTTTGGCCGCTCGGATCAGTTGGGTCGGGCGTTTTTTGCAAAGGGTCGTTGCCGGCTTCGTTGATCCAGCCGACGACCTGGTAGCTGACCTTAAATTTGGAGAAAGCCGGGATGGTATTGTTCAACATGGCGTTGCGCACGTCGGGCAGGTCGCCGAAATTGTCCCAAAAGCCGAACACGCTGCAACACTCGGGGTAATACGCCGAAAACGACGGCCCTACGAAGCCAATGGAAGTCAGGTAATAGGGGTTGCCGTCTTCGTCCTTGTAATTGGACAAAAAATCGCCCGAAGTGTCGCCGGGGTCCCAGGATTCGTAGTCCAGCACCTTGCCCATGTACTTGAACGGCGGCGCCCCGGGGGCAGGCGGTGGATTGACCGGCAGCGGCACGGTGACGCGCGGCCGGGGGATGGCGCTCGTGTCGGGCTGGTCTGAAATGGCGTCGCTGAGCACGATCCAGGCTTTGACGCCCGGCGGCTGATACACTTTGTTCAGGTCGTCCCAGGCGCTGAAATAGCGCAGCACCATCCAGCGGTTCGGGGCATGTGGAAACTGGATGGGCCCGCCGTCGTTGGCTTGTACGCCCTGACGAAAGTAGTCCGGCAGCTCCCAGTGCAGGTGGATGCCCGTGTCCAGGCTCTGGAGCGTGGGCTGTTCGAGAGAGCGGAAAATAGCATTGCCCGTGCTGGCGCCGCTTCCTCCGATCACGTAGGGCATATTGCTGAAAAATGCCGTGGGGCCGGCAAAGGAGCCGACAATGGAGCTGTTGTCGTTGGCGTTCACCCGGAGGGCGGTGACATTCAAGGGTATGATTGCGTTCATCTGAGCTTCATTTACCGGAAAAATCGGTGTTTACAGGGTTATTTCTGATCGGAAGGGTCGTTTCGCACAAACTTCACATTACCAACGCCTTCCGTCATCTCGAAGCCGAATTCGGCCGAATCGAGGGTCGTTTGTCCCAGTTTTGTTTTCAGCGCCCCGACCAGGTCCATCGTTTTGACCGTACGCGGCGACACGGCCCGGAAACAGGTCGTGATGTCGGCCGTCGGGTTGTTTTTCGGGTCGTCCGGGTTGGGGAAAGTGACCTGGTCGCCGGTTTTGGTGAAAATGCGCACGGCTTTACTTGCCTTCGTGACGCCCCCCTGGGCATTCGTTTCGTAATCGTCGATGCCGTAATGCAGCTGTTCCGGCGCTTCGTGCAGGTCGATCCGGTAAGCGTCGCCCAGGAGCAGGCACAGTAGGGTGTCGCTCGTGGGTCCCAGGCGCTCGAAGCGCAGAATGGTCATCAACTGAGGATTGGGCGTGTCGTCGGGCGTCTGGCCTTTCAGGAAGGCGTTCACGCCGAGACCCGGGTAGTGCCGCACCACTTCGGAGCGCAGCAGGAAGCCCGAAACCACCTCGGCAGGACCCAAAGGCGGCGCCGTCGTGCCCAGCGCGGCGGCGCGGACCGATGCGGCATAACCGGCAATTTGACCTTGCACCAAGGGCTGCGTGGCGACGTCCTGCTGGTGGCTGACCGTCTGGCCGTTGGCCCCGGCCGAGAGGTTGCGGCCGATGCTGTAAGCGCCGTCGAGCAGGGCGTCCACCCAGTTCAGGTCGAGGTAAAAAAAGCGGATGGATTCCGGCGGCAGCATCCGCTCGTCGGGCACGAGGTAGTTGTACGGCACGCCGTTCAGCAGTTTCAGGCGCCCGAGCCAGCGTTCCAGGTCGGCCGGCAAGGTAACTGCGCCGCCGAGCGCGGAAGCGAATGCCGCCGGGTCGTTCAGCGTGGCCGATAGTTTGGAGAGCAACGTATTTTTTAAAACCAGTTTCATGGTCAGGGTTTGTTATTTGAGCAATAATTCAAGGGTTTTGAGGTACAAAGCCTTGCGAAGCGGCTCTGGCGGAAGGCTTTCCATTTCCGGAACCTCACCGCCGGGTTGCAGAACGGATTCAAACTTCTCGGCGATCATTTCCGCTTCAATATTGGCGATTACCTGCTGGTCGAGGCCTTTCTTCCATTGGTACAAAGCGGTGGAAAATCCGGCGTCCTGCAAGGCCAGCTGGCGGCCCAAAGTCCAGGCGGCGGCGTAGCTTACGTCGAACATGCCGGTGGACGGATCGAAGGAGGTGGCCTGGTCGGGCGAAGAGATTGGGATATTGATGCGTTGATTGTCAACGAGATACGGCGTGAGCGGGCCGCGGTACCAGGAGACGGTTTTTTCGCCGGTCCGCAGGCGGTGGTTGATCGGCACAAAGCCCATTTGGAGGGGGCGCTGGAGTTCGGGGTTGTTGCCGGCGTAGGGCGCCTGCAAGGTCGTGAGCACGGCGGGCGCATTCTGGTCCGGGTCGCGGCCGTTGAGGCTGAGCACTGCGCGGTCGAAGCTGGCCGGACTGCCGAAGGAGTCGAAATACCAGTTTTTCAGCACCGCGAGGCGCAGGAATTTGGAGCCGTCGCCGGGCTTGCCGGGTTGCGGGTTGCCTTCGTTGTCGGGCAGGTAATTTTCCAGGGTTTCGAGCGAGACGAGGTAAGCGTAGCTGCGTTTGCCGTCCTGCGGCAGGCGGTTGCCGAACACGATGGAAAAATCGCCGAGCGGATCGCCGAGGTCGGAAATGCCCGGCATGGTGACTTTGGGCAGCAAACTCACCGTACGGGCATGCGCCAGGTAGTTCAGGTCGGCCAGCGTGGGCGCGATTTTCCAAAAAAGCGACAACGGCAGGTCAATGGTCTGGATCGGATCGCTGCGTTCTTCGCCGTAATCCAGCGGCGAGGTGTCCAGGGGGAAATACGACACGCCGTTGGGTCCCAGCTGCGCCGGGAACAGGTCGTTGATGGTGCGCTGCTGCAGGAGGCTGGAAGGGTCGCTCACGTCGTCCTCGTCGAGCAAAATGACCGTCAGCCAGGTCGGTACGTCCTGGTCCACGTCCTTGCCGGGCTGGGGCTTCCAGGCCGGTTCCTGGTTGTTCGGGTAGCGTATCCAGGGCAAGGTTTTTTTTGCAAAAACCACGTGCGGCAGCACCGTGTCGAACTCGCCGGCGGCATGGTCGGGCGGAAAAACCGCGTACAAATCGGCCGGCTTCGAAATCCGGAACCGGTCGCCTTTCACGGCAAACTGGAACGACTGGTTGTAAGGGACGCCGATCGGATTCTTCGAACCGTCGATGCGGGTTTGCTGCAGCGTGAGCGCGTACTCGCCCGCATCCAGGCCCGGCAGGTGGTGCTGAATAAACGTGACCTGTTCGTCGAACAGGTTGATCGTGCTGTTTCCGGTATCGCTCATAATGTGCTTTTTTCTGTTGATAGGTAACCGAGTCTGAAAAATGCTGTGGGCGTGTAGACCTCGGAGCTTGGCGGCGTTTGAGAATAGTCAGTTATTCTGAGTTTTTGCCGCCAAGCTCCGAGGTCTGCTTCACGCCCCCAGCAATTCCACCATCGGCCAGTCGGTCAGGGCTTTTTGCGCCATCAGGGTCAGGTCCACCTCGGTTTTCGTCCAGGTCTGAAAACCCGAATCCGGAGCGTCGAGCGCATCGAGCAGTTCGTTTCGGCGGACTTGAATCCAGGAATCCTGCAGGGCCGACAGGCAGTAGGCCGTGTTGGTCAGCGGGCTGTTCGGCGGCGGGTTCAACTGGGGATTGGCGGCGATGGTGATGGTCAGCGTTTGTCCGTCCTTCGAGGGCGTCCCGCTGACCGTGAAGCCTGGGTCCACCGCTTTGGCGCTGTGGACAAAGGTGGTCTGGTTGGCTTGCTGGAAAATCAGGGAGGCCAGCAGGACATTGCTCACCTGGTCCGGGTGCCTCGGGATCGGGCTGATGAGCAGTCCGTTGAGGGCGAAGGGCAGGAGCTGGGGCTTGTTCAGATCGGTGGCCGGGCCCTTGCTGGTGTCCATGGCTTTGCCCCACAAGGATTGCGGCACGTCGCCAAGCACCGGTTCGATGGTAAAGTCCTTTAAAGGCGTTGTACCTCCGTTTTCCTCCAGTTTGTTCAGCGTGACGGTGAAATAGGACGTGATGTTCTCCTTGTCCATCGGCCCGATGTGCAGATCGGGGTTCCAGATTTGATTGCCGGGGTCCTGCGGCTTGGCCGGGTCGGGTCTTGAAAAATACTTGTCCGGCTTTTGCAGATATGGCGAAGCGCCGTCGACCTCATATTTGGTCTGATCGTTCGGCACCACGTTCGGGTCACCGTTCCACTGCACGACGTTGGAAGGAATCTTGCTGTCGAGGTGAATGACAAAATTTTCGGGGTCGAGGATCCAGGCGTAGTCGCCGGCGTTTTGCTGCAATAAGCCGGAGGCGACCGTCGCCCCGATTTTGCTGGTCGTATCGGCCGTTGCCGCGAATTTGGCTGCGAGCGGTTGTTGTTTGGGCTTGGCGTCGGCCGGGAGGAAAGATTTTTCAAAATCCGTCCAGTCGAGCGGCGCCGGCGTGGAGCGACCCGCGCCAAAGTGGATGGTGAATGTGACGATGGAGAGGTCGATATGCGCCAGCCCGCCGAATTCCGGCCCCCACATCGTGAGGTCCACGCCGACGTGAACGGTCACGGTGAACAGACCCAAATCGAGGGAAATGCCGATGTGCACGTAGGCGTCGGCCTCGTAGTGGAAAGGCGCCCAGCCGAGCAAAAAGTCGAAGCCCGCATCGAACCAGGCTTTCAGCGGTCCCGCATCCCAGGTCGCATACACCCGCATGCCCGCCATCATCATACGCGGCGTCAGCGAAAAATAGGCCTCGCCGCCGATATGGAAGGGCCCCATGCCGTAGGACATGCTGAGGCGCGGCACCGTCGGGTAATTGTCGGGTTTCACAAACGCCGGGTGATAGCCGCCGATGGACACCACGAAATCGCCTTTGTACTCGCCGCCGAACCAGAAATAGAAGGCAAAACCGCCCGAAATGTGGCACAAATTGGCAAAAACAAAAGAAGCCGGCGTCAAACGGCCGTCGAGGGCGAAACGCCCGACAGCCGGGTTGACGCTGGCCAGAATATCAATCTGTATGTATGCCAGGGGCGCTTCGGTGTCGCCTTTGGGGAAGGTCATGGAACATTGCCCGAGCAATGCGATTTGTAGATCCACGCCGAACAGCACCGTCACCAGCGCGAAGGCGTCGATCATTTCGAAAGAGGTGAACTGAATGCCCGCGGCCACCCAGTACTCGCCGGGTTTGTCCTCAAATATGGTGGCCAAAGCCGGCAGCACCGTGCTCAAGGCGTCTTTCGGCGTACCCCCGACCGGCAGATTGGCGTTGGCATTGTGCGGGAGCAGGGGGTAATATGGCATCTGGTCGATCGTCGGGAGCAACAGGTTGCGATTGATCCCGAAGCCGCCGGCAAACCCCGTGACGAAAAAGAACGGCGGTCCGCCGAGCGGAACGTTGATGTTGGCAAAAAGGAAAAACGAGGCGGGCGTCTTCACACCCGTTTGCTGATTCGTGGTGTCGGGCGCGTAGCCGCCGATGGCCGTGAGGCCGAAAGGGCCGGCTTTGACAATCACTTCGCCGTAATAATTGATGATTTTCGTGAGGGCGTCCTCGCTTTTCAAAAAGCCGCCGCCAATTTCGAGCTCGCCTTTTTTGATGTCGAAACCCAGGCCTTGTAAGTCAAAACTGACCGTACTGCCCGCCTTTGATTTGGGCAGCGGCATCGGGAAAGTGATCGTCAGGCCTTCCAGATCGAGCACGAAACCCGTCACGGCAAATCCTGCTGAAATCCCGAAAGTGGCCTCTCCGTCGCTGTAATTCAAGCCGATTTTGTGCAAACTGACCGGCCCGAAGGTTTTGTCGATGTCGATCCAGTGCACGGGAGAGGCCGGCTGGGCCGCTTTTTGGGCAAATACGGGCGGGTTTTGGGCAGGGCCGGTGGCCACAGGGATGTTCATGGTGCCCATCGGACTGATCGGCGCAGAATTGTTTTGGCCTTGCTGGCCGAATACGGCGACGAGGTTAAAGCCCTGTTTGCTCAGCACGGCCTGACTCGGATTAGGCGCCAGCTGACCCGGTCCGGAGACCTGTGGCACCTGGAAATAGGCCTGCTGGCCTTGCGTGAGCGCCGCGTTGGTGTAAAAAAAGCCGAGTTTGTCGATGGCGAGATGGTCGATGCCAGGGATTTTGCCCACGACCGGGAGCTTGGACAAATTGATCACCCCGCCCAGCGAAGCGCCGAATACGTAGGCAGGTTTGCCGTTGACGAGGATGGGATTTTGAAAAGCCGCATCGGACGTGACTTCGTTGGTGTAGGCAAAATAAACGTTCAGCTTGCTGCCTTCGAACTGGATGCTGAATTCTCCGGCGAGTTCGAGGATCGCAGGGTTTTTATCGGTTTGTTGAATTTCGAGGGCAAAACCGTCGGCTTCGGCGTTCAGGCCGAGCTCGGCGGGCAGGGCGGCGTCGATGTTGAACTGCGTTGCAATGGCTTGCAGCAGGTCAGCCAGGGTGGGCGGGGTTATGGCCTTGTAGCTGCCTGTAAGGGTAAATTTTTTGGTCGCAGGCGGGCCGCTGTTGTCCTCTTCCGTGATGATGAGATCGAACTCGACGTTGATTTTTGGGGTCGGTTCCGGCGATATGTACGTGACTGTAGCGTCGAATTCTTTGGTGAATTCCGTGCCGCTGTGCGTCAGGTGAATGCCGAAGTTCAGGTCGAGCCCTTGCGCGTCGGCGTTTTTGATATCGATGCCGAAGTTGAAATTTTTGCTCTTCGTATTAAAATCCGTGTGCAGGCTTTGCACCTGCCAGGCCGTCAGAAAGTCGGGGATGGATTTGGCATTGGGCTGGTCGGTGCCGAAAGTGTCGTCAATTTTTGCGCCTATTTCGGTCAGGCTTTTTTTTTCCTCTTTCAAATCCAGGTCGCCGCTGAGCGTCCAGCCCTCGTCGGTGGCGTATTGCCCGTCCACGGAGAGGGAGTAATCCGAAATGGTCATGATGCCCCCGGCTTCAATGGAAGTGTTTCCGGCAGGATCCTTCGTGACTTTGAACAACAGGCCGTCGAGACTGAATTTGGGCTGGGCTACAATGTCCCACTCGCCGTCCATGGTCAGTTCGCCGTCGTAGCCCACCTGGGTCTGCTGGTTCTGTTTGCTCAGGTCGAGTTCGAAAAACAAGGTCTCGACGCTGAGGTCGGGCAGGTCCGGGTTGGTGGTACCCGTGAAAAAGGTGTACAGCTCGCTGATGGTGACGGGCTTTGCCAGGCCGCCGTAAAAGGTGTAGTTGCCGTCGGTAGAAAATCCGGCGCGCAGCTGGAGCCAGCTGTTGACCTGGCCGGAGAACTGGCCGTCTGTCACGGTTTTTCCGCCCTTGCTGCCGGGAAGGATATGGAAAATGATCTCGATGTTGTTCAAAAAGACATTGCCCCAAAGCGGCCATTTTTCGCTGTCCGAAGTGCCGATCGTGAGGGCGATGAGCTTGACCGTCGGGTCGCTTTTGGGATTAAAAACAACCTGCAGGTCTTTGAAATTCAGGTCGTTGGGGAATTTCAGATCGAAGCCCGGAACGCCCAGCGCCTCCACGCCCATAAAACTGACCAGTTGGGCCAGGCTGGCGGCGATCGGCAGGTCCATCTCGGCATCGAAAATGATGTCGGACGACAGGTCGCGGATATCGGCTGAAAAAGTGATCAGGTTGTCTTGAAAAGTGAGCGTGTTGCTCAGGCGTACCATGTTGTCCGTCTGCCACACCTTGTCGTTGGTGTTGAAGTTGGCATTGGCAAAAATCTCGATGACCGGGGCTGTGATGGTCAGGGGCCCGAGCTGGGCGCTGCTGTCGCTGGGAATGATGTCGAGCGATCCGCTGGGCACGGATTGAAGCACCGTGCCCGTGTTGTTACCGACCATTTCAAACTGCCCGGACAACTCCGGCGCATCCAGGCCGGGCAACAAAGCGCTGACCAGGCTGAGCGGTCCGGCGTCGATGTCGAGCACGGCATCCACATAAAACCACAGGATGGTCTCGTCGGTTTCGCTTTCGTAGTTGGCCCAGTACAGCTGGGGTTTGGACAAGGGCAATTGCTGGATGATCGGGGCATTGAGCGCAGGGAACAGGGTATGGAGGCTCAGGCCGTCTTTGGCCGTGGCGCTGATGGCGATCTGGATGGTGGTACCGTCCATTTTGATCACGACCGGGTTGATGTTCATGCCATCGAAAGGCCCGCCCTGGCCGGTTCCGGAGAAGGTGATCACACCGTTTATTGAATCAAACTTGTAGTTGGCAGCCGTTACGCCCGTGATAGCAACGGCTCCCTGGGTATCCGGAAAGTTGATTTGCAAAACCGGGGTCAGGACCGCGTCCTGTCCAAAAGTTGCCGGCGAAAGAACAATGTTGGGCAATTGGCCCTGGAGCGCGGCATTGATTTCAGCGATGGTCATGAAGCGTCGTATTCAAAGGGTGGAGGGCAAGGTTTGTATGGTACCGGGAGGGGGCTATTTGTTCGATTTGAAGGAGATTTGAATCGAATCGTTGGAGCCCGTGGCAAACAATTGGGCGGTGGTGGCAGCGAAATACTTTTGTGCAACAGGGTCTCCCTTCATGAAAGCCCAAATGTCATGCGCCCCGGCGTTGGCCGGCAATTTAGGCGGATACAAAGCCAGGATGCGCTGTTTGGGCAGTCGATGCACGGTGGTGTATTCGCCGCTGGTACTCGCCACGGCCCGATTCATAGCCGTGAGCGAATTGACAAAAAACACACTGGAAGAGGTGGAGCTGCCGTGGTGTCCGATGCGGAAGGTCTGCACCTTGGCCAATTGCTTCTTAAAGTAATCTACCATAAATCGTTCCGTGACGACCGTGGCATCCCCGGTAATCAGGATATTTTGTCCGAAACAACTGGCCATGGCGACGAGGCTTCTCTTGTTGGGCGCGGTGGCATTGATCTTGGGCTCCTTGGCGCCTTTCAAATCCGAGTCATTTTTGACAAATTTGCCATCCACCCACACCCCCGTGGTATTACTGGCCAGTACCGAAAGGCGAAAATCACTGGTGCCGTCTTCATAGTACAGGACCATATCGCCGGTTGCGGGGTCAATAAATTCGTTGTTGGTCAGGTTGGGTTTACCCGATGTGGCGGTGATGCTGGTACTGTTGATTTGTTTAACCACCGTGACATTTCCGTTGTCCCCGGCGGCCAATTCCCGGAGGTCCACCTTCCGCAGATCGGCTTTTGTCGTTCCGGCGATTTGTTTGATATAAGCACTGGAAGTGTATTTGGTAATAGCATCGGCTCCGCCGAAATAGACCACACCGACCGTCAGTCCGGTAATGGTGCCCAGGATGTCTTCGAGTTTGTTGTGGTGGTCGGAATCGGGGTGGCTCAACACGAGAATGTCGATGGTGCTGGCTCCGTTGAGAAAGGTTTTCGAAGTGACGGAGTTGCCGATAATCTCCTCTGGCGTACCATTTACGGAGGGGTCATAACCGGGGATGAGGGAGGTGACGTCGGTGAGGGCATCGCTTCCACAGTCCAGCATGATGGTTTTTCCTTTGGGCGTAGTGATCAGGGTGCAGTCGCCCAGGCCTACGTTGACGAAATTGATATAAAATTTCCCGTTGCCTGCATACTCTCCGGAGTTGTCCTTTATCACCAGCCTGTTTGCGAAATTGCGTTGTTTGGCCATCTGGGAGCGCAGCGCTTCCACATCCTGATTTAAAGTGTCGGACAGGTTTTGAAGCGCAGTCATGGCGCTCCTTGGCGTATAGGCCGGGCTGAATGCTCCCCTCAGGTTACCCTGGTTCTCGTTGATGTACTGCCATGCCGCCCTCAATACCTGGACGCTGTTTTGATTGGTATTGAGGCGGTCGGACAATTTGCCTTTGTTTTTTTTCGGAACGCTCAGTACACGTTTCAGCTTGTCCAGGGTGTTGACAGGATTTTTTTTCCTTTTTGGCATAAGGGTTTGTCATTTGATTGTTCAGTACTCGGACTATCAGCGGAGCGCATCGCGCAGGGTTGAGCCTGAATTTGCCTGAAACGTTTACAGCAAACGGTCATTCTCCGCCTATTACGGGTATTGTTTCACCTGGAGCATGCCGGGTTATTCATGCGTGGGGCGAAAACCGGGAAATTGAATTTTGGGTCAGGCAGAGGCGCAGCCGGGTGCGGGAATGGGGGAAAAACTTAACGCAGCTTAAAATTATATATCCGTTTGCAACCGGGCAATTAAATGAGGAATATTTAAATTTTTTTTCAACCGGACGAAACAAAAGGAGGCCGGGGTTACCCCCAAACCTCCTTGCTTCTTCGCGGACGCCCTCGGCATCTGGACGCATTGCGCGGCAGATGGGCCGCAAATTTTGGCGCTGCCCCCTCCGCTCAGCCCCCTTTCGGATAAACGTAGTCCAAACTCTTTTCTTCGGTTAAAATCGCGCGGACCTCGATGCGGGTGCCTGCGCCGGGGGCGAATTCGGGATTACCCTTCGCGATGGCAATGGCTTCGTCCATGTCGGCGGCCCGGATGTGGTAGTAGCCGATGATGATTTCTTTGCTTTCGTTGTAGGGGCCGTCTTTCCACAGGCCGGGCGAGCCCGAGAGCATGGTTCCTTCGGTTCCCAGCGGCTGTGCGCCGATGAGCCGGCCTTTGCTTTTCAAATCACTGATGTAGGCCATGACGGCCTGCAGGAACTGTTGCATTTGCTCGGGCGATTTTTCGGAGTGGTGTCCCGCTTCGTTGCGGAGGAGGAGCATGAATTCTTTCATCTTTTTTTGTTTGAATGTTGAACTGAATGCCCCATCGACAAATGAGGATTGGGAAAAGGGACATGCTTCCCGAAAAAATTTTCAAACTATTTTTCCCGGCAGGCGGACAGCCTTTTCTGCAAGGCCGCCCGCTCGGCGGGAGACGCCGACAGGGCCAGCGCCCGTTCATATTCCGATGCGGCTTCCTTGAAACGCCTCAGGTCCTCTAACAACGAAGCCCGGGTAGCAGGATAAAGCGGATAGCTGTGGATCACAGCCTCTTTGCCGATGCTTTCGAGTGCTCGAAGGGCCGTTTCCGGGCCGTGAACCTGAGCCACTGCGACCGCCCGGTTGAGCAACACCAACGGCGAAGGATCGAGCTCCGCAAGGCTGTCGTACAGGTCCAGAATGGCCGGCCAATCCGTGACACTAAATTCGGCAGCCAGACAATGACAGGCCGAAACGGCAGCCAGGATGTGGTAGGCGGAAGGTCCGGCCCCGCTGTCCGACATGGATTTTTCCAGGCTGGCTATTCCTTGCGCGATGAGGTCGCGGCGCCAGAGGGATCGGTTTTGTTCGGCGAGTGTCAGGGCATTGCCCGCTTCGTCCAGGCGCGCCGGGAAACGCGCGGCATTGAGTTGCATGAGCGCGAGCAGGGCATGGATTTTTGATTTTTCGGGCAAAATAGGGCTGTTTTCGAGGATGCCCGCGAGCCGCAGGGCCTCGCCGCAGAGCTCGAATCGAATCAGGTCCTCGCCTTTTGACGCGCTGTATCCTTCGTTGAACAGGAGGTAAATGATTTCCAGCACAGCGTCGAGGCGGGCTTCCAGTTCGGCGCCGCCGGGCAGTTCGAGGGAAATTTTGGCTGCGCGGAGTTTTTGCCGCGCCCGGACCAGGCGTTTGTTGATGTTTTCCTCGTTGCTGAGAAAGGCCCGCGCAATTTCGGGAATGCCGAACCCGCACAGCGTTTTAAGCGCCAGGGCCACCTGCGAGTCGGCGGAAATGGCCGGATGGCAGCAGGCGAAGAGCATGCGCACCGTGTCGTCCAGCATTTCGGGTTCGGAGAAATTCCAATGGTCGCCTTCATCGTCCGGCCCGACGAGGCGCTCGGCGAGATTTTGTCCCAGGCGCCCGCGTTTGAGCGCATTAATCAGCTTGTTTTTTGCCACGCGGAACAGCCAGGCGGGCGGGTTGTCGGGCACGCCCCGGTACGGCCAGATTTGGGTGGCTTCCAGCAGGGCATCCTGCACCGCGTCTTCGGCTGATTTGAGCTGTGCAATGCCGAAATGGCGCACCAGAACGGACACGATTTTTCCCGCCTCGCGGCGGAAAAGGTGTTCGACGAGGGGAGCGATGTCGGGCGGGTGCTGTGCCATGGGTGGGCAGAAGTCTGGTTTTTTAAGAATCCTTCATGGGTGGTTCAAAAATTGGAGGAGGAGACAGATATTCAATACGTTTTGTTTTAAATCTGCCCATCCCGGCACCAGTCATTGCACATTATGCCGCCTTGCCGGAATATTAGGTCACAGCTTCACTACGCGGATCAGCCGCAATGGCATTCCGTTTTCTCCCGACAGGCGAAGCTGGTAAACGCCTGCGGGTAATCCGTCCATCGGAATCCGGTGGCGCATTACGCCAACTGCCTCGAAGCGACTCCGCCAAACCGATTGACCCGTGGAGTTCCAAAGTTCGCACCATAGCGTTGTGGGGCGGGCCATCTGCATCTGCAGATCGGGCGAGCCCTTAGCCGGATTGGGCAAGACCAGGACCTCAAAATCCTGCTCGGGCTGTTTCGTACCCACAACTCCAGGAATACCCGCGCCGAATTCCGAGAAATTGGTCACCGTGGTTTCCAGATAGAATAAGCCGTTTTCACCCACCCATGTGGCTTGCGCCGCCTGCACCGGTAATATGCCCGAGGGTAAGTCATTGTTGGCCGGATCGCAATCTTCGTCGTTTCCGTCGTAATGACTGACGGACAGATCGGCCGGCAACAGCGTACTAGCCGGCTGGGCAAGGTTGAAGTCGGCCAGTTCTTGCGGTGTGAAAAACAGGCGCAGTTGCACCGGCTGTTGCGGTGCGAGTTCGGTTTCAATGTTGAAATACCGGGGCAGGATTTTTTGGCCGCCGGGCAAAAGCGGCACCTCAGACAAGATTTCACTTGAAATCGTGATCTGCCCCAAGGACTCCGGTGTGCGAAGTGCCGCCAATAAAGGCCCGCTCACGTGCGGATCTGAATTGGCAGCATAAAGGTTAATCCAGGCGGAAGTGTCGCCTGGGGAGGCGCTCCGGTTAAAACTTTCGCACACGCCTACGGCGTCGGACAACAGAGGCTCGTCGGTAATTTGCAAACAAAAACGCCCCTGCGTATCGTATGCGCCGTCTGCAAAAACATAATAGGTATCTCCTGGATTCAGCCCGGTAAAGGTGAGGACGGCATTTTGGGGATTTGTCCCGGTCTGATCCTCCCCTGTCGCAAGCACTACAAAGGAATAGGGGTAGTAAAGCGAATCCAACTGCAACAAGGCGATTTGCGGATCCATGGGAAATAGCAGGTCGCTTTCTGCCCGGATCTGGACCGTGCCGCCGGGCGGGGCAGTGAAGATGAACCACACGCTGTGTTCAGGGCCGTCGTACCAATTACCCGGCGGCAGAGAGGGGTCCGGGTCGTAGGTGGTGTCGGGTGTCGCCAGCATATTGGTGAATACCTGGCAGGAATCATTGACCGTGATGTTGAAAGCCGGTCCGGGCAACCACAGCGGTCCGTCGTTGGCCGGTGGTCCATCGCAACCCAGGGTAAGTTGGTAGGTGCCGCCATTGGTAAATTTGCTGTCAGCCGCCACTGTGTATTCCTGGCCTTCTTCCAGGTACCCGAGATTGAAGGAACCAACGCCCCACCCACCCAGGCAATTGACCGCACTGTTCGGGTCTTCACAATTGGACAACCACCCGAACTGTGCGCCGGCCGAACCGGTTATAGAAAGGATTTTCAAGCGATAAACGCCCGAATAAGCCGGCACGATCTTGAAATATGCCTCCCTGCCCGGCGTGGCTTGCCCACAGGGATGGTGATCGAACAGACCGGGGCCGTTAATGAAATTCAGCAACAGGGTATCGCCGCAGTCCAACACCGGGAAAGCCGCACAATTCGGGTAAACATGGAGGTAAACTGGACCAGTCCAGGCGCCCGTCGTTCCATTGCATACGGTGCGGATCCGGAACTTGAAAGGCCCTGAGCCGGGGGCCGAAGTCAGGGTGACCGTCGAAGTGTCGGCCAGGAAGGTGCCCTGGCCGTCGAAACTGCTGTCTACCGGTACCAATTCGATTTCCCATTGAATGACGCCCGCAGCGGCGGTCCAGGTCAGAACAAGCATGCCATCGGGGTACTCGATGCCCTGGGCGCCGCTCACGGGCGGACAGGGGCACAGTAACTCGAAGGCCTGCGTACCCGCTGCGGCGCCCGGCCGGGACACCTGCAGGTAATACGTCTGCCCGGCCGTCAGTGTGCCCAAACTAAAATCGCCGGGTGCGGTGATGCTGTGGCAGGAAGACCAGGGAGTCGAGATGCTGCTGCAATTAGCCGGACTGCTCGTTAAAGCATAGTTGAACGACGCACCAATGGTCGACAGAATGCGGAGGAAGTGTTCGCCGCTTAGCGTCGGGTTGATGCGATAAAGCTCGAAATGGCCCGGTCCGGAACCCATCGCGCAAGCGTCGACGAAATCATACTCGCCGCCGGGCGGAAAATCCTGCGTCACCGGCACGTCGCAGGTCAGGGGAAGAGCGGCGAGGCAGTTGAACGGCGCCCGGAAACGCGGTCCCGGCACCCAGTCGCTGCTGTCTCCACTGTTGCAGATCGTTCGCACCTGCCAATCGTACAACGAATCGGCCTGCAGGGTAGCCCAACTGAAAGCATTCACTCCGTTGTTGAGGTTGGAGTTCACGGCGTTGTACGAGCCGTTCACCGCATGCACGGCCGCTTCGTAATGCCAGGGTCCCGAAGTGGCTGTCCAAAAAAGCTTGGCCGTGCCGCCGCCGGTATTGCTCAATTGGGTGTAGGGGTCGGTCGGAGCGTCGCAGGGCAGGCCGTCGCAATAAAAGCCCAGGGGCAAGGTGACGGCTCCAGTGCTTGCGCGTTTTTTGATCAACACCTGATAGGTGTGGCCCTGCACCAGGTTGTTCAGGAGGAGCACCGAGTTGGAAGGGCTGTTGGCTTTGCAGGTCCAGGAATTGGCGGGGCCCGGACAGTCTGAGGCGCCGAGGTCCTTGATGAAAAGGGCGAATTTGCTGAGGTCGGCCGTTTGCGGGAAATGCAGCTGCCGTTGCCCTCCGTTGTCGTCCATGGTAAACGTGAGGACCGCTTCCGTGCCCGAGAGCGGACTGCCGCAACCGCCCATGTTGAGGTAGTAGCCATTGCCTTCGGGGAAAAACAGGTCGAGCGATTGCCCGCACTGCAAGGGTGGGTAAAGCCCGCAATCCATGGCGGTTCTGAACGTCGAGGAGGCCGACCAATCGCTCTGACCGTAGGCGCCGCACAACGCGCGGACCCGCCATTGGTAATTGGTAATGGGCTGTAAATTGCCGGCCACAGTGCTGGTAGAAGTAGAAAAGTAGTTGGGGATACCGGTAAAAGACTGCCCTTCCGGCACGACTTCGATCTCCCAGGATTGATCCGCCGAAATCTGGTTCCAGGCCAGTGTGGCCGATTGATGGTCTGTGGAAATAACATGCAGGTTGTTCGGCGGCAGGCAGGTAGGCGGGCAAAGGATGGCAAAGTCGATTTTGAAGTTGTAATACTGATTCAAATACTCCGGCCGGTTCACCGCGATATTGTAAGTCTGGCCGCCTTGCAGGAAACCCGTTGGCACCCCATAACCTACATCATACGGAATACCCAGGCAAGTCCAGTTGGCAGCGCTGCAATCCAGGTTGCCAGGCTTGATCAGAAAGCCGAAATGACCGAAATACTGTGCGCCGGTGATTTGGATGGTATAAATCCCGCTGTACGCAGGCGTGAAATTGAAGTACCGTTCGTTACCGTTTCCTTCTCCGCAACCGACCAGGAAATCGATGCCCATGCCGTTTGACACGGTCACCGTGTCGTTGCAGGAAATGGTCGGCCCGCCTCCACAATACGGCAGCGTGAGGAACTGCAAGGAGTCAGACCAGGTGCCGGGCATGCCTCCCGAGCAGACGTTGCGGACCCGCCAGTGGTACTCGTGCAGGGCCTGCAAGCCGGTTACCTGCCGGGAATTACCGGCCCCGCTGTAATTGGGCGTGCCGGTGAAACTTTCTGCAAGCGGCCGGACCTCAAGTTCGTAATCATCGCTCAGGTCATTGTTTTGCCATTGAAAGGTGGTCTTGGTCTGCTGAATATTGGCATTTGTCAATGAAATTGGCCGGGGACATGCATCGGGACAATGTAGGTTCAATTGCACATAGGTGTCACTAAAGTTTCCCGTACCGTGACTAAGTCGAACATAATACGTGTGGCCGACAAGCAGGTATTTTGTCTCGATCGTGGCTGGCAATCCGCTAAAAAAATGGTCGCTATACCAGGCGCCTTGAGTGCAAACAGCCTCGGCACTGTCGCGCACGGCCACCTCGAAGGAGTGATAGGGCTGGCTTTGATTCACAGTCATCCGAAGAAAATCGGAACGTACGGGCCGATATTTGAAAAAAATCTTGCGGTCGTTGTCCGGGTCCGAAGGGGTGGTCTGGTAATCGATGCTCTTGCCCGCTTTCAGGTGAATATTCAGCACCGTATCGCAAGAGATGATCGGCACGCTATCGCAAATGAGGCCGGTCTCAAAAGTCGTTCCGTTGAACCAGGGGCTGATATTCTGCGGGAGACAATTACTCCGGATTTGCCATTTAAATCCCGTTTGGGGCGTCAGGTTGTTCAGACTCAGGGAATTGGTGACGGAGGGGTAGTTCGGAACACCCGTAAACGACCCCTCCTCCCCCACGAATTCAATGTCCATCAACTGGTTGTTGTTGAAATCCAGGCGAGCAGAATTCAGGGTGATCGAATCGACGTTAATGCCGGTAGGAGGCGGGCAGGGACGTTCCGTAATTTTTACCGTCCTCCAGGTTGGGCCCTCATAGGTTGAGTATCCTGCACTAAAATAGATGGAATCCCCGCCCTGTAAATAAAAATCGTATTTATTATTAAGGGGACTCTGTAAGCTCACGCAATTGTCTATCCCTCCACAGTCCGGATGCGCTCCGCTTTTAAAGCCCATATGAACTGAATACCCACCTGATCCAGTGACTTGTAGACGAAAATATCCAGTAAAAGGCGCCTTGAATCCCCATAAATAGCTCCCGTATGAAGCCGGTTCGTAGCACGCCATATAACCTGCATTATTACTGATGGGGGCTGGGAAATTCATGGTTAGTGAAGAATCCAGAGCGAGTTGAAGTGCTGGACCACAAGGCGATGGCGTAGAGAAGGTATCCAGGTTGGCTCCCCAGGCGCCATGAACACTTCCACAAACCGAGCGGGCTCGCCATGCATAAGTGGTATTAGGCGTCAGGTCCGGAATATCATTGTAAAAATACTGCAGTGTTCCACTGGGCTGCCCGCTGAACGACTGGCCTACCGGGACGATTTCATATTCGATGTAATCGACATTGCCAGGTTGAACAAAAAAAATCCAGGCACGATAGGGTTCTAGATATTCAATGCCTATCGTGCTGACAGTTGGGCATTGGGATGCACAAAAAAAAGGGAATAGAACCGACAAAACTGCTGTAACAGAACGAAGGTGCAGGAAACGGTACATAAAAAGCTGCGTTTGGGATGATTTCTAAATTTATTAAATATCTCAGCCTCTAAGATAGGCGATTTTGTCGAATCGACTTGCCGGCTGGCAGTTATATACAGGCGGCTTTTTTATGTTCGAAAATGGATAATTTTTCCCCACGAATTGTTTTAAATTTGCCCGTCCCACCACCTGCCATTGCACGTTATGCCGCAATTCACCCACCTCCACTGCCACACCCAATACTCCCTGCTCGACGGCGCGGCCTCCATCCCCGGCCTGTTCAAAAAAGCAGCCGCCGACGGCATGAAAGGCCTGGCCATCACCGACCACGGCAATATGTTCGGCGTGTTCCAGTTCGTGGCCGAAGCCGCCAAACACGAGGGTGTGAAACCGATCGTGGGCTGTGAATTTTACGTGGTGACCGACCGGCACCGGCGCACGTTCACCAAGGAAGACCGCGACCGCCGCTACCACCAGCTCTTCCTCGCCAAAAACGCCGAAGGCTACAAAAACCTCGTCAAACTCTGCTCGCTGGGCTACATGGAAGGCCTCTACGGCAAATATCCGCGCATCGACAAAGAACTGATCCTGCAGTACCACGAAGGCCTCATCGCCACCACCTGCTGCATCGGCGCCATGGTGCCCCAGACCATTTTAAAAAAAGGCGAGGAGGAAGCGCGCAAGGAGTTCGAATGGTGGTACAACATCTTCGGCGAAGACTACTACATCGAACTGCAGCGCCACCACATGCCCGAACAGGACCAGGTAAACACCGTCCTGCTCCAGTTTGCCAAAGACTACAACGTCAAGATCATCTGCTCCAACGACTCGCACTACGTGGACCAGAAGGATTTCAACGCGCACGATATCCTGCTTTGCATCAACACAGGGAAAAAACAGGCCGAACCCGCCTTGCGCGAATTCACCGACGAAACCGAGGACTACAAAAAAGGCCGCTTCGCCTTCTGGAATGACCAGTTTTATTTCAAAACGCAGGCCGAAATGGGCCAGCTGTTCCACGACCTGCCGCAGGCCCTCGACAACACGATGGAAATTGTGGACAAAGTGGAGCACCTGAAACTCAAAAAGGACATCCTCCTGCCCCACTTCCAGGTGCCCACGGAATTCCAGACCCAGGACGATTATCTGCGCCACATCACCTACGAAGGCGCCCGCGAACGCTACAAAACCATCGGCCCGGAAGTGGAAGAGCGGCTCAACTTCGAGCTGCACACCATCAAAACCATGGGTTTCGCCGGCTACTTCCTCATCGTGGCCGACTTCATCAAAGCCGGGCGCGACCTCGGCGTGTTCATCGGCCCCGGCCGCGGCTCGGCGGCGGGCTCGGCGGTAGCCTACTGCATCGGCATCACCAACATCGACCCGATCAAGTATAACCTGCTGTTCGAACGCTTCCTGAACCCCGACCGAAAATCGATGCCCGATATCGACACCGACTTCGACGACGAAGGCCGGCAGAAGGTCATCGATTACGTAGTGAACAAATACGGCAAAAACCAGGTCGCCCAGATCGTTACCTACGGCACCATGGCCGCCAAAATGTCGATCAAGGACGTGGCCCGCGTGCTCGACCTGCCGCTCGAACAGTCCAACGCCCTGGCCAAACTCGTGCCCGAACGTCCCGGCATTTCCCTCAACCGCATCATCAAAGCCCCGCTCGACGGCGAAGGCTCCCTGCGCGACAAGGAAAACCTCAATTCCGACGAGATCGAAAACGCCAAGCGCCTCCGCGAATTCCTCGCCGCAGAAGGCACCCCCGAAAGTGCCGTGCTCAAGGAAGCTCTCGTGCTCGAAGGCTCCGTGCGCGGCACGGGCATCCACGCCGCCGGCATCATCATCGCGCCAAAAGACCTGACGGAAATCATCCCCGTGGCCATGGTGAAGGATTCCGAATGGCTCGTGACGCAGTACGAAGGCAACACGATCGAGGATGCCGGCGTCATCAAAATGGACTTTTTGGGGCTCAAAACCCTTACCATCATCCGCGATGCGCTGCGCCTCATCGAAGAAAACCACGGCGTCAAAATCGACATCGACACCATTCCGCTCGACGACGTCAAGACCTACGAACTCTACCAGGCCGGCGCCACCAACGGCACGTTCCAGTTCGAAAGCGCGGGCATGCAGAAGTACCTGCGCGAACTCAAACCGGACAAATTTGACGACCTGATCGCCATGAACGCCTTGTACCGGCCGGGGCCGCTAGAATACATTCCCGACTTCATCGCGCGAAAGCACGGGCGGCAGGCGGTCAGCTATGATTTACCTGAATTGGAGGAATACCTGTCCGAAACATTCGGGATCTGTGTCTACCAGGAACAGATCATGCTCCTGTCCCAAAAACTCGCCGGCTTCTCCAAAGGCGACGCCGACGTGCTGCGCAAGGCTATGGGCAAGAAGCAGAAATCCGTTCTGGACAAGATGAAAGGCCAATTCATCGAAGGCGCTACGGCCAAAGGCCTGCCCGCCGCCAAACTGGAAAAGATCTGGACCGACTGGGAAGCCTTCGCCTCCTACGCCTTCAACAAGTCGCACTCCACCTGCTACGCCTTCGTGGCCTACCAGACGGCTTACCTCAAAGCGCACTACCCTTCCGAGTACATGGCCGCAGTGCTTACGCACTCGCAGTCGAACATCGAAAAGATCACGTTTTTCCTCGAAGAATGCCAGCGCATGGGCCTGGCCGTGAAAGGCCCCGACATCAACGAATCCAAGGTCAATTTTGCGGTCAATAAAAAAGGCGACATCCGCTACGGCCTCGGCGCCATCAAAGGCGTGGGCGAGGCGGCCATCGAAAGCATGATCGAGGAGCGCAAAAAGAATGGGCCGTTCACGACCATTTTCGACCTCATGCGGCGCATGAATTTGCGCACGGTGAACAAAAAAGTGCTCGAAAGCCTGGCTTTTGCAGGGGCTTTCGACAGCTTCGACAACCTACACAGGGCCACCTTTTTCGCCCCTTCGGACAAATACGACACCTTCATCGAGCACCTGGTCAAATACGGCGCAGCCCACCAGGAAGACAAGGTCATGTCGGCCAACTCCCTGTTCGGCGACATGTCCGACACCGTCAGCATCCCCGAGCCGGCCATCCCCAAGGCCGAGCCCTGGAACCTGCTGACCAAACTCATGCGGGAAAAAGACGTGATCGGCATCTACCTCAGCGGTCACCCGCTCGACGACTACCGCCACGAGGTGCAGGCTCACGCCCTGCCCATTGAAAAACTCGAAAATTACAAGGGCCAGAAGGTCAAAATCGCCGGCTTCGTCACCCGCGCCAACCACCGCATCAGCCAGAAAGGCTCGGGGTTCGGGTCGTTCACCGTGCAGGACTATACCAGCTCGCTGGAAATCGTGCTGTTCAACGAAGACTACGCCAAGTGGCGCCACCTCTTCAACGAAGGCGAAAGCCTCTTCATCACGGGCAACTACCAGTCGCGCTACAACAGCGACGAAATGCAACTCAAAATCCTCGACGCCAAACTGCTTGGCAGCATCGCCGGCACGCTCACCGAAAGCGTCACGCTCGACATCCCGATCGAACTGCTGAACGACAAACTGCTGGCCGAGATCGACCGGCTTTGCACGGAACACAAAGGCACACACACGCTCAAAATGCGCCTGTTGGACAATACCAACCGCAATTCACTGGCCTTTTCGGCGGCCAAGCGCAAGGTGAATGCGGATTCGGATTTTGCGGCGGCGATGGAGCGGTTGGGGTTGGGGTGTAAGTTGAATTGAGGGGTTTGTAGGGATTAGAAAGAATCAATTTATTGTTGAACCTATGATAAATAGTGCTTTGTTAAATACTTGTATTTAGAGTAATCGGCCGTGGCTTACATCCAAGATTGATCTGTTTAAATGTTTAAGCCTGTTTATTGTATTGCATTAACTCAATTGAATTTGCTTATGCCGGACTTCTTTGATCGTAATAATGATCTGGTGAAGGACTATTCAGTAAATGTACTTCCAAGTCTGATTCCAGAGGTTCCTGAGAATTTTTTTAATGCAAGTGGCCATGGCCCGGATTATTTTGAGATTGAGTTGTCCCCAAGTGCATTTAAAGATACTCAGTATGATCCCAAAACTACGAGGTTCGTACACTTTACTACTTTGCGCGCATTATATAGCATACTAAATGAAAATTCAATACGGCTATATAATCTGATTAATGTTAATGACCCCAATGAATATGATTTTTACGTTGAGGGTTTGTTGCCTTATTCAGATTCAGAAAATATTAAAAGGAATAC